>CAZGUR010000230.1:0-5209 GCA_964529295.1 uncultured Rikenellaceae bacterium | reverse complement strand
TTATCCTTAAAATCAGCGGGTACGTTTTTTTTAACTCATTAATTAATTGTAATGAGTTTATAAATCTATCAAAATTACCTTTAGTCATCATTGATTCATAAGTGTCTTTTTTAATACCATGTAAAGAGACAGTTATTTCTGATAAACCATTAATAATCCACTCTTCCAGGGCTTTTTTGTTGAGTAAGTTTGCATTGGTTGTAAGGCTTATATAAGGGACACTGTATTTTGAAGCAGTTTTTATTATTTTACTCAGGTCTTTATATAAAGTAGGCTCAGTTCCGCAGCCAATTTGAAGTTTTATGGCTCTTGTGAAAAAAGATTTTCCGAGATATTCAATTTCATCAGAAGGAAAAACACCTTTTAACTTTTTCAGGTAATTTTCGTCTGTAAAATAGCACATTTTACATCTTAAATTACATGCATTTACGGGGTCAAAATGAATTGCCAGATATCTTCTTTTAGTAATGTGCAATAAAAAGATTCCAAAAAATTTCAGGCGGTGATTTTTAATTAATTGGTTTAGTTTAATTAGTCTGTAAAACTTCATATTTTACTTGTTCTGGTAAATATTACCTAAGCTTTAAGGCTCTGTTCAATAGCAGGTTTTATACCTGCAACCGTCTGTTTGTGTGTCCTGCATGGAAAGCGGTGTACCCACGCGGACATTCTTAATAAGATTGAAAAGTACAAATTTTATCAGATAAACCAGTAGCGGTCTTAACAAAATTCAGAAGCGCAATGTCTGCCGGTAGTATATGGCAAGAGAAGCTGTAAAGAGAAGATTCGCAATCATTTTCAAGTTTCTTCCTTTACCTGGTAGTCACGTGCAGTGATAAGGATGATCACTCCTATGATGGTGATGATGCCGCCTGTAACCTGGAAACTTTCCGGAATGGTTTTAAAATACATCCATGCACCTATGGTCACAAATATTCCTTTTGCACTCTGGATAATAGTTGATTTGGATGCTTCAATGAATTTAAGTGCTGAATACATGGACACCGCTGTAAGGAAAGGGCCGATAAGTGAACCAAAGCTTACATTGAACAGGGCAGTGTGGGATATGATAAGTGATTCACCCTTCATGATTATAAGGGCAAGAGCTGAAAGAAACAGATATACTGACCTGTTGGTTGCCAGTAAGCCGGGATCAAGGTTCTTAATGTATTTTTTTGTTATTATCATTGTGGTGGCCAGGAAAATAGTGGAGGCCAGCATTAAGCCGGTGCCCGGGACAAAAAATCCCTTTTCTGCTATATTGCCGGTAAAACTGGTGACCACGGCCCCGGCCAGGGTTATAAGCATACCGCTTAACTGAAGAATGGTAAAACGTTCACCCAGCAGGGTAACACCCATGAGTATTACAAAAAGAGGTACCAGGTTCTGTAAAAAAGACATAATTGCCGGGTCTTCGGCTGTCTGGATAGACATAAAAAAAAGTATGGTACCGAATAACTCCACCATGCCCAGGACAAATAGTATACTGTATTCCTTCCGACCCAGCCTCTTGATAATTCTCCACTTACCCGTTGGTACGGCATAAAGGATATTCCAAAGAATGGCCATACCAAACCAGTAAAAACCGAACTGGTAAAGACTCAGCTCATTCAGCGCCGCCTTGCTGAAAATATATACATTGGCCATTGATACCGTTGCCAGGAATGCAAAGCCATATCCTTTTATCTTGTCTGGTATATTCATTTATAAAACATTGATTCAATATCATTTTACGCTCACTGGTGTTTGTACGCTTCAACATTACTATAACATCAGGGTGGCCGGTAAGGCAGCTTCTGTTTATCTTAATTGCATACGGTCAACCTCTTCAAGGGTGTCGGGATTGATAACTTCCATAATGATCTCTTTACCTTCAATATGAAACAGTACAAGTGCATTCTGGGTAGTGAAACCACTCACCCATGCTGTCCATGGTGTTTCTTCCTGTGCATAGTACGGAGCCCCTGCTGCCCCGTTATTTACCTGGTATATTGTACGCTGCAGATCAATTTTTTTAAAATAATAATTTTCCGGGTATCTTTCCATATCAGGACTCACCTCGGTTCTGGCATAATTATGTTCGTCGCCTGTCAGAACAGCTATCACCTTGGTGCTTTTGTTGACTATTATATCCAGCAGTTCATCCCTTCTTTCAATTATGCCCTTTGTCAGTGGCTTGCCTGCAACATATGGGCGGTACCCGTTATCACCATTATACCACATATCGTCGCCTACATGTCCGCCATTGGGAAAGACAGGTGTGTGTTGTGTAATGAATATATGGTCTATATCCGGATCGGATTCAAGCCTTTCTATTGTTTTATCCACCCATTGAAGCTGGCGGTCCATTATATACCCGTGCAGGCCACCGCTGCTGAATTTGATCATATTTGTGCTGGGCGCATAGAAATAGTCGGAGTTAAGCACCAGCACCGCGGTATTGTCATATGTATAATAGTATACATTTTCCTTGTAGGAAGGGAAATCTGTTGTTTGAGCTGAAGGATCGTAGCTTGCTCCGTCCTCCGAGACAGGGCCATTCTGCGGCATAACAAAATTATCTGCAAATATGGCTTCCGATGATTCGGTTTCAAACGGAAAACGGTCTATGGATATACTCCACCTGTTCTCCTCGGTAAACTCCCTTATCAGCGCTTCGTGATTACCCATGCTTAGGTAAATGGGAAAGTAGGCTCCGAAAGGCTGTACTGCTCTTTTCCAGTTGGCATATTCAAGCTCCATGTGTTCAGGGTTTTGCTGGTAGCCGTTGATCAGATCACCTGAGAACTGGAAGAATGATACATTACGGTAACGGGCCAGGGCCATTATCTTTTTCATTATATAGAAATTTGCTCCATATATATCACGTTCTCCTCCTCCCTGGCCACTGCGGGAATCTGAAGCATAGGCAAAGGTGAATGCAGTCCTTGATCCGGGCTGGGGGGCAGTTTTGAAACTGTATGACTGGCTGTTATTGCCATAATTAACAGTGTATTCGTATTCTGTGGATGTATCCAGTCCGTCTATCTTAATCTCATGCCGGCTAGCACTATCTCCTTTATATTCTTTTCCGTCGACAGATACAGTAACAGCAATATCCCTGTTGGTCGTTAATGATATGGTAGCCCCGTCGTGTGTTAATAGGTTTACAAAAGGACCCTCAATAATTGTTGGCGCTATTTCAAATGGCCCTTTTCCCCTGAAAGACACAATGCCGTCATAGAGAAAATAACCGGTGGAACTGACCACCCTGTAACCGATTGTTCCTTTTCCTTCCTTCTCCCAGTCTACCATGTCATAGCGACCACTCATGGATTTCAATATCTCGATAAAGGCTTTGCCCTTAAGTATCCTTGCTGATGAGTGAAAATATACGGGATGGGGGTGCTTTGAATCGCCATAGGGTATGAAGCCGTAATACAATGTGCCGTTGAATCTATCATCCTCAAAGTCAAAAAGTATACCGCTGTCAGTGCCTGCAGGCTTGCCTGTCATCCTGGCAACAGAGAAATAAGGCTCAGATTGTTTCTCATATATTCTGTCACCTGATATTTCGATATACAGACGGCCGTCTGTATCATAACTGATATTGGAATAGGATTCAGGTATAAGCGGATTAAGGGTGTTCTGTGCAACAGTACTATAATTTATTATTAGCAGCAGAACAGGCAGGAGGGAGATATTTTTCATTTTAATCTGTTTAAACGAATAATAACATTTTATTTATTAACAAATTTAATAAGCAAAATGTTAAATACGAATTCCGGCAGTTTATCCATGTAGTATAAACAGTCATTGTTACCGGCACAATCAGTGAACTCCTCCGGATGTGACGGTGCCTTTGACTCCAGCCATTATTTACCGGAATGAACGGTATCAGCGGCGACCCCGGCCTTCTTCATTTTCTAATTGCGGTTTGCGTGGCAATGGCTCATCACGCATGGCTGCATGATATGCCAGCGTGGCAACAACAACGGCATTGTGTTTCAGATCGTCCATCAGCAGTCTTTCATATGTGTCCATTACAGTATGGTATGTCCTTCCATATTCAATCCTGTCCTGTATAAACTGGAAAGCCGGAAGCCCGAGTGCATCAAATGCAAGGTGGTCTGTACCGCTTGTATTTCTCAGCGTGACAGTGGAACAGCCCAAATCTTCGAAGGGCTTAAGCCATGCTTCAAAGACCGGTTTGACCATGTCATTCTCCTGCAGGTATATGCCCCTGAATTTTCCTGTTCCGTTGTCCATATTGAAGTATGCGGCAAAATTATCAAATCCTTCAAGCATATTTCCATTTGTGTCCCGGATATACTTTTCCACATATCCCCTTGATCCGTGCAATCCCTGTTCTTCTCCTCCCCATAAACCGATGCGTATGGTTCTTTTGGGCTCTACACCGAGTGATTTAAGTATCCGCATAGCTTCCATCATAACTATACATCCTGATGCGTTATCAGCACCGCCTGTTCCTCCATGCCATGAATCATAATGACCGCCGATAAGCACTATCTCATCCCTGAGTGCAGGATCGCTGCCGGGTATCTCGCCAATAACATTTGTTACATCCGGACTCTTATAAAACTCATTCTTAACTTCAACTTCGAGCTCCACATCCACATTATGTTCCAGCATCCTCTGTATACGCCCGTGGGCTTCAAGTGGCAGGTATATTTCTGCTATTGGCTGATCATCGCCTGATGTATACCTGGCACCGCTTGAGCGTGGAATATTATATGTACCGCTGGATGATAATATCACGGCCACTCCTTCATCTTTAAGGAAATCAGCTGCCTGCTGTTGCAGCATCATCCTTCTTCTGTAATCCTCCATATTGAAATTACCCCGTCTGCTGCGCCCGGCATAGCTCATTTCCTTAAGGGTTTTCAGTTCCTCACCGCTGTACCTGCTGGCAATAGGGTCAAAGCTTACTTCGGCAGAGCCGGCTGAAGGCATAATAACAATCTTTCCTTTTAATTGACCCTTATATTTTTTTAAATCATCTTCATTATTTATATCAAGCAGAACAGGAATGCCTTTTACCGCTCCCCTGGTACTGCCTGTCCATGCCTTTGGGTTAGCAGCAAAGTTAGTGTAGTAGGGAGAGGTCATTGCAATGTATGTTTTCTGGTTTTCCCATCCGCCACGGTCAAACGGTCTGGCCACTTCCACTCTTACGTTTTCCAGGCCGTACTCCTTCATCCTTGAGCCT
>CAZGUR010000229.1:0-5268 GCA_964529295.1 uncultured Rikenellaceae bacterium | reverse complement strand
ATGCTCTTTATAGGGCTGTCATTACTCGGTTATATCTCATATCAGCAACTGCAGGTTGAGCTGTACCCCAATGCCCAGCTGCCAACACTGATAGTGCAGGTAAACTCCATGCTTGATGTTGACCCATCATATATAGAAAACCAGGCGGTAATACCCGTGGAAGGCGCCGTGGGTACCCTTGAGGATGTGGAAAAGATAGAATCCACCGTCACTTCGAGAAACGGTATGGTGATGATATATTACAGCCAGAATGCCGATCTGAAATATTCATACCTTAAGCTGCAGGAGAAAGTAAATGTGCTGTCAAAAACCCTTCCGGAAGAGTTTATAATCAATATTATCAGGATAGACCTGGAGCAGATCAACAGCCAGTTTATGGATCTTCAGGTGAGGGGCAGCGGCGGTGTCGACAGGATCAGGGACATAACAGACAAAGACATAAAACCCGAGCTGGAGAATATTGACGGTATAGCAGGCGTTGAAGTTTTTGGTGGCAGGGAAAGCTCCATAGAGATAAGGCTTGATGAGGAAGCATGCAAGGCAAACGGAATAACAATGAACAGGGTAAGGTCGCTGATAGCATCCAACAGCAGTGATAAGGTGTTTGCCGGTCGTGTGTATGAAGCTGACCTTAGGTTCTTTGTCAATATATCAGCTGAATATACCGATGTAAGCGATATTGCCGATATAATCGTAAGCAATGACGGCCCTATACTCCTCAAGGATATTGCTGATATTTTCTTTGGTGTAAAGGAAGAAGAATCGTACAGCCGTGTTAACGGACTGGATGCCGTAACAGTAAACCTTGTATATGATAACCAGGCCAATATTATTGACCTCTCCCATAAAACAATTGATGTTATAGATGAGCTTAACAGGCGTATGGCCTCATCCGGTGTGGAGATAATAGTGCAGAATAATAATGCGGAGATAATGGAGAAAAATATCGACCAGATAATCAACCTTGCCCTGGTCGGTGGACTCCTTGCAGTGATTATTCTTTGGTTCTTCCTGAAAAACATACGCCTTGTCTTTATAATAGCTTTCTCAATACCGGTATCTGTATATACGGCATTCAACCTTTTCTATGCCGCAGGTATCACTATCAACAGCCTTACCCTTGTTGGTATGGCTCTTGCCATAGGTATGCTTATTGATAATTCCGTAGTCGTCCTTGAAAATATTTACAGGCTGGCAGGAAGCGGTGCAGGTACGGATGAAGCAGTAAAAAGAGGAACAAAAGAGGTATACAGGTCTGTTATTGCAGCCACACTTACAACCATCACCGTTTTCCTGCCCTTTGTTTTTTCCGATAATTTTATGGTAAAGATAATAGGGAAGAATATCGGGGTTTCAATAGTATCCACCCTGCTGGTGTCGCTGGCTGTTGCCCTGCTGCTGATACCCATGGCCACCCATTACCTTCTTACATGGTCGAAAAAAAGCCAGTCACAGATATTCAAGAAGCTCTCACTGCATGACCGCCTGATACAATCATACCTGCTTATCCTCAAGGCCAGCATGCGAAGGCCCGCCACAGTCATTATAGGAACCCTGGCTGTTTTCTTTGCTGCCTTGCTTATTGGTCTGGGTCTCAGCATCAATAACCTTGAAGAGATAGAAACAGCCAGCTTCCCTGTAAGCATTGTGATGCCGGCAGGCTCAACACTTGAGAAAACCGATGCCCTGGTTACCGAACTGGAAAAAAGGCTTGACAACCTGCCCGAGAAAGGTGATATAATATCAAAGATAGAAGAAGACCAGGCCTCATTAACTGTGCGGCTAAAGGACGAATGGGATAATGAAAGCGACAGGAATCTGAGCGAGATAAAAAATGATATCTATGAAAGAGTCCATGACTTCGGCGGTGCTGACATAAGCATGGAAGAGGCATCATCATCGGGCGGAATGGGTGGCAGAGGAGGTGGAGGCACCGGCGGGGCCAACCCGGGGGAAAGCTTTACCCGTATGCTGGGTATAGGAACCCAGTATGAGAGTATAATAATCAAAGGACAGGATTTCAGGAAAATGCGCGATCTGGCAGATGACCTGGAATATTATATGGAAGACTTCAATACCATCAGGTCGGTTAGTATCAATGTACAGGATAACACCCCTGAGGTGCAGCTCAATTTCGACACTGAACTTATGAGCAGGAATAATATAAGCCTGAATAATATTGCCGCTGAACTGTCATCCTTTCAGCCTGAGTATTCCTCCGGGGTGACATTCAGGCAGGGTATCGATGAGTATGATATCATAATAAAATATGACCAGGAGGAAGAGGAAGATGAAAAAGATGAATACAAAAATATAGACGACCTTAAACGGCTGCAGGTATCAGGGGCGGGCGGCAATATAGTGGAGATGGATGAGATAGCCGATATAGTGTTCTCCTATGGTATGGGCAGTATACACCGCGAAAACCAGGAAAAGAGCATAACGGTTACATACAGGTTCAATGATGAGATCAACTCATCCAAGACACTGCTGGAAAGTGCCAGGGAAGAAATAGATATGCTGATAGCGGGTATGAGCATACCCTCGGGCATTGCCGTTGAAGTAATCCACGAAGAAGATGGATTGAAGGATTTTTATTACCTGATAGGCATTGCTTTCATCCTTATTTTCATGATACTGGCAGCCGTCTTTGAATCACTGTCCACCCCGGTTGTCCTTATGTTATCCATACCCCTGGCCGCCCTGGGATCACTGATAGCCCTTATCCTTACCGGCAACTCATTGCTAAACGCAAATACCCTGACCGGGTTCCTGATACTCCTTGGTGTGGTGGTAAATAACGGGATCATTCTTATCGACTACTCAAATATACTGAGAAAAAGGGGATACAGGCGGTCCAGGGCGCTTATGACGGCGGGACTGGCAAGGGTGAGACCCATACTTATCACTGCTATCACCACAATAGTGGCTCTATTGCCCCTGGCAATGGGTAAATCAGAGTACGCCTCAACTATCGGCGCATCC
This sequence comes from uncultured Rikenellaceae bacterium, assembly GCA_964529295.1. Taxonomy (GTDB): domain Bacteria; phylum Bacteroidota; class Bacteroidia; order Bacteroidales; family VadinHA17; genus UBA9300. The sequence continues at coordinate 2,283 of CAZGUR010000229.1, read as the reverse complement.
TTTGCCATTACAGTGATAGGCGGTCTGGCACTCAGCACAATGCTTACCCTGGTATTCATACCCACATTCTATACCGGACTTGAAAACTCGCTGTCGTGGATAAGGTCGCAGAACTGGAAAATAAAAACTCTTATGCTAACAGTTTTTGTGTTCCTTATCATTATGATCTACCTGAATATTAACAAGTTCATGTGGCAGCTTATAACCACCATCCTTGCAATAATCCTCGTTCCGGCAGTTACCTGGTTTGTCAGAACAAGCCTCAGGAAAGCACGCGAAACAGTTATTGCCGAGGGTGAACCCATAAAGATAGTGATAAGAAGCCTGGTTAAAATATATGAACGCGACCCCAGGATAATAAGGGAATGGAAAGCAGCCAGAAGAATAAGAGTACGTTCAGGCATGGAAAAAGAACCTTTTTCGTTCAGGGATCTCGACCGTTTCATATGGCAGATACCCCTGATGGGCTTCCTGGTGTATTTTACATATATATATATTGAAAAAAACTTCTGGATATTCTTCTTCAGCATCATTAGCTGGTTTATGCTGCTTATGATATGGAAGCCTTTGTTTTCCGTACTGAAGAAAAAGAACAATGTGCCCGCTGTTATAAAAAGATCTCTTAATATAACAGTGCTATGGCTTGTACCTCTTTTTAACCTGCTGATTTTCCAGTTCAAATGGGAAAACCCTGCTGCTGTTATTATTACGGGTTTCCTCTGGTATGCAGGTATTCTGATATGGTCAACAGGCAGGTACCTTAAAGATAATGAAACAGACATATACAGGCTTAAGGGCAGATTCAGAAATGCCAGAAAAGCATATTATAAGCTTGTGCTTGCCACACCGCTTATAGGCAGGCAACGCAAACCTTTCAAAGCACTCGGAGGAGTGTCCATGGAAATAGGCAATGGCATGTTTGGTCTGCTGGGTCCAAACGGGGCCGGTAAGACAACCCTTATGAGGATTATCTGCGGCATACTTGATCAGAGCTATGGCAAAATATGGATCAACGGGCTTGATGTTGCCGAGAAGCGTGAAGAGTTGCAGGGACTCATAGGTTACCTGCCCCAGGAATTTGGCACCTATGAGAATATGACCGCCCGGGAATTCCTGCAGCACCAGGCCATACTGAAGAATATTACAGAAACAGAAACAAGGAGCAGCCGGGTTGAGTATGTGCTCAGGGCAGTACATATGTATGATCGCAGAAATGAAAAAATATCATCCTACTCGGGAGGCATGAAGCAAAGAATAGGTATAGCCCAGATATTACTGCACCTGCCCAGGATACTGGTGGTTGATGAACCAACGGCCGGACTGGACCCACGTGAGAGGATAAGGTTCAGAAACCTGCTGGTGGAACTCAGCCGTGAAAGGGTGGTTATCTTCTCAACCCACATAATAGAAGATATATCCAGCTCATGCGATAAGGTGGCAGTGCTTGATAAGGGCTACCTGAAATATCTTGGCCACCCCAACGAGATGACCAGGGAAGCGGAAGGACGTGTATGGCAGTTCAATGTGCCGGCATCTGAATTCCGCAAAGTGGCAGCGGAGCACCTTGTTGTTCACCATATGTCAGAAAAAGGCAGTGTAAGGATAAGATGTATTTCAGGAGATAAACCGCATGAAAATGCTGTTGAGGTAAATCCAAACCTTGAAGACTCATACCTCTGGCTGCTGAGAAAAAGCAAAATGAAACAAACATGATTTATAAACATGTAAGAGCGAACCGGGCACACGGGCTCACGAACAGTTTTACTGTAAGTACCCGCTCGCATTCGTGCTCAAATTTTAAACGAATGAAATTATAAGATGAGTAGAAGAAGTAAAACAGCAGACCTGGCCAATATCATAATAAAAATGACCGGCTATAACCTGAAGATCATTTTTGCCAACAGGTTTATCTGGTTTCTGCTGGGTGCCATAGCTTTTTATATAGGCCTTACACTTATCTATGTCTTTGCAGAAGACCTTTCGAGGATGGAAGATCTGTACGGGGTATTTGTTTTCTGCGGCATACTGCTGGTTTTCTACCCCACTGTTTTCGGTATACAGAACGACCAGGATGCAAGAACAATAGAAATACTCTTTGGAATACCAAATTACAGGTACAAGGTATGGCTGGTCCGTATTATTCTTATTTACATAATCACATTTGCCATATTGCTGGTTTTTACATCACTTTCTTCCTTCCTGATAATAAGGATGCCGGTATTCGCAGTTACCTACCATGTCCTTTACCCGGTTTTCTTCCTGGGAGTTATGTCTTTTATGATA
>CAZGUR010000228.1:0-5310 GCA_964529295.1 uncultured Rikenellaceae bacterium | reverse complement strand
GGGCAGACCATACGGTCCGGCGCCAATGCCTTTGGAAAGGTCCAGTTCCGAATCCTGAAAATAGTCCCGCATAAATGCCATAATATCCTGAACGTTCAGTTTGCGGTCCGGCTTAATCCACAACGGCAGCGGTTCGGCCGTGGGATCGCCTTTAATATAGTCGGTCGGCCACTCCCTGGATGGGGCTGCCCGGCGAAACATGGCCCACACACGGGCCTCGCAAAATCGTAATGCACCAAAATCCAGCGGGGCATAGGTGTCGCTGAAGCTGAAATCCCTGTCGCGACCTTCATACCAGCCTTTGTCCCGGGCAAGATCAATAACATCCCAGGCATAAACAGTTTCCACTGATTGATCAAATATTTTATCAAGCTCCCTGGAGGTGATTGATTTTTTTCCGTCGGCAAGAGGGAAGGTGGTAATCCTTGCCTGGTTGGCATGGCCTGATATATAACCGTCAGGTATTCGTCTTGCAACCCATACAGCGCCTTTTACACCCGGACCTTTGCCAATAAGCTCCATTATCCATACCTCTTCAGGATCAGCAATGGAAAAAGATTCACCTGAGCTGTAATAGCCGTATTTATCAACAAGCTCAGACATTGTTTTAATTGCTTCACGGGCATTTTTTGCTCTTTGAAGAGTTATATAAATAAGACTTCCATAATCGATTATACCTTCAGGATTTCTCAATTCCCTGCGGCCTCCGTATGTTGTTTCCCCTATGGCCAGCTGGTGATTATTCATATTACCCACCACATTATAGGTATGTGATGCCTGTGGTATTTTGCCAAGGAACTTTCCCGTATCCCATTCATACACTTCCAGAATGGATCCCGGTTCCCAGTCTCTCTCGGGCCAGTAATACAACTCACCATATAATACATGTGAATCGGCTGAATAGGTGATCATTGTTGAGCCATCCTCGCTGGCACCCCTGGTAACTAAAAAGTTTGTGCAGGCATTGACGATGGGTAAGCTTAGCCCGGCAATCATCAGACTTACCAGTATTATTAAACCTGTTTTTCTCATTGCAGAATGTTTTTGATTTATAATTAATATAATCTTCTATTCATGGTTATTCAAATATCCGGCAGCTCTGATTTGCTGATATTATAATCCTTTCAGAGAATATTGCCGGAGATTTCTATTAATAAAAAGATGCTTAAAGGTAGTGAATTATTTTTCTTATTTTTGCTGCCTGAACCAAAATTACTACATGATGAAACCAGCTTTATTAGTTCTTGCAGCAGGAATGGGCAGCCGTTATGGCGGAGATAAGCAGCTTGACAAGGTGGGACCTGCCGGGCAGACTATTATTGATTACTCTATTTATGATGCTGTAAGGGCCGGATTTGGAAAGATAATCTTTGTTATAAGAAGGGATATTGAACAGCAGTTTAAAGCATATTTTATGAGACCCCTGCAAGGCAAAGTGGACATAGATTATGTTTTCCAGGATATGAATGATCTGCCTGACGGTTATGAGCCTTCACCTGAAAGAGTTAAGCCATGGGGCACCAGTCATGCCATACTGGTTGCAAGGGATAAATTAAATGTGCCATTCGGAGTTATTAATTCCGATGATTATTACGGTGTTGAGTCATTTAAGATATTATATGATTTTCTTGTAGATGATAAAGACGATAATAATTACTGCATAGTGGGATACAGGATGGGCAATACCCTGTCTGAGCACGGACATGTTAACAGGGGAGTATGTAAAACTGATAATAAAGGGAACCTTGTTAATATTGTAGAAACAAGGCGTATTGAAAAAAGACCTGACGGAATATTTGCACCCGGACCCAAAGGCAGGGAAGTGGAATTTGATGCTGATGATATTGTTTCAATGAATCTGTGGGGATTTAAGCCATCATGTTTTAAATACCTGGAGGAAGAGTTTATTAATTTCATTGAAAGAAGTGCCGGCGATCCCAATGCAGAGCTTGATATTCCAAGCTCAATGGATGTCTATGTTAAAAAAGATGAGATTAATATACAGGTGCTTATGACAGAAGAAAAATGGTTTGGTGTCACCTACCGCGAAGACCGTCCCTTTGTTGTCCGAAGCCTTCAGGATATGGTTGATAAGGGTATCTACCCGGAGAAGCTATGGTAGTATCTGTTTCCCGCCTTGTTTACCAGTAAAAACTGAGATTTAGCTTTGATTCATTATTGCACTTATCCTTAACTGTTAGTTCCAGATTATGCAGTTGATCCTGCGAAAGATAATCAGGATCAGGTTTGTAACTTAAAAGGGAGTTTTTTGGATCCCACTCAAAAAGAGCCCACTTGCCGTCAATCATGGCCCTGTATTCTCCAATGCCGCTGAATTCGTCATCTATCCTGATCAGTAATTCTTCCCCGGCTTTAACAGTGGCACCATCATGAAAGCTCAAGGGTTTAACAGTAGGGGCAACAGTGTCAATGCCTGCTGCATATATACCCAGCTCCCGCAGCTGTCCTTCTATATATCCATTATTCCAGGTGCCTCCGGCAAAACTGACAGATTTCATGTCTTCCTCGTCAATAAGAACAAGGCATAATTTGGATTTCAGCCTTTCGGGCACCTTATCTGTGACTTTAACTGCCAGCTCATAAGTTTTGTGAACGGGGATATATTTACTGTGCACCTGGTGGAGATCGGAAAACAGGCCTTCGGGACCGTTCGTAATTTTATTATACCTGAAGTAAACAGAGTTATAAAAACAGTTTGCAGGGAATTTTACTTTTATATCATCACGTATAAACTCGTTCGCCTGAGCATGCGGCATCAGATAACCGCCTGTTTCTTCGGCACGAGCCGGCATGACTTTCTCTGCCTCAATATCAAAACTGACGGATGAATAATTATTATTAAAATCAGAAACACTTATCTCAACCTTATGTGTTTTGCCATCGACGGTTTCTATTATCCCATTATTTATCAGGTGATTGTAAGTGCTGATCATATTATTGGGCTCCCTGAATGTCTTCTGTATATAAGAGCTGCTCCGGAGTTTTTCCTCATAATCAATATGGCTGTTTATATACCTTGTCTCGGCAAAGGAAAATTCATCTATGGTATGGCTGTAGACAAGCCTGTTATCAACTTTCAGGTTGATAATTCTAACACCGCAGCGGTTCCAGCTGTTATTAACATAGTCATGTGTGTTTATCCCGAAACCCACAGGTCCTGATACCCTTACAGCTGAACCTTGTCCGGCTGTATAATTTTCACTTCCTTTATCTGCCCTGAGTATTAGCTTTTCGTATTTTCCGTTCACCGTTGATTCGGGACTGGCAGGATAAACAGCTACTGAACTGATTACAGGCCTTATATTATCTTCAATATCATAATACTGTATTGGGTTGACGGGTTTTTCTCCTATGGTCTTTCTTACTTCAAAATGCAGGTGAGGTCCCAAAGAACTGCCTGAATTGCCTGAATAGCCTATTACCTCACCATCACTGACATTGAACATATCAGTACCGGGGAAAAGGTTCACAGAAAAACTCTGTTTCTGATATTGCATTTTTTTTACATATTTTTCAATATCCGGAGCAAACCTGCTCAGATGGCCGTAAACAGTCGATAAGCCATTGCTGTGTCTTATATAAATTGCTTTACCGAATCCGGTGGGACTTACAACAATACGGTATATGTAGCCATCTGAAGCAGAATACACATTTTTTCCTGTTAGGCCTTCTGTCTTGAAATCAACTCCTGAATGAAAATGTCCAGACCTCAGTTCTCCGAAATTGGCTGATAGTATAAGCGGTATGTCAAGAGGGGGACTTAAAATATCTGGTTTATCAGGTCCCTCATACAGCGTTAGCAGGAATAGTGCAATAATCAGTTTATGTATCATGTTGGTCCGCCGGCTTCATTTATTGAGTAATTGCTACAAAAATATTACACTCAAGTCTTATGCCAAAGTATTGCACTTATTTTTTTTGTAAATACAGAGAACAATGTTAATTTTGTATTAAATAATAATCTATGACCGGGAGCGAAGTGGAAGAGCTTATACTGCTGAAAGGGAAAGTGGAGAAATTATTGGTCAGGTATGAGGAGATACAGAAGGAGATTGATGCTGAAAGGTCTGAAAAGGAGAAGCTTGTAAGCAATCTCCGTGATAAAGACGAAGAAATAGAAGAATTGAAAAGTAAATATGATAAATTACAATTATCCGGTGCAATAAAGGGAGATGAAGAGAGTGCCCTGCTTGCACGTAAAAGGATAAATTACTTGGTGCGGGAAATTGATAAATGTATTGCTCTTTTAAATAATATATAATATATGGATGATAAACTTTCCATCAGGGTAAATGTGGCGGACAGGTATTATCCATTGAAAGTAAGCAGGGATGAGGAAGAAGGGATAAGGAAAGCAGCCCGTATGATCAACGAGAAAGTTCTGCAGTACAAGCAGAAATATGTTGATAAGGATATACAGGATTTTCTTGCGATGGCCGCCCTGCAATATGTGATACAGTTACTTGGTCTGGAGGATAAGGTGGAAGATAAGGATGTATCACAAAGTATCAGGCAGATATCAGAGAAGATTGATGCTGTACTGGAACATGAAGAGTAAAATGACGTTCTTTCAAATAAAAGATAAAAAGTATTTGCCCGCATTGTTTCTTCATTCATTTTTGAAACTCAACACTTTAAAAATTGGAGTGAAGCTTAATATGACCAGGACAGGCCTCATTCACGGTTCGCCGTGAATTCCGGGAAACCGGGACAGTGGAAGTCCGATCCATATTAGCAGCTCCATCCATGTTATACAGGGGTTTTTTTAAAGTTGAGGAAACTTTGCGGGTTTTCATTTTAAATAAATATGCTATTATGGAATTTATATTAACAAGAATAACACTTGAATTAGTTGATTTGCTTGTGTGTGCGGGTGTTTTCATTACAGGATCAGTGTTATCCTTCTTTTTATGGCAGCTTATACTTAAAAGAAGGAGTAACAGGATTATAGCCGAGGCAGAGAATGAGGCTGAAGTGATGAAAAAAGAAAAAATACTCCAGGCAAAAGAGAAATTCTTTCAGCTTAAATCAGAGCATGAGAAATACATCAATGAGAAGAACAGTAAAATAACACAGGCTGAAAACAGGATTAAACAGAAAGAGTCAGCCGTATCACAGAAGCTGGAAGAGACACAGAGGAAAAAGAATGAACTGGATGCCATACGGGAAAATCTCAATAATCAGCTTGAGATAGTAGATAAGCGGAGCGAAGAACTGAACAGGTTGCATAAACAACAGGTTGAACAGCTTGAAACAATATCAAGCCTTTCAGCTGATGATGCCAGAAGC
>CAZGUR010000227.1:0-5315 GCA_964529295.1 uncultured Rikenellaceae bacterium | reverse complement strand
CCCGTGGGGGTGGACTGGCCATAGTAATATGCTGGTACCTGGGAATATCCATATTATTTATTCTTGACATGATCCCATCAAAACTATTTTATGCACTTATCTCGGGATCAATACTGGCACTTATCAGCCTTATTGATGATATTGTCTCGATAAAGCCCATTATCAGACTATCAGCACAGTTTATTACAGCAGCACTTGCCCTTTTCTTCCTTGGTGAAATTAATGAAATACATATCTATAAATGGAGTGTATCCTCAGCATGGTTACTTATTCCATTTGCCCTGCTTGCAATAATATGGTTTATAAATCTTTACAACTTCCTCGACGGTATTGATGCCTATGCCTCAGTTGAAGCTATTTCAATCGCAATCATTTTATTTTTCTTTACTGCAAACAATATAACTCTTCTCCTGGCGGCCTGCATACTTGGCTTCCTGGTCTGGAACCGGCCCAGGGCGAAAATATTCATGGGGGATGTCGGCAGTACTCAGCTTGGTTTCGTGCTTATTATACTTGGTATCTATTTTAATAATGAAGGACAGTTTAATTTTATATACTGGATACTCCTCACCTCCCCTTTCTGGTTCGATGCCACACTCACCTTATTCAGGAGATGGAGAAATAAAGAAAAATTGAGCCAGGCTCATAAAAAGCATGCCTACCAGCGCCTGATTCAGTCAGGGCTGAGCCATTTACAGGTAAATATGATACTGATTGCTTTAAATATTTACCTATTCCTGAATATTCTTATTATATACAGATACAATATACTTCTTATACCCCTATTTATCAGCTCCCTGATAATACTGTACATCCTTACACGGTGGGTGGATAAAAAAATTCCGTTCAATCAATTTAATCAGAAACAAAATACTTAGTCGCTCTCCCCTGTTCAGGGATGTAACTGTACTGGTGTCCGGTACGGCAATTGCACAGCTTATCCCAATCCTGCTGCAACCTGTATTAAGAAGGTTTTTCAGTCCCGAAGATTTTGGCGCCTACGCAGTTTACCTGTCGATTGTCGGGATACTGGTAGTCCTTGCTTCACTGCGGTACGAATTTGCAGTAGTCCTGCCCGGAAAAGATAAACAGGCGGCTAACCTGGTAGCACTGGCAGTATTTATCAATATTATTTTTTCCTCTCTTTTATTACTACTCATACTGGTATTTACTGAACCTATTATGGACCTGATACGGCTCCCCTATGAATATTCTCTTTTCCTGTATCTTGTCCCTGCAGGTGTATTCCTGTTCAGTTTTTACCAGAGCCTCAATTACTGGCTTATAAGAAAAAAACGGTTCATCCACATTTCACTTAATAAATTCGTAAGAAGAGGAACTGAAGGAAGCGGTCAGATTGCCTTTATGATACTAGGGAAACCCTCCGGGCTGGTACTGGGTGATATAATGGGTCATACAGCAAACATTTTATCAGGGCTTATCCAAACAGTAAGATCAGGATTCCGATTAGCACAGATCAGCCTGGTAAAGAGCAGGTATGTAGCAAAAAAATATAATGAATATCCCAGGTTTAATGTATTGCCGGGCTTTATGAGTGCATGCAGCTACCTCTTGCCGGCAATATTTATCAACCGGTTTTATTCAACCGACTTTACCGGGTATTTCGATCTTTCAAAACTGATGCTTTCAATACCACTTGCACTTGTAGCCACATCAATCTCAAATGTCCTGCTGCAACGCATATCTCAAAGCTTCAGGGAAAAGAAGTCCGTAATCAATGACCTGTTTTCAATATTCAGGTTTGTGACAATCATTGCCCTTCTCGAAATTATTATTATCAGGATATGGGGCATAGAATTATTCCGTATAATATTCGGTGCCGACTGGAAGTTTTCAGGTGAAATATCGCGACTCCTGGTATGGTCATTTGCCTTTAATTTCCTGGTTGCTTCCTTTACCAGTATATTTATCTCGATGAAAAGGATCAAATTAATGAGCATCTGGCAACTGATCTATTTCCTTGCCATCTTTTCGCTGGTTTTGTTCAGGAACACTGACTTTAATACTTTCCTGAAAACATACGTGATAATTGAGATATGCTGCTATGCTTCTATTGCAATACTTATGCTGATAATCGTTCTTAGGTATGAATCCAGGCTAAAAAGATCTATTTTGCAGTGACCGCAGAAAGTAAACCTAAAATATTATTGATTGAACCCATCCTCCCGCATTACAGGAAGGATGTATTCAGGATACTTTCAGAATATGACGGCTTTGAGATGTATTATATGGCAGGGGAAAACTACCAGGGCATAAAAGGCATATCGCCACCTGACAGCTTTATCTCAAAACATAGAAGTTTTAGCCTGTTAGGACACAGATTTTACTACCTGAAAGAATCGATAAGAAATATCAAAAAAATCAAGCCCGATGTAATTATTTGTACCGGGATTGATTTTCACCTGATTCACACGGTTCTTATTTTCTTCCGCTTCAGGATCATTGGAAAAAAGAGATTTTACTGGTGGTCGCATGCAACAACCGGCAAACAGGGAAAGACAGGTTATTTACTGAGAAAATTCGTATATAATAAGTCTTCAGGTTTAATGGCATACAACCAGTCCGGAAAGAATATACTTCAGGGAATGGGAATAAGTGAAACCAGGATAGCAGTGGTCAACAATTCCATCAATAATGAGGATTACGGCTTTTTGAATTACGACCTTGCTGATAAGTCAGAGAAGGAAGTGTTCACGATACTATACAGCGGAAGGGTAACAAAGGCTAAAAAAGTTGACCTGCTGATTAAGGCGCTTGGGTTAGCCAAAAAGAAAGGCTTGAATGAGTTTAAGTGCTATATTATCGGGGAAGGGGAAATTGAAAGTCTCAGGCAGCTCACTGAAGAAAACAATATAAAAAATGAAATAGTTTTCACCGGTGCAAGGTATGGAAAAGAGAATCATGAATTCTTCCTCCGGTCAGACCTCTTTGTCTACCCGGGAGGTATAGGTTTATCCATTGTGCATGCTATGTCATTCGGTTTACCGGTTATTACCACTGATAATACTGCAGACCAGTTTCCGGAATTTGAATTGCTGGTACAAGGGGTAAACGGCGACCTCTTCACTGATAATTCAGAAATGGACCTTGCCGGAAAAATTATCGCCTGGAAAAGCGTCATGGACGAGAAAGGGGATCAAACAAGGAACGCATGCATCCAGAGAATAAAAGACATGGAATACCTGCCGGATAAACAGGCAGAAAAAGTAATTGATTTCCTGATGCAAACATACAGGACCGGGTGAAAGATCTTGTTAAAAAAATACTCCCTGATTCTATTATAAGGTATATAACCGGATTGTTTTATGGCTGGAAAGGCGATTTTAATAGCTGGGAGGAAGCAGAAAAGAAATGCACCGGGTATAATTCTGAAATTATATTTGAAAAGGTTAAAAAAGCTGCCGAAAGGGTGAGAGACGGCAAAGCAGCATACGAAAGAGACGCTGTCCTGTATAATGAACCTGATTATTCAGAACCTCTCGAGAAAGCAGTCAATACAATACTTAATTCGAAAAAATCAAGACTAAATATTATTGATTTTGGTGGCTCACTGGGCAGTACCTATTTTCAAAACAGGGCTAATGTAGGAGATAAAATATCAAACTGGTGCATTATAGAACAGAAAGAATTTGTTACAGAAGGAAAAGAAAATTTTGAGGATGGAACCTTGCATTTTTACGATAAAGTCGAGGATTGCAAGTATAAAGAGGAAGTTGATCTTCTTATATTATCAAGTGTCCTGCAATACATCCGGGAACCATTTCTTCTTCTCAACAAATTACTTGCAAGCAAACCTTCTGGCGTTTTTATCGACAGAACACCTTTTGTCAAAGGTGATGACAGGATAACAATCCAGAAAGTACATCCGAAAATTTATAAGGCAAGTTATCCCTGTTGGTTTTTCAATGAGATGAAATTCCGGAATTATTTTAATAAAGAATACTCTGTTGAATTCGAATTTGAAGCCCTTGATAAAGCAAATATCAAATCAGAATTCAAGGGTTTTTTCTTTCTCAGGAGAAACAATAAATGAATAACTACTGTACTCTTTTTGATTCATACTACCTGAGTCGCGGACTTATAATGATTGATTCCCTGCAAAAAGATGCAAGGGATTTCCACCTGTATGTTTTCGCCTTTGATGATTTGTCATATAGTATACTTACAGACCTGAACATCGATAATACAACTGTAATTTCCCTGGAAGAGTTTGAAACACCTGCACTGCTGCAGGTAAAAAAGGAAAGATCGAAAGCAGAGTATTGCTGGACCAGCACACCATGGATCATCAGGCATGTCTTTGATAAATATAATGTTCAGAACTGTACATATATTGATGCTGATCTTAAGTTTTATGATGACCCGGCATTGCTGCTGTCTGAACTGAACCCGGATAGCACTTCACTGATAACGGAACATAGGTATGCACTTCTGGAAAAGATATATGAAGAAAAACGTGCAGGAAGATTCTGTGTACAGTTTGTCTACTTTAACACATATGATGAAAGCAGGTCGATACTGAACACCTGGGCGGACCAGTGTATTGAATGGTGTTATAACAGGTATGAAGACGGTAAATTCGGTGATCAGAAATACCTGGATGAATGGCCTGAAAAATACAATGGTGTTCATATACTTAATAATGAAGGTGGCGGAGTTGCTCCCTGGAATATAAAAAAATACAAGTTTTCGGCCCTTAATGACAGTATTGAAATCACCAATAGGAAAACAAAAAATAAGTTCCGGCTTGTTTTCTATCATTTCCAGAGCCTTAAGTTAATAAATGGCAGAACTGCCGACCTGGGATGGCATTATATAAACGGAAGGATAAGGGAACTCATATATAAAGATTATATAACAGAGTTAATTGAAACCGAGAATAAGCTTACAAGCAAATACAGTGATTATAATACCACTTATCACAATCCGGCCATTAATAATCTGAAAGACAGAGTTAAAACCCTTTCAAAAAATTTGTCCGGCTATAATATATTCAAACTATAAATTTACCAAATGGCCTACCTTATAGACCTTAAGACATTCACTGATAAAAGGGGTAACCTTACAGTTATTGAAAGGGTTCTCCCTTTCGAACTAAAAAGGGTTTTTTATATATATGGCGTTGATGAGTCAGTAAGGGGCGGGCATCGGCATCATAAGACGATACAGGCAGCGGTATGCATTAAAGGCGCATGTACTATATACAATAACAACGGATCAAAAGAGGAAGAATTTATACTTGATCACCCTTCAAAATGTTTGGTACTTAATCCCGAAGACTGGCATAAAATGTA
>CAZGUR010000226.1:4030-5338 GCA_964529295.1 uncultured Rikenellaceae bacterium | reverse complement strand
AAGGAAGCGATAAGATTGTAATTTTTTTCATTGTGTTAGTTTTTAAGTTAAATAAATCTATCAGGTATCTGTATACTTTTTTGAACCAATTGCCTGTCCTGTAGGCTGTTCTGTCTAAGCTGTAGGACAGTTTTCCGAATGAACTGTAGATCTCATAATCAAGGTTCTTGAATATCAGTTTGATCGTGTAACTCCTGGGCATCACTTCAGCTAACTCTATGCGCTGAATGGTTCTCAGGCTTAGATTACACTGTTCAGCAAGTTCAAGCTGTGTTAAGCCTTTTGCCTTTCTGAGCTGGGAGATCTTTCTTCCTAGTTCCGGTTGTTTCATAATTGATTCAAATTCAATACAAGATTATACTTAACTTAAATACCATTCAAATTTACGAATTGTATTTGATACGTCATTTATGTGACATTTGGCTCGCTGGCGCAAGCCGTAGTGTGCTATCTTTTCACAGGAGGCTGGTTATTGAATCTATTGAGCCTGGAGTTAATCAGGTTAATATATTTTTCTTTCATATCTCCGGACAGGAAGGACTTTTTTATCTCGACGGTCCATATGGGTATTGCATTGAATACCGATTCAACTGTATTGCTGATAACTTTGTCATTCAGTCCGCATATGTCGCCACCAAAATAGTTTGTCAGAATTTGTCCGGTCAGATTCTTCTTTTTACCCTTTAGCGTCAATGCTATCTCTTCTGAAGGGTTTTTTATTACAATACTTGTATTTACCAGGTCACAGTCAGGTCTTCATTTTCCGGCAATTGAGGATATATCTGATGCTGAGGTTTGAGGATATATCTCCCGTATCTGTCTACGATATCAAACTTCTCCTCTTTTATGTTCAGTACCGCGCTAAGTTTTGGCTGAACGCCCTGTATTGACATTTTACTGCTGCGGTAGTATGCTTCTTTCCTTTGTTCCCCGGCAGTGTACTCAAGCTTTTCCAGCCTTCGTCCCTAATCCCCCGGGGCTACGGTGGATAAAGGGTTCGTGTAATTTGGCTCCAGGATCCTGCTTTTAGCAGGCAAAGAGTAAAGCTGAAAACTGTGAGAATAAGTGGTATTATCTCTTTTATGGTTGGTTTGATTTAAGCTACAGCTAATTGACACTTTGATAGCGCTGAAGGCTGCACTGGCAGTCTTGTTATCCTTTTGACTGGAAGAAATTTAGTGGCGAAGCGACTAAGAGACTAAGCGACTAAGACTAAGGGCCGAAGCGACTTATTCTTTTATTATTTTAAAAAAGTGGTCATTTATTTTCAGGATGAACATTCCTTCGTGAAGACTGCTGACATCAATT
>CAZGUR010000226.1:0-4020 GCA_964529295.1 uncultured Rikenellaceae bacterium | reverse complement strand
ACCTGTGAGTTCAGCCTTAATTAGCATGTTTCCTGCAAGATCAGAGATGCTGTAATTAAGGCTTTCGCCTGAAGGATTTATTATCTTTAATTTGTCTCTCACCGGGTTGGGATAGACCCTAATCTTATCTTCTTCACCAGGATGAATGTTTGTGTATTCACTTACATCAACATCAAAGCTGCAGGACTTTGTGTTGTCACTGTTATCAGTGACTGTCCATACTATTGTTGTTGTGCCGTAGGGTATCTCTGCACCATCAAGTGTAGAAAGGTTGTTATAATCGTTTTGATAGCCGGCAACGGAGCAGTTATCTCCTGTTTCAGCCGGGTCAAATTCGCTGCCTGAAACAGTATATATATCACCGGGTCCTGCCTCAACATACTGGTTGCCGGGGCATGTGATTACCGGGGATATGGTGTCAAGCACTGTGATTGATGATTGTTCAGTATCAGAATTACTATATAAATCGGTAAGGGTAACATCAATAAGAACAGCTGCTTCTGTATCAGCGCAGGAGAATGACTGTCTGCTCAGGCTTGTATCTGCAACAGCGAGGTTATCAGAAGCGTTTTCTACCACATCTTGTTTTTGGATAGTTCCCGTCCCTTCTGAGTCGAGGTATAAGGTAGCATCTTTGGTGGTGAGTACCGGGTTTGTGACATCGTCTGTTGTTGAATGGAAATTCCCCATATTGGCCCTTGTATCGTCAGGATCGGTTGGAGAAGAAGGGTCACCGGCATCTATACATGGTGATATTGAATAAAGCTGCAGGCTGCCCTCTGAAAATGATTCGATCATAGGATCATCATCAATGTTATTATTGTTTCCTGTATAGCCTGCCTGGGGAATACGGCTGTAGCTGACATCTATGGCGGCACCGTTTGTTAATACTATATCATCTCCTGTACTTCCGTAATGCAGTGAGTTCAGGACCTGTGCATTAATACCTGCTGCCCTGCAATGAATTGAAGCACCTGACGGAGCTTCATTCTGATAGAATGTGCAGTTTCTTATCTCAGGAGATCCGGAGCCGCTGCCCCAGTAATATAATCCTGCACCATAGTTTGATGCTGTGTTTTCAGCAAAAGTTGAGTAGTATATGTTCCCTTCACTGTTTTCACAGTGGACGGCAGCCCCGTGTGTTGCAGTGTTAGCGTAAAAAATGCAGGAGCTTATGCTGAAGTCAACAAATCCGTCGGCAGAGACAGCCCCTCCCTGCCCGGCATTGTTTTCTCTCAGTGTACAATTTTCAATTTTTATGCCTGTAGAATTCTCTTTAAGATATATTCCTCCCCCAAGGGATTGTTCATTACTGCCGTTAGCATTTCCGTGCTTTATTGTGAAGCCATCAATTATTACATTGTTACCGGCTGTTAAAACGTGTATTGAGTTATCAGCTGCATCACTGGGGGAACCGATATCTCCACTTAATATTGTGATGTTTGCATCAGGGTCTCTTTGCTCATGCGATGTTTCGGTACCGGAAAACCCCCCGTATAGCTCCACACCGTCGGGGATCCTGAAACTTGTATCCCTGGCACCTGCGGTATAGCCTGTACCTTCATCGGGCAGGTATGTAGCATCAGCTACCCAGACAGTATCTCCCTGTTCAAGCCACTTATCATTTAATGCATCCTGCAAATTACTGTATGCATTTGTCCATGAGAGACCGTTTCCCAGCCCGGCAGCATTTTTATCAACGTAAAATATATTACCTGATGGTTCCTCGAATTTCAGGTATGGATAACCTGAATTAATTCCCTGTTTTATGTTCCAGTAGTCCTGGCTGCCTGTGTCGTCGTTAGGATCATCCACAAAGTCCCATGGATTATCAAGTCCGCTTGTTGCCGTACTGGTAAAGGTGGCAACATCTTTCATCTCTGCTGTTGTTTTGCCTGTACCCCCCTGGCTTGAACTCAATCCGGATGTTTGTATATCCCAGAAACTGTTGGATATAGAATAACCACTTGAAATATAGCCAATAAGACCACCTAAAGCATCATCTCCAGTGACAGATCCGGTGGAAAAACACTTTCTGACATAAGCTGTACCAGAGTAAACACCTAAAAAACCCACCAAGCCTCCAATCATTTTTTGGCCTCCATTTACATTTCCCGTAGCATAACAATTTTCTGCAATGCTGGAAATGCCGGAAGCGGTATGGCTTCCTACCAGCCCTCCCAGAACATTCTGGTTGGCTACGATATTTCCTGTGGCATAGGATTGATATATTTTGGCATTGTTCACACCGATTAGTCCGCCTATCCAACCCCATTCATCATTGCCCGTTCCTGTAATATTGCTTGTTGAGTAGCAGCAGGATACTTTATCCAAGTTGTCCCACTGAGACATGTTCATGTTGTATCCGATGAGGCCTCCAACTTTCTGGTAAGCTGTAATGTCTCCGGTCGAATGGCATCGTATGATGTTGCCGTCAGAAACATAGCCGATTAGTCCGCCTACCATATTACTTGCCTCTACGACAACTGCAGAATAACTGTTTTCAATAGTCGCATTTTCAGAGGTTCCAATCAATCCTCCTACAGCTTCATTTCCGATTACTTCCCCACTTGCAGAGCAGGTGTTAATGTTTCCCCTATTTGATCCTATAAGGCTGCCGGTTCTGTCATTCCCTACAACATAACTATCTACAAGGGAAACATCAATAATTGTGCCTTCAGAACCTACATTGGCAATAAGACCGATATAGTCATCGGAACTCCTGTCAATAAAAAGTTCTGTAATGCTATGGCCTTGTCCGTCCAATGAGCCATTGAAAGAAGTGGCATCATCCCCGATGGGGTCAAATCCTTTTCCTTCGTTCCAGCTAACTGTAGCACTGGCATCTATGTTATTCATTAATATATAGTGTGCGGTAAGATCATCATTCATCTCCTGCAGCTGCTCCACCGTTGTTATTTGGTAGGGATCTTCTTCGGTGCCGCTTCCTTCACCGGAGAAGGCGGAGACATTGTATACGGATAAGCTGGTAAAAAGTAATGTAATAATCAGGGTGTTGGCCGGTTTTTTCATGACAAGTCAAAATGTTTTTTTTGAAAGAAATAGGTTGTTGTATCCACGAAGTTAAAAAGATTGTTTTAAAAAATCAAAACAGTATGGTGTGGGGACAGGCAGAATAACTAATATCAGTGTTGTTTTATGACTTTCTTAAAGTCTTATTGTTTCCCCTGTCTTAAGCTGTCTCAGGCCAAAGGCATCGTAAAAAGCGGCCATTGCCGGGAGGGCTGTACAGTGTGAGGGGTATACGTGTTTTACTTCTTTCTGCTGAAGGTATTTTATGGTCTGTTTTGTCTGCTGATTATTGTCCTTCAGGTGGAAGCCTCCCATGATACCATGGATCCGTTTTTCTCCTGTAACTTTTAAAGCATGCTCAAGGGTGTTTAACACGCCGGCATGTCCGCAACCGGTGAGCACAAAAAGGCCCTGTTCGTGTATAAGTGCAACAGCACTGTCATCCATTATGTAATCGGGACTGCCATCTTCAAAAGTAAAGTATGTCTCTTTTGATTCAAAATCTGTTACACGTGGTATCTCTCCCAGGAAGACTATTTTTTCTGTTATCCTGTAGGGCTCAGCAGAACAGATGAGTTTAAACTTCTTTTCCAGCTCATTCCTGTTCCCGTACAGGCCGATATATTTCTTGCCGCCCCTGCCATATTTTTTACCAAAGCAAGCGGGATGGCAGATAAGGGTACCTCCACTTAGGTATTTAAGGCCGTTACCATGGTCATAATGGCCATGGCTCAGTATAATGGTATCGACACTATCCATATCAATATTCATTATATCTGCATTTTTCAGAAAAAGATCCGACTGGCCTGTATCGAAGAGGATACGCCTGCCGTCATGCTCAATAAGGTAGGAGAGTCCATGTTCGGCTGCAGTGTATGTGCCCGGGGCGTTATCTGTCAGAATTGATATTTTCATGATAGCTGATTTTAAAGACTGAAGATGAAAAGTTTAAAGCTAAGCAATATGCAGGATAAATTAAGCTGTACG
>CAZGUR010000225.1:4177-5353 GCA_964529295.1 uncultured Rikenellaceae bacterium | reverse complement strand
CAGTGGCTGTCATCCTGCACCAGTTAGACTGCACCGCACCCAAGGTTATCAGTGAGTCATAGCCGGTGGCTATAGCATCACTTATCAGATAATCCAGTTTTCTTGTTTTATTCCCCCCGAAAGCAAAACCAGTAAGGTCATCTCTCTTGCAATATAGATCTGTTCCCAGTTTGCCGCTTAAATTATTAAGCCTTTGTATGGGCGTAGGCAATAAGGACATCTCAAGCATGGGAATATCTGCCAGTTGCTTATTAATCAATTCGGATCTTTTCACTTTATTCTCCTTTTTATTTAAGTCAATTACCCGGCAAGTTACAATAAAATATTATTTATATTTATGACCATCAAAGGTGAAAACAGTAAATCTCATCCCTTAATATTAAGCCGTTAAATTCTATAAACGATAAAAACCATGAAAAGACTTTCTCTTATTTTTTTACTCTTACTTACAGCAATAGTTTTAAGCGCACAGGGCACAATGCTGCTGAGGCAGCCCACGATAAGCAATGACTATATCGTTTTTGTCTATGCCAACGACCTGTGGATATGCGATGCTGAGGGTGGTGATGCCCGCAGGCTGACATCTTCGGTTGGTGCAGAAACAAATCCTCATTTTTCCCCCGACGGTAAGATGATAGCCTTTACCGGGCAATATGACGGTAACACCGATGTTTACCTGGTGCCTGTGGAGGGCGGACAGCCGGAACGCCTGACCTACCACCCGGGTTCAGACCTGGTACAGGGATGGATGCCCGATGGCAGGAATATAATATTCCGGACAGGCAGGGAAGGCAGACCCACAAAATCAAACAGGCTGTATACGGTATCTGTTGACGGCGGCATGCCGGAACCCCTGCCGGTAGTCAGGTCAGCATACGGGGAAGTATCACCTGACGGCAGGCACCTTGCCTATACGCCCATTACCTTCTGGGATCCCGAATGGAGGAATTACAGGGGGGGACAGGCACAGCCCGTATGGATAGTTAATATGGAAACAATGCAACTGGAACAAACACCAAGAACGGATAATGAGAGGCATATGGACCCTGTTTGGTTTGGCAATAAAGTCTTTTTCCTGTCTGAAAGGGACTATGCCTCCAATATATGGTCGTATGACATAGACACAAAAAATTTAAAGCAGCATACTTTTCATGGCAATTTTGATGTGAAAAGTCT
>CAZGUR010000225.1:0-4167 GCA_964529295.1 uncultured Rikenellaceae bacterium | reverse complement strand
TAGTTTATGAGCAGGGCGGCAGACTGCACATCCTTGATCCCTTATCGGACGAGACAAACACCCTTGAGATAAGTGTAAAAGGGGACTTCCACTGGGCCAGGAACAGGTGGGAAGAGCCTGAAAGCAGGGAACTTACTAATGCAGTACTTTCATCAACAGGCAAAAGAGCCTTATTCGAGTACCGGGGTGAAATAATAAGTGTGCCGGCAGAGAAAGGAAGCTGGAGAAACCTCAGCAATTCGGCCGGCGCAGCCGACAGATACCCTGTATGGTCACCCAAAGGAGAAAAAGTAGCCTGGTTTACCGATGAGAGCGGGGAATATCAGCTTGCCGTGGCAGACCAGGATGGCTCGGGCAAAAAAATATACAGCATACCTGATCCCACATTTTTCTTCCGTCCTGCATGGTCGCCCGACGGCAGGTATATAGCCTTCACAGACACGCATTACAGGCTTCAGTATATAAGCCTGGAGACAGGCGAGGTGAAAGGGGTGGATTCAGAAACATTTGCCCATCCTGACAGGACACTTAACCCCGTATGGTCGCCTGACAGCAAATGGATAGCTTATGCTAAAATACTTAATAACCAGTATAAAGCCGTATTCGTTTATAATATTGAGAGCGGCAACATTCACAGGCTTACAGACGGCATGGCAGATGCCATAAGCCCGGTATGGGACGAATCGGGCAAATACCTTTACCTGCTGGCAAGCACAAATTACGGTCTTGGCACAGGGTGGCTCGATATGAGCGGTTATGATGTGGTAACAACAAGGTCAGTATATATGATCCTTCTCGCTGAAGATACAGCAAGTCCTTTCCTACCGGAGAGCGATGAAGAAAAAGCAGAAAAAGATCAGAAAGGCGATAAAAAAGGCGATAAGAAAGATAATAAAGAGAGCCCGGAAGATAAAGAGGTAAATGTAAGGATAGACCCTGAAAATATTGCCTCCAGGATAATAGCCATAGACATGCCGGAGAAAAATTACAACTCACTGCTTGCCGGACCGGAGAACACTGTTTTTATCTCGGAAGTACCGGAAGGATCAAGAACGGCTACACTTTATAAATATGATATAGAGAAACGGGAGTCAGTTGAATTCATTAAGAATATATCTTATGTAACCAGCTCCCATGATAAATCAAAAATCCTTTACAGGACAGGTAATAACTGGGCTGTTGCCTCAACAAAAAGCCCGGTTAAAAGCCCGGGAGATAATAAAATCTACCTTTCCGGTATCAGGGTCAGGATAGAGCCTGAAAAAGAATGGAAGCAGATATACAGGGAAGGGTGGCGCTACCAGAGGGATTTTCTTTATGTGGACAATGTGCACGGTGCCCCATGGGATAAGGTATATGAATGGTATGAACCGTGGGTGGATCATGTAAGGCACCGCTCAGAGCTGAACTATATCATTGATATACTGGGCGGCGAGGTGGCTGTAGGACATTCATATACCCGGGGCGGCGACTTCCCGGATATTGAAAGGGTGCCGGTGGGACTGCTGGGAGCAGACTACGGAATAAGCAAGGGAAAATTCTTTATAAAGAAAATATATACCGGGGAGGACTGGAACCCGAATCTGAGAGGACCACTTGCACAGCCAGGGATAAAAGTAAAGGAAGGGGATTATATCATATCGGTAAACGGTAACGATATAAATGCCGGTGATAATTTCTTTAAATATTTTGAAGCCACTGCAGGCAGGCATACAACTCTGACTGTTTCGGAAGATCCTTCAGGCAGTGATGCACATGAGATCATGGTCATCCCCGTAAGCAATGAGTCTTCGCTCAGAACAGCCGACTGGGTGGAAGGAAACAGGAAGCTTGTTGATAAGCTTTCAGGAGGTAAGATAGCCTATGTATGGCTGCCCAATACCGGGAGGGGCGGGTATGACTATTTTAACCGCTACTTCTTCGCACAGCAGGATAAAAAAGGAGCCATAATTGACGAAAGAAATAATGGCGGCGGTTCGGCTGCAGATTATATTATTGATATACTGTCGCGTGACCTGCTCGGGTATTTCAACTCAAAGACTAGCGAAAGAAGGCCTTTTACCACGCCAATGGCAGGATTATGGGGACCCAAGGTAATGATCATTAATGAGAGGGCCGGATCAGGCGGCGACCTTATGCCGTATATGTTCAGGGAAAAAGGCATCGGTCCCCTGATAGGTACACAGACATGGGGGGGACTGGTAGGCACATGGGATACACCTCCCTTTATTGACGGAGGAGGAATGGTGGCCCCC
The DNA here is from genome assembly GCA_964529295.1 of uncultured Rikenellaceae bacterium. Lineage (GTDB taxonomy): Bacteria > Bacteroidota > Bacteroidia > Bacteroidales > VadinHA17 > UBA9300. Next base: position 1,912 of record CAZGUR010000225.1, on the reverse strand, counting down.
AGGGGTGGCTTCTTTGATACAGATGGCAAATGGGCCGTTGAGGCAGTGGGCATAGCACCCGACATACATGTGATGCAGGATCCCGCAGAAGAAGCTAAAGGCAATGACCCGCAGCTGCTGAGGGCGGTGAAGGAAACACTGAGACTGATAGAGACAGAAGGAATTGAGCTTAAAGAGGAACCACCGGCGCCAATAAGATGGAAAAGACCTGATTATTTCAAAATTGAAAAATAAACTTTTATTCCGCTATGTTGTTAGTAAAATAAAAACTTAACATTATGGAAAGAAGAAAATTTTTAAGTACGGTAGGATTGGGAGCAGTGGCAGTCGCTTTGCCGGCAGACCTGCTCGCAACACCTGTATTCGATTTTTCAATTGATGATAACGGCGACTTCAAAGGGCATTCGTTCCCCGAACTGCCATATTCATATGACGCCCTTGAGCCATATATCGACAAAATGACTATGGAGATACATTATGACAGGCACCACAGGGGCTATTATAAAAAATACCTGGCAGCAATAGAGGGAAGCGAACAGGAGTCAATGCCTCTGTCCAAAGTCTTTGCAAAGGTATCCAAACTGCCGGCAGGCATAAGGAATAACGGGGGCGGGTATTATAACCACACCCTGTTCTGGAATAATATGAGTCCGGATAAAACAGAACCCTCAGACAAACTGAAGAAAGCTGTAGATGATGCCTTCGGATCATGGGATAAATTTCGCGAAGCATTCAGTAATGAAGCTGCTACACGATTTGGCAGCGGATGGGCATGGCTGGTAATGGATGCAAAAAAGAAATTGTTCGTTGGCAGCACCCCTAACCAGGACAACCCTCTGATGGATGTTTCAGAACTCAGGGGTACACCATTGCTGACCATTGATGTATGGGAGCATGCATATTACCTAAAGTACCAGAATAAGAGACCTGACTATATTGATGCATTCTGGAATGTCATTAACTGGGACGAGGTAAACAAGAGATTTGAAAAAGCTCTTTCGCTCTAAACAGGAAAGCACTATTCAAAACAGAAATAATACATTAATATAAGAAAAAGAACCGTCCCGTAAGTAAACCCGGGGCGGTTTCTTTTTGTCATATTTCCAGTCCCTCATACAGCGGGATTTTATTTTATCAACTAAATAAGGCCATTTATCAAATTGTTGACATATTTTTCACCATATATGGAAAACTGATTAAGATATTTCTCTTAACTTGAAGCTTGCATTTTTTTGTTTTATTATAAAAGCTCAGATTATGAAAACTTCAGCTTCCCTCAAAAAGAGTTTCTTTCTGTCAGTTCTTTTGCTTATCCCTCTCTTTCTCCTTGCCCAGTCACCCAAGCTGGTATCATACCAGGCTATCGTAAGGGATGTCAGTAATAATCCAAAAGCCAATACGGAAGTCAGCCTTATAATGACTGTTAACCAGGGCAGCCCGGGAGGCAGCCAGGTATATTCAGAAACACACACTGTCACCACCAATGCTTTTGGATTGATTAATGTATTTCTCGGTAATGGATCGACCCCGGATGACTTTTCCGCTATTGACTGGTCAAATTCACCATATTACCTGAGTATTAATGTAGATGGTAACGATATGGATCCGGTACAGCTTGTAAGTGTTCCTTATGCGATTTACTCCGATGAAGCAGGTAATGTATTCAGCGGCGATTATAATGACTTGATCAATAAGCCCTTGCTTAATATCTCCAACTGGAATACAGCCTACAGCTGGGGTGATCATTCATCTGCCGGATATGTCGGGACCGAGGCAGATCCCGTATTCGGGCATCATATCACAAGTTCAATAACAGGCACTAAGATTGGAAACTGGGATGAGGCCTACAGCTGGGGCGATCATTCATCTGCCGGATATGTCGGGACCGAGGCAGATCCCGTATTCGGGCATC
>CAZGUR010000224.1:0-5355 GCA_964529295.1 uncultured Rikenellaceae bacterium | reverse complement strand
AACCTGTTACCTTTAATAAGGATGTTCTCTACATGTGCTCCAAACTCCTGGCAATGATTCACCATTGCAATTGATTTTTCACAATGGTTTTCAAAGGTGTTATTAACGATCAATCCGTCAGAACTTTTCAATAAAAGGCCAAATCGCGGCGCGTTTAAAAACTTATTGTTCTTTACTACAAATCCGGGTAAACTATTGGATCTGTTTACAATGTGAAGCGAGCTATCAGGATTTACTCCTTTTCGTATCCCCGGAACCGGCTGGTCTGTGGTTACAAGTACACTATTTGACCGTAATTCTGTTTTTATAACTTTCGGTTTTGAAACTACTTTTTTCTTCAATGGATCAATAATTTCAATCTGATCACCAGGCGCAACTTCCCATTTCTGCCCTGAAACCTCATATTCTTCAAGTGACCACCAATTATCCGGGGAATCTGTAAACCTGTGTCTTGCGTGAACAAGTGCAAACGTAGAATCATTAACCACATCAATTACGAAAGCCCTGTAACCCTTGATCACTAAATTGTCATCGCCCAGAGCATTAAAAGTACAGTCTTCGACCCAGGGACCCTCTCTTCCACATGCATTATAACTACCATCAGCCCCGGCAGACAACCATGCTCCTTCTCTGGGAGACATGTCTATCCCAATATAATTCACCCTTGATGAATTACCCGATGACAGCATGGCGCCCCTGCTTTCGTACAACCTTAGCTGATGAAGTGTGATATCTTCAGACCTGATGATAGATATGTTACTACCATCAATTCTGGATATCTGAACGAAAGGATCACCCGGTTCTATTGCCTTTAATTTTGAAGTGTAGCGGGTGTGGTAAATCCAGGTCTTTTCTTCGACATGTTCCCAACCAGTGAGATATAATCTGTACTCCGTTCCTTCCTTAAAAGAAAGAGGATCATTTCGATCCTTGATAAAGGCCCATTTGTAATCAGCTATTTTAAAATGCTCCATATCCGGATCTGGCCAGTTTTCACCTATATTTACTTTCAACCACTTTTCTTCAGGATTAACTTCTGTTACCCACCCCTGGGTATGATTGGAGATTTCATAATCAATTGAGAAATTTCTCAGAATAACTTTTTTACTCTGGTTAATCCTGGCCAGGTTGACTCCGGGCTTTGTAATGAGAAAATCCGCCCCGTTTCCTTCGAATATTAAATTATGAGCACCTTCAAACAAGAATGCATATACCTTGTCACTATCAATTTTATATAAGCCAGGTTCAAACAATATCATTGTACTTCTCCCACTGCTAATCGCCTCATCAATAACCTCCTGAATAGCACTTGCATGAATTTCGTTGTCAGAAGGGTTAATACCATAGTCACTGATCCTTATTGTATCAGTGATTTCCAGATTAAGAAGAGGCCCGGGACGTTCGTAAATACCATATTCATTAATATCCCGCTCTTTTATGTCGCACCCGGCAACATAGATCATTGCCAGTAAAAGAATATAAAATATCTTTTTCATAGTGAAATTATTTGTTGATTAGATGTCATGCATCATAAAATTGAAACCTGTTTTATTATCAGGCAAATTAGTAATAATATTTTTAACTCTGGTAAGGGATAGCAGTGGATTATTTTTAAGGCATGGCACGACAAAGTACTGAAAAAATAAAAACGGGTGCCAGAGCAGCAACCCGTTTTCTATTTCGGTTATTAGACAATAAAGCTTAACCTTACAATCTATCAGTCATTAATTTACCCTATTTTAAGCTAACATCCAGATAAACCGAATGACGCCCATACGTTTCATAAAAAGGTTTAAAAACAACACCGTCAATAAGAAACTGCAGTTGCTCAGGATCACCTGATATAGATTTACTTATATCCTCTGCATTTAGTGTTACCTTACGCCATTCTGTCCGTGGCTCAGACTCCTGGGCTGCCAGCAGAACCGGTCCGTAAAACAGGCTTGCAACATTTTGCTGATCCATAACAGGCTCTAAATAAAATTTGAACGGCATACGCAATTCAACCGTATCACCGTCTTTCCATTTACGGTTTAATGTAAGATAGCTTCCGGGCACAGCCTCAACTTTTTCCTCTTTACCATTTATCTTCACAAAAAATCCTTTGGTTGCCCAGTGTGGAACGCGTACATTAATATCAAACCTGCCCTTACCTTCAATGGTTAATCGCGTATGGTCTTCCCTTGGATAAGCTGTTGTTTGTGTTATGGTTACATTCTTATCTGTCCATTTTAATGTTGAAGGCACATACAGGTTCACATACAAAGTCTTGTTGTCCGCACTCTTAAAATAAATTGAGTTCTGAAGTTTTGTACTGCTCTCAAGAGCCGTCCCGTTACAACAGGTAAAACCTGTCATATCAGGGTTGCCAAAGCGTTTTATTGAGCCGGGTCTCAGTGGCACATGATAGGTGTTAGCAGGGCTGTGCTCCGCAACAGAAGCAAGAATGTGATTGTAAAGCCCACGCTCGTAATAATCCATTAACTCTGCACTCTGATTAAAGAGGAATAGGTTTCTGGTCAATTTGAGCATATTATAGGTAGCACAGGTTTCATTCTGTCCACCGGCCGCGAAACCGTTTTCATAAAGTCTTGCCGGCTCAATTGTGAAGCATTCTGCATTATTGGGGTTACGTGCTCCGGCAACTCCTCCGATACTGTACATGTAATCATTGGTGGCCTTATTCCAGAAATTGTCAGCAATATGAAAATATTCCGGGCTGTCTGAAACACGGTAAGTTTCAAGTGCCCCCATAATCTGGGGTATATGCTGGTTGGCATGTAAGGAACGGAACATATCAACATTTTTTGCCAGTCCGTGGGAATGTTCAGCATCACCAAAGAACATCTTAATGTTATCAAATAATTGTGCACCTTTCAGGTAACGTGACTCGTTGGTTAGCCGGTACAGTCTTGCCATAGCTTCATTCATCCCTCCATACTCTCCTGCAATATATCTGTTCCACATGCTTAAAAGTGTGTCGGTTGGCAGCTGACTCAGGCGGGCATATACCCAGTCACCCATGCCTTTCACTATTTCCAGCGCCTTTTCATTGTCACTGACTTCATAAATATCCATCAATCCGGCCAGAATCTTGTGCAAGGTATAATACGGTGCCCAGATTTTAGTATCATCCGTTCCATAACTTGCTCCACTTTCCAGCATAATAAACTGGTCTGGCGGATAGGCACTGATAAATCCTTTACCCCAGTTCCAGTAATCTGTCCGGATACCTTCTTCACTCAGATCCGAATCAAAGTCTGGTTTACCCGGACCTGGAAGTACAGCTGTTGGGTCCGAAACATATTCTGCTCCTGCTGTTTGTGGCTGTCCGGACATTTGTGATAATTTATACAGTTCATTTACCATATATTCCATCTTATCAGCAAAATCAGCCTGTAGCGAGGCATCATAAACGGTACCCGCATAAGCCTGGGCAATAGCGGTAAGATAATGCCCAGTAGCATGACCGCGTAATTTGGTTTCCTGGCTGTCCCATACCCCAAGTGGTTCTGCACCCTCAGGCTGTTCCTGGCCAAAGGCATTACGGAACATATACAGGAAGTTGTCCGGATTTGTACTGGCAAGACCGTTAATGAATTTATCACGGTTCTCAATGAATTTTGTTTCGTGGTTATGGATATCATTGTTTAACATAACCTGATCAAGATCAAAAGCCTCCAGTGTGCGATCCGGTGTGGCAGGCTCCTCGGCTGCTTTTACTGTGACAGTGGCTTTTGGTTGTATGTCTGTTCCGGCAACCCTTCCTGTTACTGTATATGTGCCGGTATTTAGCACCTTACTATTATCATACGGTGCCGGCCAGAGTACTCTTACATCAGGCCCTTCAATATTATTGCTGTAAACACCCCGTACATAGCGTGGTAATTCCGGAAGATGCCCCACAACGGTCTCCACCTCTATATCCGTAACGCTGCTCAAATGCTCATTATAAAGCTGGGGAGTTGTTACGGGAAATACCGGGAGATCCTGTTCTGGCCGACGCCTTCTTCTGACTACCGGTTCCTCCTTTTCTAAGGCATTATTATGAATTACGGCAATTTGTCTTTCACTCAGGGGGATTCTGTAGATCCGGAAATCGTGTAGTTTGGCATTTAAATATATGTAATCAGGATCCAGGGATCTGCCAATATAGAGTTGATTATTATCTTCTGAAGTATTATCGAACAGCTGTTCTAACTCAATATCTGCGTTCTCCTTTTTGCCGACGAGAGTGCCATTAAGGTATGTCCTCAATGTTTTGGACGGAACATCAATAACAATGGCAAGATGATTCCATTTATTAACTTCCAGCGCTGAAGTACTTAAAACATAATTATCAGATTCAGTCAGAATCTGTGCCTGATAACCTGCTTTGTCCTTAGTTCCTGCCGGAGCAGCAAAGAAATGAGACTTGCTGTTTTTTCCAAAATCAAAAAATATCTGTCCGCTTTCGGCAGAGCGAAGGTAGATCCATCCCGTGATACTAAGTGATTCCTCACTTGTCACCGCCTCACCCGGGATTGAGATGAACACCTCACTATCTCCTGGTAAAGAAAGTACATTACCAAAAAGTGTGTCTTCTGTAAACCTGTAACCAGAGCCCTGAATGCTGGCATGCAAATTATTACGGGACCAGTCTCTTACATCCTCTTTAAATGTATAGCGTGCAATTAATCCTGTTTCTCCTATTTCATCTAAAATCTGGTCACCGCCTTGTGCATATGTCAGTGGTGAAGACAAAGTAATAAAACATAGTATTATACTAACAAACAGTTTATAAGTTTTCATAATTCATTCATTTTCGGTTGTTTCTTTATCAGTATAAAGAAGAGAGATTAATAAAATTTATATGTCAAAAATAACAAAGATATTATAGTTCCGGAAAAAAGAAGTGTAATTTACACATTTTTTATATAAATGCTTATATTTTGAATAATAACTTATTAGAACTTAACAGACTGTATGGTTCAGTCTGAGTGAACTTAGTGAGACCGGTCAGTATGTTAAAAATAGGGGAGGCAATTAACAGAAAGAATGACTGTATGTTTTCTCCGAAAATAAGTGTCAGTTTTCGGCAGGAATTTGAGCTATTTCTCCCTTTCGTTTTTTTTGTCTGATATTTTTGCCAGGCCAACGCCCAACAGCATTGCGGCAACAATAAATATCAGGGCATAATCCTTAATAAAAGTCATTTCAGTAAATTCATTTATTAATACCAAAATGATCGTAACAATAATAATTCCGCTTGCAGGGATAAGGTAATTTTTCATGCTATTTTTATCAATTTGTTTATCTATTACTTCCAAATATATGATTATAAATATACAATTAGGTATTATTAATACAATTGCT
>CAZGUR010000223.1:4492-5384 GCA_964529295.1 uncultured Rikenellaceae bacterium | reverse complement strand
TAACAGCTTTTTTATATCATTATAAATATGCTGCCTGTAATGTTTTGTCACTTTTTTCGTCATCAGTATGAAAAAGGTTCTTAATAGAAATAAAAATACAAGACTATGAAAAGAATTATTACACCACTGATTTTATTTTTACTTGTCTTCTCAGCCAGCGCGCAGAGCTCAATAGACAGGTTATTCGATGAGTACCAGGGCAGGGACGGCTTCGTAACCGTTACCGTGTCGGGCAGTTTCCTGAAGATGATAGGAGAATTCGATGACGATGATGAATTCCTGAAACATTCGGATAAATTTACTGCCATACGTATACTTGCACAGGAAGATGATGATGTAGAAAGCGGTAATTTTTATGACCTGGTTATTGATGAACTGGATAAGGGAGGCTACGAAGAGATGGTAAGGATCAATTCTTCCGATGCTGATGTGAAAATAATGGTTAAGGCGGAAGGAAAGGTATTCACTGAATTCCTGCTTGTGGCCGGCGGTGATGATAATGCCCTGATACAGATCAAAGGCAGGATGACCGATAGGATGATAAGGGAAATGTCGGATTCAGTTAAGGATGACCATGCAGTGTTCGGCTTGAGATAAGCTAATTATTAACTAACTTTATAACCTGGTTTTTTACCACTGATATATTATGACCAGGAAAGAATTTGAAGCTGACATATTGCCACTGAGCCGGAACCTGTACCGTTTTGCCTTCCGCTTTCTCTCCAACAGGGAAGAAGCGGAAGACGCGGTTCAGGAGGTCTTTCTGAAACTGTGGAAGATGCGGGATAAATTATCAGGATACAGTAATGTAAAAGCATTTGCAATGACAGTGACACGTAATCATTGCCTTGACTGTCTCAGGAAAAGGAAGAAGGAGTATCTTGAGGACAGT
>CAZGUR010000223.1:0-4482 GCA_964529295.1 uncultured Rikenellaceae bacterium | reverse complement strand
TAACACCGGAACCAATGACATGATGTATGAGGATAATATTGAAGGCAGGGAGAGTTTCAGAATTATAACCGGCATTATCGATTCACTGCCGGATAACTACAGGGAGGTGATACAGATGCGTGATATTGACGGATATGAGTTTGAGGAGATAAGAGAAAAACTGGGTGTAGACATCAATAATCTAAGGGTTAAACTGTCAAGAGCCCGAAAAATGGTAAGAGAAGAATTAAAAAAAAGAAATTATGAACCGGTCACAGCTTGAAAAACTGCTCAATAAATATTACCGGGGCGCCACATCCGGTGAGGAAGAAATAATGCTTCTTGACCTGTTGTCGCAAGAGGATCTCCCACGGGAATATTTTGAAGACAGAATGCTTATTGCTGGCATATATGATGATAAAGACATTCCTGAACCGCCTGCCGGGCTTAATGACAGAATACTTGAGGCTATAGACGGCTCTGAGAAAGAAAGGAAAAAGGTTCAGAAGAAACGCCTCCTTTATGGTGCTATGTCAGCCGCGGCAGGTATACTGGTGATAATAAGCTTCTGGTTTGTATTTGACAACAGGGGAACACAGTTTAAAGATACCTACCAGGATCCCCGGCTTGCGTATAATGAGACCGTGCAAGTGCTTTACAGGGTTTCGGCAAACCTGAATAAGGGCAGGGAGCGTATGTCAGATCTTTCTGTTATATCCGAAACTAAATCGAAAATGCAGCTGCTCCCGGAATCCAGGTCGGCCATATCGGATGAACTGAAGACCTTAAGATACCTGGATACAGGAATACGTTTACTGAATATAGGAGATGATATTAATTCAGAGAAAGAATAATAATACAAAAAATATGAAAAACATGAAAAGAATAATATTACTGTTTCTGGTTTTCAGCCTTGCACTCACATCATTCGCCCAGAGAAATCCGATTGATGTGATGTTTGACAAATATTCAGGTAAGGAGGGTATTACAACCGTCTTTATCTCGAGTAAGATGTTCAGCATGATGGCCGGCGTGGAACTGGATGATGATGAAATGGAGGATGTGATCAGAAAGCTGAAGACCATACGCATACTCACTGTTGAGGATGATGAGCTCAATCAGAAACTCAATTTCTTCAGCGAGCTTGAGAAAGATCTTGATTTTGGAGGATATGAAGAGCTGATGGTGGTCAAAGAGAGTGGCAAGGATCTTAAATTTCTGGTTAAGGAGAAAGGCAAAAGGATAGAGGAGTTGCTTATGATTGGCGGCGGACCCGGACAGAATGTGCTGATCTCGATTAAAGGCGACCTGGACATGCAAAACATATCCAGTATAAGCAAAACAATGGGTATTAAAGAATTACAGAACAGTGTAAATTATTGACAATGAAATATATACTATACAGCCTCTTTGTTTCCGTATTAGTGATAGGCCTTGCATGCTCCGATAAGCGTAAAAATGAAGATGTGTTCAGTGAATTTGAAGGCGAAAGGGGTGTTTATATGGTCAAACTGCCGCCGGCTATGTTTATGGGACTGATAGGAATGGACAGCAATGATATTGAAAAGGATGAGATCGGAGATATCAATTTTGTTAAACTGCTTGTTTACAGCAGGGAGAATAATGATACCGGTGAGACGGATAAGATGCTGCAAAGGCTGAACGGAAAAATGAGTGAATTTGAATATGAAAATATTATGGCATTAAACTCCGGCAAAACATATGCTTCAGCCTATATACTTGAAAACGAGGATTATGTAAGTGATTTCATGTTAATACTGAAGGAGAACGATTCACTTGTATGCCTTGGACTCTCAGGTGAGCTTGATGGCAGGCAGTTGTTTAAATTCGCCACAGAGATAGAGTATGATAAATTCCAGGAGTTTATAAAAGAAAAATAGCTCAGCAGGAAATGCATCACTGGTTTTTTTTCAGGGATAATATTAATTTATTATCCCTTTTTTGATATTATCCACATTAGTTCTACATTAGCTAAGTAAAAACGAAGTTGAAAAATGAGCAGCAGCTTAGCGAAGCAGGCTTGTAAACAAAATGAATAATTGAACTAAGCGGTATATTAAGAAGAAAGATTAACTGAGCGAAGTGGCCTTAAATATAAAGTGAATAAATTTTTAATCATATGAACCTAAGTCTTAAAAAGCGGATCAGCATTATTGCTGTTGTAACAATCTTTATGTCAGGACAGACTGCCAGAGCGCAGCTTGAGACAGATTTTTTTAAAGCAGGCATTAATGACGGGATGAAGCTTATGGAAGCGTATATCTCACCCTTTGCCAATGCTTTCGGGGCAGGGTTTAACTCCGCCTGGTATAATACTGCCAAGCCCCATAAATTCGGAGGCTTTGATGTTACACTGAGTGTAAGTGCGGCCTTTGTGCCTGATGATGCACTTGAATTTGACCTTGCGGGAGTGAACTTTTCCCGTCTTGAGCTGGTGGATCCTGCGGGGAGCAGCATTGCACCTACTATCGCCGGGGCAAAGGATGCACTGCAGCCCGGACTGCATGTTATGCAGCCAGTGCCTGGTATGCCAGGTACTGAGATTGAACTGGTGAATTTTGATTCGCCGCCGGGAACAGGATTCGGAACAGTGCCGGCTCCTATGCTGCAGGCAGGAATAGGCTTGCCTCTTGGTTCTGAGATTAAACTGAGGTATATTCCCAATACGCCTGTTAATGAAGGATCGATTAGCATGATAGGAGGAGGATTTATGAAGAGTATATCCGAACATATTAAAGCATTTAAACTACTGCCTGTTAATATCTCCGCTTTTGGAGGTTACAATAGGTTAAGTGCTGATGTGCCGATAAGCATTCAGCCTTCAACCGACGCTAATTTTGATAACTATGCACTGGCCGACTTTAACGACCAGGCATTTCTTGTGGATATCAGTTCATGGAATATATCACTTATCGGATCTGTTGATATACCTTTTGTGTCAGCCTATGCAGGAATTGGATACAGCAAGACCTCCACAATTATGAATATTGAAGGCTATATACCTCTTCCCACAGTTAATCCTGCTATCTCCACAACCAACCCTGTATATACGGATGCAGGAGTAGTAGAAGATGTGACAGAGATAAATATTGAGAATTACTCGGGATTGCGGATGAACGTGGGAGCACGGCTTAAACTGGCTGTGTTTACCTTTCATGTGGATTATACCTATGCCGACTATAACGTTATCACAGGGGGTATAGGCATATCATTCAGGTAAAAAGGGATACTCCGGTATTTTTCCTCTCTACCCTTTCCTGCAGGTATACTAAACACCCGCGGGCAATAATTATATGTTTTTATTATTAATTTTGCGGTGTAAATACTGTTATACACCGTGAAAGAGGACAGCATAACCATAAAAAACAGGTACAGGGCTTTGTTAAGGGCTTCACCGGGACTCATAAAGAGCCGGTCTGATCAGAAGAAGATCAGGAAAGCCCTGGATATGCTTGTTGAAACCCTGGGTAATGAAAAGACCATAACAGGGGAGTCAGCGGTAATACATGGCCTTTCGGTGGCCCGTATAGTGGTGTCTGAGATGGGACTTGGAATGTCCTCTCTGATTGCTTCCGTGCTGCATGACTGCAGCAGCCGTATGGACCTGTCTGATAAAAAGCTTGAAAAGACTTTCGGGGCAAACGCGCTTGGCGTCCTGAAAGGACTGGGTAATATAGAGAATATCGAGACAGCCAGGTCAACATACCAGCCTGATAACTTTCTTAAGCTTGTACTGAGCCTGGCCGATGATATAAGGGTCATACTGATAAAGCTTGTCGAACGACTGGAATATATGAGGACGCTGGAAGGGGCGAAGCCTGAAATGCGCATGAGGCTGGCTTCTGAAACATATTTTCTCTATGCACCCCTGGCACACAGACTGGGACTCTACAAGCTTAAGTCGGAGATGGAAGACAGGGCTATGATGTACCTCGATCCGGCAGCTTACAGGCTCATAGACCGGAAGCTGAAGCAGACAACATCAGCACGTAACAGGCTGATACGCGACTTTTCAGAGCCGCTCAGGAATGAGCTTGACAGGCATAGTTTCAAATACCAGATTAAGGGACGAACCAAGTCAATACACTCCATATGGCAGAAGATGAAACGCCAGGGTGTTGATTTTGAGGAAGTTTATGATGTCTTTGCCATCCGGATAATACTGGATACCGAAAGAAGCAGGGAGAAATCTGATTGCTGGCAGGCTTATTCAATAGTGACAGACCTGTACCAGCCCAATCCCAGCAGGCTCCGCGACTGGATATCTGTCCCCAAATCAAATGGATATGAGTCGCTGCACACCACTGTTATCGGTCCGCGCAATAAATGGGTGGAAGTGCAGATACGCAGCCGAAGGATGGATGACATAGCCGAAAAAGGCCTGGCTGCCCATTTTAAATACAAGGGTTCGGATGGCGACAGGGCAATAGATAAATGGCTGCTGGAGATGAGGGAACTGCTGGAATCGCCGGTGGAAGAGGA
>CAZGUR010000222.1:0-5417 GCA_964529295.1 uncultured Rikenellaceae bacterium | reverse complement strand
ATTAGAATGTTTTTTAATTAAAATTATGTAGTCTGTTTTTAAAGCTGTTAAAAATATAACAGACAGAAGACAGAAATACTGGTAAATATCATGTTTTCGTAATTTAAAATGATTCTAAAGACCCGGCAGAAAGAGATTATATTACAGTGATAAACAAATTAATATTAAATTCATTTCCTTTATAATAGTTTTTAAATATATGAAGATAGTTATAGATAATAATATACCATTTCTCAGAGGAGTGTTTGAGCCTTATGCAAAAGTTGAATATGCAGAAGGCAGCAGGATAAATCGAGATATTCTCACTGATGCTGATGCTTTGGTGATACGGACCAGGACAAGATGCAACAGTGAACTGCTAGTTGGCACCCCGGTTAAGTTTATCGGAACAGCCACCATTGGAACAGAGCATATTGACCTTGACTGGTGCATGTCAGCAGGTATAGAGTGTGCCAGCGCCCCAGGCTGTAATGCAGCTTCGGTAATGCAATATATGGCTTCCTCACTTGCATATCTGGTGATGAAATATGGGCTTGATCCGGCAGACACTACGGTCGGACTCCTTGGCATAGGCAATGTTGGTTCCATGGTTGCAAAAATGACAGAAGCTTTTGGATTCAGAACTCTGTTAAATGATCCTCCACGGCAGAGGGATGAAGGAAACAGGGGATTCATCCCTGTCAATGAAATAAAGGACAATTCCGATATCCTGAGCATACATGTACCTCTGACATATGAAGGCCTTGATAAAACATACCGGATGGTAGATGAGAATTTCCTTTCCGGGTTAAAAAAGGGAGCAATAATAATAAACACTTCCCGCGGTGACGTCATTGAAGAAAAGGCACTGCTTAATTGCCTGAAATCAAAACGGCTCAAAGCTGCTTTGCTTGATGTCTGGAATAACGAGCCTCATATCAACCGGCAGCTACTTAATATAACAGATACAGGCACTCCCCATATTGCAGGATATTCACTTGACGGCAAGGCCAGGGGTACCGCTATGATAGTGGACCGGCTTGCTGAGCACTTTAAGCTGCCCCTTGCAGGATGGAGTCCGGAACCTCTGCCACCACCTGATAATCCTGTTATTGATATATCTGACTTTAATGGTGCTGATCATCAGGTATTATCACGCGCAATATATCATACATATAATGTGGAATATGACAGTGCTATGCTTAAGAAAAAACCCGGGATGTTTGAACAGCTAAGGAATAATTACCGTCACAGGAGGGAATTTGGTGCTTACAAAATACAGGGTGGCAGGAGTGAGCTCGTAAACAGGCTTCAAAAAATGGGTTTTAAGTAGACCCGGATTATGAACCATACCTTTCCGCAGCAACTAAAAAACCAGCCGGGCACCTTATATCAGAAGCCTTTGATAGTAAATCCGCCATCAACGGCGATAACCTGGCCGGTGATATATGATGCTGCCGGCATGCAAAGGTAAGCCACCAGGGAGGCAACCTCGTCTATCTCCCCTACCCGCCCCATGGGAGTGCGTGAAAGCACATCATTGCGGTAATCATCATCCTGCAGCACCTGCTGTGCAAGGGGTGTATTGATATACCAGGGGGCCACGGCATTTACCCGTATGCCTTCAGCCGCCCACTCTCCTGCAAGGTTCCTGGTCATCTGGTTCATAGCCGCCTTTGTCATACCGTATATTGATCCGGTCCGGACATGCGTCATTCCGGCCACCGAGCTGATATTGACAATTGATGCATTTCCGGATGCCCGGAGGAGAGGATACAGGTCCCTCGAAAGGCTGAACGCTGAGATCATATTGGTCCGCAGCAGGTGACCAAGCTCCTCATCTGAATACTCAGCCGTCTTCTTTCTTATATTGGTTCCTACATTATTTATGAGTATATCCAGACTCCCATAGCTCTTTTCAATAAAGTCAATCAGCTTTTTCCTCTCTTTTATATCCGAGGCATCAGACTGAAAATATACTATACCCTCACCTGAAGGCTGCTCTTTGGGATTTGAGCGCGATGTGCAAGTCACCATGGCACCGTGGGACAATAATTCCTCAGCTATCCCTTTTCCTATTCCTTTGGTGCCTCCCGTAACAAGTGCTCTCTGGCCGGAGAGTGACCAAAAATTATTCTTTTTCATATTCTCTATTCCGGTTTTAATAATAAAGTATAAATGGCAGCTTCTTTCACAGCCTCCTCGCTAAAATGATCTTTATAAAAACCATCAGCACAATAAGTAGCTGTCTGAGAACAATAAAATTCTGATGAGGGAACACCTGAAATACCAGTGGGGATAACGGTGTATGACTCGTCCCAGTCAGCAGTGTTATAAATATGACGCTGCGATGCACCATGATCTATAACAAAATCCTTACCGTAGGAGTACGGTGATACCGTATGGTTACTGCCCCCCACCCTGTAGGGACCTTCATTAAAGCCAAACAAGCTGTTAAGTATGCTTACACTACCCAGCGGATGGCTGGCTGTGAATTTATGAATATCACCCCAGAGCCATCTCGATGTATCAGAGGAATAATTTTCTCTCAGTTTCTCTATTGTTTCCCTGTAAGCCAGCAGCAAAATATCATCAAGTGTTTCTTCTTCCTCTGTATTCAGGTCATCAA
Source organism: uncultured Rikenellaceae bacterium (assembly GCA_964529295.1). GTDB lineage: Bacteria > Bacteroidota > Bacteroidia > Bacteroidales > VadinHA17 > UBA9300. The sequence goes on along the minus strand of CAZGUR010000222.1, from coordinate 2,809 downwards.
TATACAGCTTATGCTCACCCTTTATTATCATCAACAGGTAATAATCCCGTACCTGGCTGTTAAAACTCTTATACAGTTCTCCCATATCATCTTCCAGCAGCTGGTCGGCCAGGGTCATCCTGTAATATTCAAAAAAGGTAGGGGTGAACATGTCGGGCGACATATTAAAGTCCCACACTGAAAGGTTATCAAACACCTCTCTCTCCAGCCTGCTCATCTCATCTGTCCGCTGCAGTGTTTCCAGTAACAGTCGGCATAGTGAGGCAGCGTAATCAGATTTCCTGTCGGTTACCATATTTTTGAAATCATCAATACTGAATACATCTTTATTCCCCAGCATCTGCCTTATCCTGTTTATTCTGTATGGCATTGAATAATAGGTTCCGATGTAGTAAGGATAGGATGACGGTGCCACTGTCTTATTATTGGCCGACGACACAGAGCCGTCTTCCGGGTTATAACTGTCAGGAAGCAGCTCATGGGGAACATAGCCTTTCCAGTCATACCTGCTACTGTCACCGGCTTGCACAAAAGCACCATGCCCTTCCCTGAGAGGTATGCCACCGCCTGTCTGCAACCCTATATTTCCATCTGTATCAGCATAAACAAAGTTCTGGCTTATTGAGTTAAAATAAGACAGAGCCTCATTGAAATCAGCCCTGTTATCAGCCCTGTTGAGCGAATAAACAGCTGCTATCTCATTACTCATATCATTACCTGACCAGCGCATGCTTATATCAGCATCCTCAATATCACGAAAGCCTGATATTATCGGTCCGCGATGCGTATAAAGCATCTCCAGCTCCCTGTCATCCTCTTTCTTCACCTTAATAATCTCCCTGACAGATTTTATATCCCTCCATTCACCATCGAGCAGGTATTTTGATTTATCCTCATTTGTCTTTTCAAGGTAAAGATCCACATCATCCACCATCAGGTTGGTCATACCCCAGGCAATATTTTCATTATGCCCTGCCACAATAAAGGGTTGTCCGGGTACAGCAACACCGGTAACATTCAGGCTGCCAGGCACCACCATATGCATCTGTATCCATATACCCGGACTCGATAATCCCAGATGCATATCATTGGAAAGCAAAGGCTTACCTGTCTCCGAACGCTCACCATTCACCGCCCAGTTATTACTGCCGGAAAAGGAAACTATACCCAGTTCTTCAAGCTTGTTAGCAGACTCTGCTATGTCAGCAAGGGCTGTCAGAGTTTCTTCCCCAGGGCTGAAATCCGGATAAACCGGATCACCCGTATAATCATAATATGGTATCAGTTTAACTGCTTCTTCCCTTCCAATCTGTTCCATCAGCTTATACATAAAAACATCACCCGACAGACTGCCCCCTGCAAGGTCCCATCCCATATAACCTATAATGTTAGCCGTATTTTCAGCGGTCCAGGGATCAGGCTCATAACCCAGTATCCTGAATTCAGGAGGTAATTTTTTCCCGGCTTCCTGAATATAGAAATTAACACCTTCGACAAAATTATTTATACAATCCAATATTTCCGCATTGGTATCTGCCAGAACCATTTTTGATTTTTCTGTCATCCTCAGTGAACGCAGGAAAAGGTCGGTCTGCACATAGTCCTCACCAAATATCTCCGACAGTTCACCTGTGGTAGCCCTGCGTATAAGGTCCATCTGCCAGAGGCGCTCCTGGGCCATTATATATCCGACTGCTTTATAAAGATCATGTTCATTACCTGCATATATATGAGGCATACCCCTTTCATCACGCATCACCTCCACCGCACTTTCGAGTCCGGGTATCACAATCTCCCCTTCATATACCGGCTTAGCGCCATTGGCAATGGTTTTGACAATAATAAAAGTTATCACTAAAGCAATAAACAGCAGGGATATAACTGAATAAATAATTAGTTTGAGAGTTTTCATAGGTACCGGGATTTAGAAAAACCAAGATAATAAAAATTTATTCACATATGTTCACAGGTCTTTCAGTTTACCGATTCTCTGATCCGTAAAGAACAGCTTACTATATTAATGCTTTTAAAGTATATTGGTATTTTTGCATAAAAGTTACAGGAATGACAAAAAAACATAAAGGCAGGTCAGGCATAGTGTATTCAACCGATCCCGGTTATGAATATGATTATGAAAATGATAACAGGGAAGAGACTCCTGAGCCCGGTGAACAGGATCTCAGGGTTAGTATTGACAGGAAAGGGAGAAAAGGGAAGACTGTTACCCTTGTCAGCGGCTTTAAGGGCAATGAGGATGACCTGTCAGATCTTGCCAGGATGCTCAAGTCGCGATGCGGCACCGGGGGCTCGGCAAAAGACATGCAGGTTATAATACAGGGTGATTTTTGCAACAAGATAATTGATATCCTTAAAAGGGATGGATATAAAGTCAAGAGATCGGGTGGCTAGCACTGCTTCCTGAGGGATCCGGGGTTCACTTTTGGAGAACAAAATAAAAAGTATCAGGCCTTATTGCTTTATATCGCCCGAGTTTATTATTTTTGCAGGCGATTATACAAGCATTTATCGGGATGTAGCGCAGCCAGGCAGCGCGCTTCGTTCGGGACGAAGAGGTCGGGAGTTCGAATCTCCCCATCCCGACAAACACATTAAGACCAGTGCCGCAAGGCGCTGGTCTTTGTTTTTTTCCTGAGCGTTGAAAGCTTGCTTTCATAAGTGAAAGGTAAAAAACAAAGAACGACTGAAAGGAGGTCTTAATGTGTTTGAATCACCCCCCCAGGAGATCACGAGCGACCAAAGGGAGCGAGTAATCTCCACCATCTCTCATTCTGGTACCCAAAAAATCAAA
>CAZGUR010000221.1:0-5442 GCA_964529295.1 uncultured Rikenellaceae bacterium | reverse complement strand
GTATTACGGATATCCAGCAGGTTGAACACCTCAAAACCGGCAATGACCTCCCTGAACAAGGATAAAAACTTTCCTCCCCCGGGTTTATTCCTGCTTATAAAAACTCTTGTGAATCCAATATCCACACGCCTGTATGACGGCATCCTGTGGTAGTTGTCATAACGGTTGGTATAGGGAGAGCTTACCGGTATGCCTGTGCTGTAGTGAATATTTATATGGGCCCTGTAACCGGGATTGGAAGGAAAGTAATCCTGAAAGAAAATATTGCTTGAGAACCGTACATCTGATGGAGAGGGGAAATATCCGTAGTCATCATCCCGTATATCGTGTCTTGCATCCATCAGCGAAAGGGATATCCACGATTCCGCATCTGAGACGAATTCACCGTTAAGCCTCAGATCCAGACCCCTGACAAAGCCTGAGGCGCTATTCTCTGCTGAGTAAATTATTCTTACATTATCATATTTGTAGGGTATTATATTATCCAGGTCCTTATAATAAACCTCCCCTGTAAGCCTGAACGGTGTTACTCCCAGTGAAAAATCAAATTCTGTTCCCACAACCGTATGCACGGACTTTTGTGATCTGATATCTGCATTTACCAGGCCTGTCGGATATCTCATTTCCCTGTAGAAGGGTGGCTGGTAATATACACCACCGGCTATATAATACCTCATGTTTTTCGATGGCAGGTTCCATGACAATGACAGGCGCGGACTGAAAAGTAATTCACCTGAAAAGGACCAGTAGCTTAATCTGGCTCCGGCACTCAGGATAAATCTGTGTCCTGATATATTAAGGCTGTAGTTGTTTATAAGATAGGCTTCGGCCTTCCGGGCCGACAGTATGGTGTCATTGCTCACCACTTCGCTAAGTATCAGGCCTGCAGATGAGGAGGGTATGCTGTATCCCGCCGAATCAATTTTTTTCCATTCTCTTATCCTGTCATTGTTTGATTCATTATTGTATTTCACCCCCCAGCTCAGCACATTATCCCCGTTTTCCCACCTTCCTTTATAATTAAGGGTATATATATTGAAGCCGAGAAGATTACGGGCATGACTGAGCCAGCTGCCCGTTCCAACGTTCATGATACTGTCACCGAAGTTTTCCGATCCAAGATTTTTATCAAGCAGGTTGAGTGAATATGAACCCCTGATATCATATCTTTCTTCTTCCCTTGAGTTATAGTAGTGGGCTATAAATTTATGGCTGGTCCCTGCCTCTGTTTGCAGGTCAAGCGCCAGGGCGAGGTTGACAGACCTGTATATATTGGTTTCAGATCCCTGGTAAAGCACATATAGCTGGTATGCTTCACTTATACTGCCGAAGGTGCTTTTCCTCGAACCGGGAATAAAAGAGTATTTGTTTGAGCTGTAACTACCCATCAGGCTCAGCCCTGCCTTTTCTGTGAGCCTGTACCTGAGCAGCGACTGCATATCATAAAATGCAGGTTTGTACCTGCCTTTTGTGTCCATGGTCTGCAGCAGTAACTGGTTGGTTTTATAGCGTGCTCCTGCAAGGTAGCTGAAACGTTTGTTTTTGGTGAGCCCTTCAATATGTGCCGAGCTTGTCAGGAGACCAGGCTTAACAGTACCCCTGTTTTCAACAGGCTCCCTGTATCTGATATCCAGTACTGAGGACATTCTGTCGCCATAAGAGGCATTAAAACCGCCTGATGAAAACTTTATATTACTTATAAGATCAGGGTTAAGAAAACTAAGGCCTTCCTGCCGGCCTGTCTTTATCAGTACGGGATGATATATTTCGATATCATTTACATATACCAGGTTTTCATCATAATTACCTCCTCTTACCCTGTATTGGCTTGACAGTTCGTTATTTGAATTAACTCCCGGTAAGGTTACCAGTAACTTTTCCACACTGCCTGCTGCAGCAGGCAGGAGATCAATGTCTTTAAGAGCTATGTTTTTTAATGAGGGTGCATCACGCTGCCTGTATTCCCTGACTGTTACATCCTGTAGTTTTGTAACATCCTGTAGCATGATGATATTCAGCACTATGGTGTCACTGCTTGCGATAAAATCTACCTCGCGATTTATATAGGCAATAGCGGAGAATACCAGTTTATGCTGCCTGTTGTCTGCGGGTAAGTGCAGTGAATACGATCCGTCTTCTTTTGTGTAGCTTCCATATGGCATATCCTTTACATCAATATTAACCAGCTGTACCGGCTGACCCTGTTCATCATGCACATACCCGGTAATAAAGGTACTGGTGGTCTGCGCACAGGCAAGTCCGCCGGTAAGGAAAATAATGGTTAAGAGTGTTATTCTGACCATTTCAGGTTTGCTAATCAGGGTGCTGCTTATCCCTGTCTTTTGACTTTTTGTTCTTCAGCAGACCGTTCTTAAGCCCATCAATGAATTTAGCCCATGCAAAAGGGTTGAAAAGGTTGTTAACAGGAGTCTGTTTCTGTGTCATAACCCTCTCTGCTTCCTGTTGCATTGCATATCTGTACCCTGCTTCCGGCGATATATTCAATTCATCAAGTATCTGGCTCTCTATTAGAGCGAGGTTGTTCTCCATATTGGCAATCTCGACCTCCCTGGGAGATACATACTCAACAACAGCCCGCTTGAATTCATCATAAGTCTTCCATGGTAGAACGAGTACTGACCCTATATTTATTGTGTCGATGGTCATAATAACATCAATTGCGAAACTGGGGGTCTTAACGGTTGCCGGGATCTTTACAAAAGCAGGCTGGTAGCCAATAGATGTGAAAAACAAAGTGTCGCCCGGATAGGAGATAATTGAGAATATACCTCTTTCATCTGTGTCAGTACCGGTCTTCAGTCCTTTGGAGATGATATTGACATATTTGACCGGATTACTTTCGGTATCCAGTACGAGTCCGTTCACCTGCACATAACCGGCGGGTGATCGCTCCTGTGGCAGTACATTCACACAGAGGACAATAAATATTATGATTGATATTAGACGTCTCACAATATATCAATATAACTATTTTGTAAAGAAAGTCAAATAGATTTGCTTAATGAAAAATACTTAAGGTTTTATGATAAATTTAACTAACAGGTTCTGGTTTTTCAGACCTGTGCCTCGGATGAATCACGTTTTCCCCTGATCTTATTATTCTTTATTATTTTCGGACCATACCAGAGCCAGAAACCCGAAAGTGTAAATGTCAGTAAGGCAAGGCCTGTTATTGATGTGTAGATGAGTTTAAATATTCCACCACTGGTGGTGTTGAACGCGTAATCAATTATTGACCCGTCGTGTATATTCTCAATGATATCTGACTTTCTTTGCGATACATTTAGTACTTCAGCGGTGGCAGCGTCAAGCTGCACCTCCCAGTAATGGTCTTTGAAAACAAATTTCACCATACCCCTGGACGGCCTGGCATCAATACGGTCCAGCTCGCTTGAAATATCACTGCCGACAGAATCGCTGAGTGTCTCAAAGGCTACTGCCCTGAGCCTGTCAAATGAAAGCCAGTCGGCCGTATTTGCAGATGAGCCTGTTTGAGATTCGGGAAGGAGTGTATCCATATTTTTTTTCCAGCCCAGCAGCATGCCTGTAACAGCTATTATAAGGAAAATAAAAAATAAACCTGCAGCAAAAAAACGATGTATTTTTCTTGCTGTTCGTATCAGTGAAGCCTGTTGTTTTGTGTTCATGTTAAGATTCTTAGATGACTTAAGCTAACAGAAAAGCCGGCAAAGAATGGTTGCCTTTTTTAAAGTTCTGTCCTTGAAACAATTACCCCTTTTTAAGCCTTTGTCCTTAAGCCTGTTTTAACCTTTAAAACTTGCAAATATAGAAAAATCATAATAAAGAATTCAGGCTATACAACAGTTCATACTGCTATTAATCCGTCAATAATTAATATCTTTAAGCAAAGAATTTCAAAACTATGAAAAAAGTACTGGTTATTGGTAGCGGTAACGATTGCCGCAGTCTGATGATGGAAGGCTGGTTAAGGTATTATTCAGGTAATGAAGCTGAGATATACAGCGCCGGGTACAGTCCGGCCGAAGTAAACCAGCTGGCGGTTAAGGTGATGATGGATTCCATGATAGATATTACAGACAGCAGACCTGATACTGTTGACGACCTTCCTGAGAAGAATTTTGATTATATTATCAATATGGCGGAGGAGAAAGGCCGTGATCTTATTAAAGAGATTGCCGGCAACCCCATGGTCATTGAAAAAACCTCACAGGACTGCCGCACACTGAAGGGTGATGAGGAAGCAATACTGCAAAAACTGGCCGATATAAGGGATTCACTCGAAGACTTTTGTTTTGATTTTGTAAATGAGCATATAAGAAACCTTATACCGGATGATTTCCTTAAAAATATGAAAACGGATGACTGATGGTTGAACAGACAGACATAACACTCCCTCTCCTTGAAAGAGGTTTCCATCTTATCGATTCTTATATTGAAAGCAGGATGCCGGGACTGCCGGATAAAGGGCTTATTAATTTTTTCCTTCACCACACCTCGGCTGCCCTGGCCTTAAATGAGAATGCCGATCCTACGGTCAGAATGGATTTTGAGTCATTTGTCAGCAGACTGGTGCCTGAGAATGACCCGCTGTACAGGCATACCATGGAAGGACCTGATGATATGCCTGCGCACCTGAAATCGTCACTTTTCGGCCAGTCTGTGACAGTGCCTGTAAAAAACGGGAAGATGCATACGGGCACCTGGCAGGGCTTATACCTGTGTGAATTCAGGGACCATCCGCAAAGACGCAGAATAACAGTTACGGTATTATCATAATCTTAAGATCATAAATATGAAATTCTAATAATAATTCGGATATTTACTCCATAATTTCATGTTATGCGTATACAAACATCAATCGAATTTTATCTTTCTGCCATAAATGTCAGCTTTATGAACCTTTTTGGTGGTTTGTAGTGTGGATACCTGCCATTATTATCATTTTTTGCTACTCAATACAGTTTATGGAAATCTTCAAAAATATACGAAATGTCAAAATTAATGTTACTGGGTGACGAAGCAATTGCACAGGCCGCTATGGATGCAGGGATGAGCGGGATGTATGCATATCCGGGCACCCCTTCCACTGAAATAATGGAATATATACAGGCCTCGCCTCTTGCTGCTGAGAAGAATATTCACCGCGAATGGTCAGCCAATGAAAAAACTGCCATGGAGGCCGCACTCGGTATGTCATATACCGGTAAACGTGCCATGGTTGCCATGAAGCATGTAGGTCTCAATGTAGCTGCAGATGGTTTTGTCAATGCGGCAATGACGGGGGTTAATGGTGGACTGGTGGTGGTTGCTGCCGATGATCCCTCCATGCACTCATCACAGAATGAGCAGGATTCGCGTTTTTACGGGAAGTTTGCTTTTGTACCCACCTTTGAGCCTTCAAGCCAGCAGGAAGCTTATGATATGATATTCACCGCCTTT
>CAZGUR010000220.1:0-5447 GCA_964529295.1 uncultured Rikenellaceae bacterium | reverse complement strand
GGGCCCTGATACTTGGAGTGGGAGATTATTTCAGTAAGATGAACTTCAAATCAACAGTTGTAGGACTGTCGGGCGGAATAGATTCTGCCGTCTGCCTGTGCCTTGCCGCGGATGCACTGGGGGCAGAAAAGGTCAGAGCCCTGCTCATGCCCTCAATGTACTCAAGCAGTCATTCAGTGGATGATGCCATTGAACTGTGCACTAAGCTTGGAGTGAAATATGATATCATAAATATAGAAAATGCCTACAGGACAATTGAGGAATCACTCTCAGATATAATGAAAGGAATGCCCGAAGGTGTCACTGAAGAAAATATACAGGCGCGTCTGCGCAGCCTACTGCTGATGGCCGTATCCAATAAATTCGGGGATATTCTTCTTAATACCTCGAACAAGAGCGAATCAGCTGTGGGCTACAGCACCCTCTACGGGGATATGGCCGGCAGCATATCAGTGCTGGGCGATGTGTACAAAACAGATGTATACAGGCTGGCCGCCTATATAAATAAAGATAAGGAAGTGATACCCGTAAATATTATTGAAAAAGCACCATCCGCCGAGCTGCGTCCCGGACAGAAAGATTCCGACTCACTCCCAGAATACAGTATACTGGACTCCATACTTTACCAGTATATTGAACTGCAAAAGCCCCTTAAGGCTATCAAAGGAAAAAAAATCACTCCCGCCCTGGTCAGGGAGATAATCAGCCTGGTAAATAAATCCGAATTTAAAAGATGCCAGGCCCCTCCCATTCTGAGAATCTCCGGCAAAGCCTTCGGTCCCGGAAGAAAAATGCCGCTGGTGGCAGACTTTAATTTTTATTAAGACTCATTCCGGATAAGCTATTTTAGTACAAAAGATGATGGGAATCATTTTTTGTCCCCGACGATATGTTCTAAAACATAACAAGTAATGATCTGTATTCGTGACCCTTACAACATACTGTTAATGAATGTGTTAAAAAATGTTAATTTAGTGTTTTTAAGATTCTTTTGTTATTTTTGTCTATGTTCTGTAACATAAACCATACATGAAAACAGCTATATACAAAAATCACTACATCCAGAGTTGCATTGAGAGTCCGGGTTCACTCTTTAAAAATCTTAACGCTGAAGAGAGGGATGTACTCGTAAGGAATCATTCCTATGCCCACTACCGCAAAGGGGAGATAATATTCAAGGAAGGAGAAAGGCCAACGGGACTGATAAGCCTGGCAGGTGGTAAAGTGAAAATATTCAAAGAAGGTGTCGGCGGCCGTGAGCAGATACTGAGGATGGTTAAACCTGCTAATATGCTCGGTTTCAGAGCTTTATTTGCCGGCATGGCATATTCAGCCTCGGCAATAGCCATAGAAGATTCAACAATATGCATAATAGAAAAAGATGCCTTCTTTAAGCTGGTGAAGGAGAGTCCGGACCTTTCAGTAAAGATAATCAGGATGCTGTCCATGGAACTGGGCTTCTCGAACAGCCGCACCGTATCATTGACACAGAAACATATACGCGGACGCCTTGCCGAATCGCTGATAGTGCTGAAAGACACCTATGGTTATGAAAAGGATGGCAAGACCATAAGGGCTTACCTTTCGAGGGAAGATATAGCCAATTTGTCGAATATGACCACTTCCAATGCCATCAGGACACTTTCCACCTTTGCCGCGGAAAATGTGATATCCATTGACGGGAGAAAAATCAAGATACTTGATCCACGTAAACTCGACAGGATAAGCACACTGGGATAGGCACAGTGATCACTCCGTGCCTGCTATTCATAAAGAAATATTCTTTTAACCCTGGAAGGTATCCCGGCAAGTATTTCATAAGGTATGGTATCACATACGGCTGCAACATCATCTATTGATATATTCTCACCGAATATTTCAGCTTCATCACCGGCTTTCAGACCGGTACCGGTAATATCCACCATACACATATCCATGCACACATTGCCTGTTACAGGCAGGTAATGACCTCCTGCATACACACTACCCCTTCCCTGGCCCATTTGCCTCCTCAGGCCGTCAGCATATCCGACAGGCAGTACAGCTATCGTCCGGCTTTTTTCCCCTGCATCCCTTAATCCGTATCCCACACCTTCACCGGGCTTTATAGTTTTTACCTGTGATATCCTGGTATGGAAGGATGCCGCGGTTTTGAGCCCTTTCATTTCTGTCTCGGATATCCCATAGAGGCCTATGCCCAGCCTCACCATATCAAAGTGGTATTCAGGAAACCTCACTATGCCTGCTGAATTGAGCAGATGCCTTGGAAAGGCTGTGCCTGTCTGCTGCTGTATATACGCGCTCATCTCCTTAAATTCAGATGCCTGCCTGTGTGTAATACTGTCCATCGCACTGTCCCAGGCAGCGGCCAAATGGGAAAAAACGGAGGCTATCCTCACCGCAGCGGTACTTTTCAGGGAAGAAAGCAGGCTGTCAATATCCTCTTTCATAAAACCCAGCCGGTGCATCCCCGTATCAAGCTTAATATGAATGGGATAATCCTTAACACCGTATCGCTCTGCTTCATCAATAAAACAATCCAGTATATCCTGGCTGTATATTTCTGGTTCAAGGCCATACTCAAGCATTGACCTCAGTGAATACGGGTCAGGATTCATTACCATAATACGTTTGGTGATACCTTTGTCCCTGAGACTGGCTCCTTCATCTGTATAAGCCACGGCAAGAAAATCAACACCGTTATAGGCCAGCCACTCGGAGATCTCCCTTGCCCCGGCACCATAGGCAAAAGCCTTTACCATGGCCATTACAGCTGTGTCCTTATCAAGATACGATCTGAAGGTATTGAGGTTTGACAGCACAGCATCGAGGTTGACTGTAAGCTGTGTCTGGTGAGTTTTAAGCTCCAGGAGCCTGCCTATACGTTCAAATTCGTACCTCCTTGCCCCTTTAATAAGCACTGCTTCATCCCTGAATCCAGTCGCCGAAAACGACCTGATAAAATCAGCTGTGTCCTCATAAAAAACGGTATCGTCCAGGGTGAAATAATCGCGGTACCTCATCATCTCACTGCCTATGCCAATAAGCCTTCTCACTCCTGATTTCCTTATATTATCTGCCACCTCGCGGTAAAGCTGCTCCTTATTCCTGCTGCCCTGTACAAAATCAGACAGTATAAGTGTCATTTGCTTATCCGATATGCCCTTCAGATAATCCAGCGCTATGCGCAGTGAGCCCGGATCTGAATTATAATAGTCCTCCAGCAGCAGGCAGTTATTAATGCCATCCTTCCTCTCCATCCTCATGGCCACAGCCTGCAGCTTCTCCACCCCTTCCGCTATCTGCCCGCTGTCCAGCCCAAGAAACAAAAGCACCGCAATAAGGGTAGAGATATTATCTATCGATGCCCCGTCAGTAAATGGCAGTCTGCATAAGAACTCATTACCCTTATACACGACCTTCAATACCGGGCCGTTTTTATTATGCAGATCGGGCCTTATCAATACATCAGCTTCATCCTCGCTTGCAGACCAGGTAAAAAGCCTCTTACCCTTCAGTCGCGAGTCTTTCAGAATATTAGAACGTATCCTTTCCTTATCATAGGGATAGATGATGGTGCCTGCATTGATAAAAAGTCCCAGCTTCTCCTTCACCTTTTCATCTATACTTCTGAAATTCTCCTGGTGTGCCTCGCCAATATGCGTGAAGATACCAATGCCGGGACTTATCATCTTTTCCAGTCTTGCTATCTCCCCCGGCTCTGACATCCCGGCCTCTATCACGGCGCTCTGGTATTCATTATCCAGAGCCCATAGGGACAGGGGCACTCCCACCTGTGAGTTATAGCTACGCGGACTCCTTATCACAGTCTCATACTTACCCAGTATACCGGATAGCCATTCCTTGATTATTGTTTTACCGTTGCTACCCGTAACTGAAATAAGGCGTCCCCGGTATTGATCCCTTTTCCAGGCAGCCAGCTTTTGCAGGGCAGACAGGCTGTCATCCGAAACAATGAAAGCCGCGCCCGGGTATTTATCCTGTTCATAACTGAAATGATCCCTGCTTACAAGGAACACTCTTAACCCCGACTTATACAATGCCGGTATATAATTATGTCCATCGTGCTTATCCCCTTTCAGGGCAACAAACATGATACCTTCAGACAGTCTGGATACTTTCCTGCTGTCTATAAGTAGTTCCGATACCTCATGTCCGGCCTCCCCGGCCAGATCAGAGTCAGTAAGCGCTGCAACTGTCTTTACATCTATCTTCAATTTTCCTCCTTTGATTCCGTAAGTCTGAGAAAGCAGATTCGGCACAGTGGCTTATACAGATCCTGCTCTCCAAGCATCACAACATCCTTACTGGCCGTTTTCCTGAAAGAATAATTGGCCAGGTTACCGCATTCAACACATATGGCATGCACCTTGGTAACATAGTCGGCAATGGCAATTATATCAGGCATAGGCCCGAATGGCTTTCTGCTGAAGTCCATGTCAAGGCCGGCCACTATCACCCTCACACCTCTGTCCGCCAATTCATTACAAACATCCACTATGCCATTGTCAAAAAACTGTGCTTCATCAATGCCTATAACCTGCACATCCGATGAAAGAAGCAGTATCATAGAGGCATTCTCCACAGGGTTTGATGTAATTGTACGGTCATCATGGGATACCACAAAGTTGTCTGAATACCTTGTATCCAGGGCAGGTTTATATATCTCAACCTTAAGACCTGCAATCCTGGCCCTTTTCAGTCTTCTTATCAGTTCTTCCGTTTTTCCGGAAAACATCGATCCCGCAATAACCTCTATTGATCCCCGTTTATTTACATGGTCAATAGAATTCTCAAGAAAATGCATTAAGCATAAATGTTTATGACACCCGTATAATTTCCGTCAAGGTAAATATTAATTACCTTTGCAAAGTAAAGAAAAATGATTTTAAATAAAACCTGGTAAATGGATCTCAAATCAGTTATCAATATTATTCTCGGGGATCTGAAGGAAGCCGCCGATCTTATGGACGAGCTGAAAAACAAGCCCGAATATCCGGAGCTCCGCGCCGAGCTAGCTAAGTCAAAATGCAGGAGCGCGGGTGATATGATCAGGCTTATTGGTGACATACTGGAAGATATTAAAACAGAAGAGCCCGGAAGCGTAAGGAACAATCCCGGGGAAGGAAAAGAATCATCCCGGATAGAAACTGCAGAGAAAGAGTCAGCGGGAAATGAGCCGGTTAAAAAAGAATCGGCAGAGAAAGAAGAAGAAACTGCCGTGGAAACCTGGGAAGTATTTGACGGGACAGCTGATAATAAACCACTGGAAAGCACTGATCAGAAAGATCTCACTGAGCAGAAGGAAAGCACTGATCAGAAAGATCTCACTGAACAGAAGGAAGGCCCTGAGGTGAAAGATCTCACTGAGCAGAAGGAAGGCCCTGAGGTGAAAGATCTCACTGAGCAGAAGGAAGGCCCTGAGG
>CAZGUR010000219.1:0-5496 GCA_964529295.1 uncultured Rikenellaceae bacterium | reverse complement strand
AAGCAGGAAAGGATAACTCCGGATTCATTTCCAGGAACAAACTCATACCAGTTCTCACCTGATATGCAATGGGCTATACATGAGTATTCCACATTTGACAGCCCTCCGGTTTATGAATTAATAGGACTGCCAGATCATAAAACATTTAAGACACTTGAGACAAATGATGAGCTAAAGAAAAAACTTGAAATACTGGAAAGAAATCCTACTGAATTTTTCAGGGTAGATATTGGTAATGGTGTTGAACTTGATGGTTATTGTATTAAACCATCAGATATAGATTACAGCAAAAAACATCCGCTTTTCTATTACATATATGGCGAACCAGCAGGTCAGACAGTACTTGACAGGTGGCGTGGCAGGCAGTACTTATGGCACTTAATGCTGGCTCAAAAAGGATACTTTATTATGAGCATTGATAACCGTGGTACCCCCGCCCCGCGTGGGAGAGTCTGGCGCAAATCAATAAGTGGACAGCTTGGTATCCTTGCAGCCCATGACCAGGCGGCAGCCACAAAAAAAATACTTGAAACAAGGCCCTATATTGATCCGGATAGGATAGGCATATATGGTCACAGTGGAGGCGGGCAGATGAGCCTCAACCTAATTTTCAGGTACCCTGAAATATATAGTCTGGCAATGCCATCTTCCTTTGTTTGCAATCAGCGATATTATCATCCTGCTTACCAGGAAAAATATATGAATCGCCTGGAAGATAACGAAGACGGATATATTAATGGTTCACCTATAACATGGGCACATCAGCTGAAAGGTGACTTATTGATAATTCATGGAACAGGGGATTCAAATGTGCATTATCAGAGCTTTGAGGCATTGGTAAACAAACTTGTGGCTCATAAGAAACGCTTCTCTATGATGTCATATCCAAACAGAAATCATGGATTAAGGGAAGGTCCCAATACTCAATATCATCTTTATGATCTGCGTACAAACTTTCTGATGACCAATATGCCTCCCGGTGGTAAATAGAAAAACAGAATTAATCAATATCTTTATAATAAGTAAATAATTTCAAATTGTTAATTTGCTATAATATGAAAACATTTAAGTATTTGAGTATTTCAATTTTAATAATTTCTCTTTTTAGCTGTAACTCACAGGATACAACCATTGAAAATCCCAATGTTCTGTTTATATCGATTGATGATCTGAACGACTGGACCGGGTATCTTGGTGGACATCCGCAGGCCCTGACGCCCGCTTTAGATGGGTTTGCCTCTGAAGCAGTCAGCTTCAACAACTCGTATTGTTCAAATCCCGCCTGCAACCCTTCACGAACCGCTGTAATGACTGGTTACGCACCACATACATCAGGAGTGTATTCCAATTACCAGGACTGGCGTGAAGTTATCCCGGAGAGAGTAACAATAGGTCAGTATTTTCGTGAGAATGGTTATTATTCTGCCGGTGCCGGAAAAATGTTTCACTACCATATGATTGATTCTGCCTGCTGGGATGAATACTGGCCTTCGCAGTTGCAGAATATGCCCGGAGATTATTTTCCGGACAGGGGAGAGTCAGGCACAGTAAACATGCCTGTTTTTGAAAATATGTATATGATGTTTGACTGGGCTTCTATGAATATACCGGATTCATTGATGGGAGATTATAAAAGTGTGAAATGGGTGTCAGATAAATTGCATGAGAATCATGAAAAACCTTTTTTCCTTGCCTGTGGCATTTATCGCCCTCATTTGCCCTGGTATGTTCCGGCTAAATATTTTGAGCCTTTTCCCCTTGACTCAATCCAATTACCGAAAGTATTATCCAGTGATCTGGATGATCTTGGTGAACGGGCAAGAGATATAGCATCACGTGCCGGAGATTACCATAAGCATGTTACCGAAGCAGGTCTGTGGAAAGATGCTGTACAGGGTTATCTTGCATCAACATATTTTGCAGATGCTATGTTCGGGATGCTTATGGATGCACTGGATAACAGCCCGTATGCTGATAATACTATAGTTGTTGTATGGTCTGATCACGGCTGGCAGCTGGGCGAGAAAAAACACTGGCGTAAATTTGCCTTATGGGACAATGTTGTAAAAACAAACCTGATAATCAGGGTCCCCGAAGGAATAAAAGGGTTTCCTGAAGGTTCTGCTACTGACATATCTGAAAGGATTGTTTCGTTGCAGGACATTTACCCCACGCTAATAGACTTATGTGGCCTGCCGACACGTAATGATATTGACGGTAATTCCCTTGTGCCTTTGTTGCAGGATCCTGAAAGAGAATGGAATTACCCGGCAATAACATCTTATGACTTCGGAGAGTTTTCGGTCAGAACTGAAAAATGGAGATATATCTCATATATAGATGGTTCTGAAGAACTGTATGATCATGACAATGATCCGGAAGAATGGTATAATCTTGCCGGTAAGGATGAATATGCAGATGTTATAAATGAGCTGAGGGGACACCTGCCGGAAGATCCGGCACCCTTAATGAAAACCAGCCAGGAGCTGCAGCCGCATCATACTCCCCCATTTGCCAACAAGGAAGAGTATCAATTCTGGTTGAATAATGATAAAAGTTATCCGGCTCTTATGAAAGAGTTCTGGAATAATTAGGACCAGGTATAATCGCAGCAAAGAAAGGGATTGTGTTGTGTAAAGGAAGTGCGTGCAATAGCATATCCCGGAAACCCATGCGATACAAACCACTTCACGCACTATTGCGCGATTAATGATATTGACAGTTTTTATACACTGATAGTTGATGACATAATCTGCAGACAGGACCTGTTATTAGAAATTGAGCCTGAGGCTACTAAACCGCTTGTTATGTTGAATGCCAAATGATTCGGGTTTTGAATACACAACTTTTTGAGAATAATAAATCAAATCGCAAATAATGTTAATTACTAGAGCTACTGCAATGAAAATCTATAATATATTAAGTTCCTTGCTAATAATTCAATTATTGAATCTGCCAGGAAACAGATTATATGGACAGGGACAAGATAAACTCACTCTTGAGGAGATTTTTTTAGAGCAGAAATTCGAAACAGAACATACTGGTGTATCAAATTGGATGCCTGACGGCAACAGTTATATAAAAGCTGGCCCATCAAAAGATATGATCTATATTACAAATGCCCGATCCAATATTGCTGATACAGTTGTTAAACTGGATGATATTATAGTGCAGAATGACAATAACTCACGCATCGGAGCATTTTATGTATCTGATGATGGAAAGATGACATTAATTGAAGTGATAAAACATACTAAGGAAAATATAAGTTACAGGTATTTTTTTAAAAGACTGGGGACTGATAATTATGTAGAAATGATTGCCGAAGGCATAGATAAAAGATTAATGAATCCTTCTTTCTCCCCTGATAATAACCTTATTTCTTTTATTTATAAATCGAATATTTATGTTTATGATATCTCTACCGGAGAAAGTGACAGCTTAACAAATAGTGGCTCAAAACATATAATAAACGGGAATTCAGGTGAACGGTTTGCAAGCATCTTGAATACCATTGGTTACAAGTGGAGTCCTGATAGCAAAAAGATTGCTTTCATCCGTTTTAATACTAATAAGATTGGTGTTTTCAGGATGATAAATAATACTAATTCGATTTACCCGGAAGTGGTGGAATTTCAACATGCAAAACCCGGAACAGCCCTTCCGGAAATAAAACTTATAGTTAGCAATATTGACGATAAATCAGAAGTAGTTATTTATGAAGGTCCTACAAAAGATTTTAGTTATATACGATGGTTTGGATGGATTGAAAGAGATGAACTTATTGTAAAGAGGCTTAACAGGGAACAAAACCACCTAAGTATCACTAAAGTCAATATATACACAGGTCTTGAAGAAACCATCTGGACAGATCGGGATAAAGCCTTCCTTATGCCATTCAATATGTTCTTCACAAAAGAAAAATTAAGTTTTCTGGCATTGAGCGAAAAGGATTCATGGAGACATTTATATGTTGTGGACACAAATACAGGTAATGAAGTATGCATTACAAATGGAGATTATGATGTTGAGAAAATTGCAGGCATTGACCCGGAGAAAGATATTGTCTATTTTATTGCTTCTCCTGAAAATGCAATTTACAGGTATCTTTACAAAGTCTCCCTGCTGGATGGTGAAGATCCTGTAAGGATATCACCAGACCAGAAAGGGGTACACACCTATAATATCTCACCCGGAGGCAGATATGCTTTTCATGGCTTTTCATCTATGAACACCCCTCCTGTTACCACTTTTGTAGATCTCTACGACCATACTGTGTTAAGTGTTTTACAAAACAACCAGAAGCTGAAGGACAAACTATCAGGTAAGCTACTGAGCAGGTCACAGTTTATTAAGATAGATATCGGGGACAGCATCCTTCTGGATGCCTGGTGGATAAAACCTCCGGATTTTGATCCAACAAAAAAATACCCCTTGATTACTCATGTATATAGTATGCCTGCAAATGCTGTTGTACAGGATCGATGGATGCATAATAATTATTTATGGTACCAGCTAATGGCTCAGAAAGGATTTATTGTAATGAATATTGATTCACGGGGCACGCCATCACTGTACGGTCGTGATTGGAGAAAATGCATTTATCTCAAACATGGTATATTACCATCTGATGACCATGCTCTTGCAGTAAAAAAACTTATCTCGGATTATTCCTTTATTGACAGTACCAGAATCGGCATTTGTGGCTGGAGTGGTGGAGGATTGCTAAGCTTGCTGCAGATATTCAGGTATCCCGAACTGTATAAGGTTGCAATTCCGGGAGCATATATCAGCAACCACAGGTTTTATTCAGCAGGGTTTACTGAAAGATTTCTTGGCTCACCTCAGAATAATCCTGAAGCATATGAGCTGACAGCAGCAATAAACTATGCCGATGGCTTAAAAGGAGATTTGTTGCTGATACATGGTACAGGTGATGATAATGTGCATTATCAGAATACCGAAGCACTAATTAATAAACTCGTTGATGAGAAAAAGAGATTCTTTGTAATTCCTTACCCAAACAGAAGTCATAACATTAAAAATGATCGGGAAACATATTTTCATCTCTATGATATGTATACATGGTTTTTTGCTAATCACCTGGGCACTGGTACAAACAAGATGAACAGTGAATAATTTAAGCTCCTCAAGTGTGGCTGGTTGGGTAATACACAAACTCTTCAATGTACCTCATTTGAAAGACACGCAAACAGGTGGATGGCATTTTTCAGCTCTTCTTATTCCCATGGAATAATAAGTAATTCTGCTATTTTTCGCTGCCGGCACTGCGATACTCACTGAGCTGAAACGATCTTTCCATACTTTTCTCACCCTTACTGATCCTGACAGTATATGAACCAGGTGGATAAAGTTCTGTGCCGGTTTTATAGGCTGATGTTAGGTATCTGGCCGGAGTTTTTACAAGATCCCATTTAATTTTATTTATGCCCCTAGCAGCATCTTTCGTGATGGTTTTAATTATTTCTCCACTTT
>CAZGUR010000218.1:0-5540 GCA_964529295.1 uncultured Rikenellaceae bacterium | reverse complement strand
ATACACCTCTTTTTTGCATGAGCTGAATGACACAGCTGTCAGGCTCAAAAAAAGAACAATACATGACAATAGAGAAAATGACTTTATCATATCCCGGATATATTATTATGACTGGAAAAAGAGAAAAAGAGAGTCCTGCTCCTAAATACAAGACTCTCCTTAAAGGATTATATTCCTACCTTCTGAAAAGTTCCCAAACAGTTAACCAAAACATAATCCTTCTGCTATTAACTAACTAATCCAAATCAAAGTACATTTTATTCTGCAGGCTTAAACACGAATGTCCAGCCTGTTGACCAGCTGTTCATTGGTGTATACAGTACCAGCTTCTCCTCTGTAAGTTCGATAATCTGATATAATCCGTCAGCATTACCTATATCACCTCCTCCGCCTTCTATCTGTCCCAGCATCTGAGCACCGTTGATCTGCAGTGTCTGGTTTTCAACGTCAAGCACAAAGCTGCCTGTCACCGGGGTTGCACCCGGACCTGAGTAGTAATGATAATTAGCAGCCCCGTCAAGGTCAAATACTATTTTACCGTCAACATCAGGAGGGGGGCAGCATGTGCCGCCTGCATTCCACCAGACCGATGCCCATGAATCGGGGTCGCTGGGAGGCGACATAAACCACCAGAGGCGGTCGTCTCCGCCAACACCATCAAAGACCCATGTTTTTCCCGTAGATGTATTCTCGCTTACAAGGTCGTACCAGTCCTGGTCAAGTGCATGATCAAGCTGGTCTATCTGCGCATCAATGGTCTTGGTAAAAAATTCCGCTCCCAGTGTTCCTGTAAAGGTAAAGGTTGCTGTTCCGGGTATCGGGTAGATAATAGTGAGCTTGTTTGTCAATGCTATACCTAGATTATAATCCCAGTAACCGGTAACCCCGGGGGTCGTCATATTGAGTGTTATCTCATTACCGCCGGTGGTGCTCTGCACTGCTTCCAGCTGTACACCATCCACACCGGTAACATTTTTCAGCTCGTCTCTCTCGACTATTGGCTCACATGAGAAGAATCCCAGTGCAAGCAGACCGATAAAAAGACTTAATATTATTCTGTTTTTCATAATTCTGTTTTTTTTATTTATCATCTTTTTATTTACCATCCGGGATTTTGTTCATAGGCTCCGTTGGAAAGCCTAACTTCTGTTTCCGGTATCGGCAATAATCCCTTTGTTTCGGGCCTGTAGGTAACGCTGTACTGGGCAGGCACTCCTGAGTTCCTTACATCCAGCACATAGTCAAAGGCAGTATTGACATCGCCCCAGCGCACCAGGTCGAACCAGCGCAATCCTTCGAAAGCAAATTCATGCAGTCTTTCCTCCTTGAGTGCATCAAGGGAGTAGGCTCCTACTGGCACTAGTCCGGAACGCTGACGCACGGCATTGATACCGTCAGCCGTTTCTGTTATCTCAGAATGCATAAGCAGAACATCGGCAAAGCGCATCAGGTAAAAATCCTGGGCGGCCCATAACTGCATATCATTATTACTTATGTCATAGAGATAATAGAACATGCCTGCCACACCATCTTCACCACCATGCTGTATGGTTGTGTACTTCTTATTGAAGAAGCCTGTTTCATGGTCTCCCTTATCGCCTTCATAACTCCCTGTGCCCTGATCGGCATTGCCCAGTTCAAGTATTGAGCCCTGCTTCCGTGGATCGGCATCATCCCACTGGTTCCAGAGGTTGGGATTTACAGGTCCCCAGCCCCAGCCCTGTCCGAAGGGCACCAGTGAGTTATCACGCAGGCCAAAGAACAGTGGCATCCTGTTATTATAGTACTGGCCATAACCCCAGTCACCAAAAGCATACCTGACGGCAAACATGGTTTCAAAGTTGCCTGATCCGAACCTTGGAGAGTGTCCGTCCTGTCCTACCCAGTAAAGATTATTGGCATCGGCCCATGGCAAAACCACTTCACCGGCACTCTCATTAACGTATGAGTATGGCCACAGGTTCCTGAAATCGTCTGCAAGCTCATAGCCGCTGTTATCTATACAGTCTTTCAGATAAGCTGCCACCTGGCTTGCTGAGAGTGAACCTCCGCCCTCACCGGCAAGCGGCAGATCATTTGTTGCCACTCCCTCGATATTTGTCATATAGCCTGTGTAAAAGAGGAAAGCCCTGCCCATATAAGCCTGGGCTACCCACCTGTTGGCATGTCCATAACGGTCTTCCGGTATGGCCGGAAATGCTTTCACTGGCATTGTTTCTATAGCCATTTTTAAATCGGAGGCAATCTGTGCGAATGTCTCGGTAAAAGAAGCTCTTGGCACATCACGGGGGGCATCCACAGAAAGGATCAGGGGTACTCCTCCGAAAAACTTAGCCATACGGAAATAGAAGAAAGCCCTCATAAAATAGGCCTCACCTATAGCCTGGTTTTTAAATTCAGTGGCCTCAGCCTCTGTAAAAAAGTCATCAGAGAAATCAGCTTCCTGGACTTTCTCAATTATTGTATTAGCACGGTAGATACCATTATATGACTGCTTCCACAGGTCATGATAAGTATCTTCTTCCGGGTCTTCGAACCTGTCAACTCTTTTAGCCGACTTATCATCGGGTCCGCCTCCACCCAGCATCATATCCGATAGCAGGTTAGCTGCCAGTCCCTCCATGCTGTGGACACCCGGGGTATACAAAGCATTATAAACACCAGCCATGGCCTCATTGATATCCTGGGGCGAGCTGTAATAGTTCTCCAGACTTTTTTCATACAGGTTCCGTGTATCCAAAAAGTCTTCTCCACAACTGGATACGAAAACCAGAAGTGTAACAGAAATTATATAAATTATCTTCTTCATTTGTCTTTAATTTTTCCTATTTAAAAAGAGATACTTAAACCAAACATCACCGTCCTGGCCTGCGGATAGAGTCCCAGGTCAACACCTGAGGCCCAGCTTGCATCATGACCAAAACTTACTTCAGGATCCATTCCGTCATATTTCGTAAATGTGTACAGGTTCTTAAAGGACACATATAATTTGGCATTTGAGACGGCGCTAATATTTGAGAGCAAACGGTCAAAGTTGTAACCCAGTGTAAAATTACTGACTCTCAAATAATCTGCATCATGCATATATATATCGGAAATAAAGTTTGTATTCCTGTGGGATGATGAGCTCAGACGCGGTATACGGTCTGATGTACCTTCCCCGTGCCAGCGGTTAAAGATATCTGTTGTATAGTTCTGGTCGAACCTGTCGGAGAAAGATCTGTAAGACCTCATCACCTGCATTCCAAAGCGGCCGGTAAGGGTAGCATTGGCATAAATCCCCTTATACTCGGCATGCAGTTGCAGGCCAAGCTCAAAATCAGGATTGGGATCACCCAGCATCACCTTGTCCTCTTCATCAATAACACCATCATTGTTCTGATCGACAAACTTAATATCACCAGGTCTCTGGTCACTGAAATAAGGCTGTCCTTCGGGAGTGAGCCAGGCATCCACTTCATCCTGATTCTGAAGTATACCGTCCGTCTGGTAGCCATAGAAGAAGCCTATCGGCTTACCAACTTCGCACCTTGAGATAGATGCTGTTCCCTGGGCCAGCACATGGGCAGGACCATGTATTACACCGTCAGCATTGTCAATACGTGTGATCTCGTTACGGTTATGTGCTCCCGAGACTGTTATTCCAAACTTCAGGTCACCGAAGTTATCATTCCAGCCCGCAGTTAGCTCAATACCCGTATTCATTATATCTCCTCCGTTTATCCATGGAGCGTCGGCACCCGATGTTCCGAGTATGGGTGCTATAACAAGCCAGTCTTTTGTCATCTTCCTGTACCAGTCGAAGGTAAACTGCATCTGCGAATTGAAAAACCTGGTGTCAACGCCTATATTCAACTGTTCTGAGGTCTCCCATGTCACATCCGGGTTTGTCACCTTCGCCGGTATAGCTGTAGCACCGGACACTGGTTTTGTGTCGCCAAAGTAATATCCCGGGCTAATATAAGCTATCGTTGAGCTGTATATAAAATTATTTATCGCCTCGTTACCATTCTGTCCCCAGCTGGCTCTCAGTTTTCCAAAGTTCATAATATCAGATAAGGAAGACATGAAAATCTCCTCGGAAAATATCCACCCTGTTGATATTGAAGGGAATATACCCCATCTCTTACCTTCAGCAAAATTGGATGAACCATCCGCACGAATAGTGGCTGAAAGAAGATATTTTTCCTGGTAGTCATACTGCACCCTTCCGATATAAGACATCAGGCCACCACCACCGGCTGCCCAGTCGGCTCCCCAGGTGCTGATTGAGTTTATATCAGTTTTATCTACATTATTAAGGTAAGCAAAGTCGGGATCATAAAACCTGGTGTCAGCCATATACCCGCCGACTTCCCTGTTAACCTGGTTTTTATACAGCTCATTACCTGCCAGGGCTGTTATCCTGTGATCACCAAAAACATTATCATAGGTTATGGTATTTGACAATGTCCAGTTATTGCCGAAATACATATTCTGGTTTACACCATCCTTTGGATTTGTATAAAGTGTACCCAGGGCATATACAGGACTCCATGACCGGCCGCTGCCAAACCAGGCATCAATACCATAAGAAGAGCGTATAGTCAGGTTTTGGATGGGTTTAAGCTCGAGAAAAACATTGCCCACCAGTGTATTGCCCTTGTACCATCCGTAATTATGCCTGTAAAATGCTGTTGCCAGCGGGTTAATCTGGTCATTTGCCAGTCCCCCAAGCACAGGGGTAAAACCGTTTGGATCGGGTGATTTATCCCAGTATGCCGGCATAAGTGGATTCTGCACCAGGGCATCATGAAGGTCATTCCAGTAAATATTACCGGTACCAACCGAACGGTTAACATTATTAGTATATGTGAAATTTTCACCTACCTTTAATATATCATAATCATCGTTCTTCAGAAGTATAAACTCCGTATTTATCCTTGTCGTCAATCTTTTAAGCCCGGCATCAACAAGGTCGCCGGCTATTATACCCGTCTGGTCAAGGTATGAAGCACCAAAAGCGTAAATGACATTTTCCGTACCGCCCGACACCTGTAATGAGTGGCTTGTCATCGGTGCATTGGGCGTGGTTATCTCATCTAACCAGTTAGTACCTTCCCATCCATCCTGAAGCCTGCCCCATATTTCCTCACCTAACTGGGTGCCAAGGTCATCGGGATAATTATTATTAAGCCAGCTGTTATTGGCCAGGATTGTCTCCCAGTCATAAGGCTGAAGGGCATCGTTAACACGTCCCTCATCCATAATATACATATATTCCTGGGCGTTCAGGGGCGACAGATTCCTATAAATATTCTGTATCCCGTAATAAGTATCATACTGTATCACAGGTTTCTGGTTCCTTTCGCCCTTTGTTGTTGTAACAAGTATAACACCATTGGCAGCACGCGAACCATAGATGGCGGCGGAAGCAGCATCCTTCAGTATATCGATGCTTTCGATATCGGATGGGTTCAGGTAATTGATATTACCCACCTTAACACCATCCACTATATACAGTGGTGCAGAATTACCTATGGTTCCCATACCACGGATAA
>CAZGUR010000217.1:0-5561 GCA_964529295.1 uncultured Rikenellaceae bacterium | reverse complement strand
TATTCCTGAAGAAAGGCATGTGACAATAGCATAATCATAATTATTCCTCCTCTATTTTAGGTCCGTTTTTTATTTGCCTGGTCATTATAGATACCTCCGCTATAAGAAGGGCTGTAAAGAGTGCGGCGAACAACCAGAAAGTAGTTTGCACTGTTGAGGTGCTGATATTTGAAACCGCTATGCCTACCGGCATGAGATCCTGTATGGCCCATGGCTGGCGTCCCATTTCCGTTACCAGCCATCCCAGTACGGAAGCCAGGTATGGCAGTGGTATGGCCAGCAGCAGTATCCAGTGAAATAGTTTTAGTTTGCCCAGTGTCCCCTTCCATGAGAAATACCATGTCATCACCTGCAGCAGCAGGAACAGGAACCCGAGAGCCACCATAAGGTGAAAGGTATAAAAGACCAGGGGCACATTGGGGAGAATATCCGAGGGACGGTTAAGGTATGAATAACCGAAATACCTGAAATAATCCTCCTGGAAATCCTCGCTTGCAAACACTGCACCGAGACTGTCTTTCATAAGGGTATTATCCGTCTCCCTGGCCTCCCTGTAATCAAGCAGTATTTTCCTTGCATGCCTGCCCCTTTCCATCTTTTCTGCTGCCGGCATAATACCATATTCCTCATTGCCGTACACCAGGTCTTTGAGTCCGGGTACAAACCCGTCCTTATCGCCGTGAGTCATAACTGAAAGAAAGCCGGGTATCTCTATCTGCGCCAGTATCTCCCTTTCAACGAAGCCGTCTTTCTCATCCACTGCGGAAAGGATTCCGAAGACAGTGAGGCCGGCCTGTGTCTGTCCTTCATAGAGTGCCTCCATGGCGGCAAACTTTACAGGCTGCACATCGGCCAGTGTCCGTGAGGATGTATCACCAGTATAGATCAGGAGCAGGGATGAAAAGATGCCGAATACAGAGGCCACCTTCATACTCTTAAGAGCCATTTCCTTTTCACGGTTACGTATAAGAAACCATGCACTGATACCGGTCACAAACAGGGATGCCAGCACAAAACCCGAGCTTATTGTATGAAAGAACTTATCAATGGCCACCGGGTTAAACAATACTTCCCAGAAGCTCATCATCTCATTGCGTGCCGTATCTGGATTAAATATCATGCCCACCGGGTTCTCCATCCATGCATTGGCCACCAGTATCCACAGTGCCGACAGGTTGGCACCAATGGCTACCAGCCATGTCGATACCAGGTGAAAACGCTTGCTCACCTTATCCCAGCCAAAGAACATAACGGCAATAAAGGTAGACTCAAGGAAAAAGGCCATCAGTCCTTCCACGGCCAGCGGGGCACCGAATATATCCCCTACAAACCAGGAATAATTGGACCAGTTGGTGCCAAACTGAAACTCCAGGATCAGTCCTGTGGCTACACCAATGGCAAAATTGATCCCGAATAATTTCATCCAGAACTTTGTTGTCTTCTTCCATTTTTCCGAACCAGTCCGCACATATTTTGTTTCCATTATCACCAGGATAAAGGACAGTCCCAGGGTTAAAGGAACAAACAGCCAGTGATATATGGCTGATAGTGCAAACTGGGCCCTTGACCAGTTAACCAGTGATAGATCGATATTATCAATCATCTGTATCTGTTTTAATTAATAATTCATTTAAGACATGCTCCCCCCTCTCCCTGTCGCTGTCAAAATTCTTTTTAAGCATATCGGGAAAGAAAAACACCTTCAGCACAGCAAACATAATGAAAAGCTTGATAATTATTACCATCCATACTTTCCTGCCCCAGCCGGGCATGGTTCTGAAACCATCCCTGTAGAAACGAAAGACCTTAGCGGCAGTATTTTTTATTAATCTCATGATACCAGTTCTTTGGCAAAGCGGTTACCAAAAGCCACCAGTTCCGTCCTCTTTTCTTCCTCCGGTCTGAACTTAAAAGCAGCATTCTCATCCATAACCTTAAGCTTGAGACTTTTCAGATTGGAGGCAATAATACCGGCAGCCTCACCGCTCCATCCATATGAGCCGAATGATGCTGCCAGCTTATTCTTATCCCTGAGGGGGTTTATCACTGCAAAAAGCTTGTATACCTGCACCAGTGTATTCTGGTTTATTGTGGGTGAGCCTACAAGCAGTCCGTCCGATTTAACTATCTCCGCTTCAATATCACCCAATGAAATATGCTCTATATCCAGCAGTTTAACGCCGGTGTTACCCTCACTTTCTATACCCATGGCTATGGCTTCTGCCATCTCTCTTGTATAGCCATAGGCCGAGACATAGGTTATCAGAACTCTTTTTTTTCTTTCACCCAGTGTGATATCGAGATATTCACGGGCATATTTCTCACTCAGGTCAACATATTTTTTCCATTCTTTTCTGAGCACCGGTCCATGTCCTGTACATATGGCATCAATCTCAAGTGACCGTATCTTCTCAATGGCCTTCAGCATAAAGCGGCTGTAGGGTTTCAGAATAACATCAAAATAATACTTAAAAGCATCATCAAAATCACCAACCTTATCATCAAAGACCCGGTCATCGCAATAATGCGCACCGAAAGAGTCGCATGTAAACAGGAGCTTATCTTCCTCGAGATAGCTGTACATGGTATCAGGCCAGTGCAGGTTGGGAGCTGAAATAAACCTGAGGGTTTTATTTCCCAGATCAAGAGTATCACCGTCTTTTACCACCATGCTTTTGAAAGGAATATCAATCATATCGTTCAGATAGCGTATGGCATTACCGCTACCCACAACTGTGGCTTCTGGGGCAAGCTGCAGCACATGCTTCAGTGATCCTGAATGGTCAGGCTCGGTATGATTGAAAATAATATATTCTATCTCCGAAGGATCGGCCAGCTGTTTTATCTTATTAATATATGTTCGGGCAAACTTTTCCTTGGCTGTTTCTATTATTGCTTTCTTATCTGCATTGATAAAGTAGGAATTATAGCTTGTCCCGTATTCGGTTTCCATAACAATATCGAAAGTAACGATATCATAATCCAGTATCCCTATCCAGCTCACATCATCACTTATCCTGACTACTTTATTGTCTTCCTTTCTTTCTGTTTCTTTCATCTGATTAAAATTTTAGTTTTTCTTATCTGTCAGCTTCGCCAGTATATCAATATTAGCCCGTACCTTCTGATTCAATTCCACTTCGGGCTCTGTTCCCGGAGGCAGGAAAACATCAACCCTGGATCCGAATTTAATAAAACCCAGCTCTTCGCCCTGCTTCACTTCCGATCCCTCGCTGGCATATGACACTATCCGCCGTGCTACTGCTCCTGCTATCTGCCTTACCAATATTTCCACCCCTTGCTCTGTTTCAATAACAAGTGATAGCCTTTCGTTATACAATGAGGATTTGGGATGACTGGCAATAAAGAACTTCCCCGGATGATATTTAATATACTTAACCTTACCTGAAACCGGGTAAGTATTACTGTGCACATTAAATACTGACATAAAAACCGATAGCTGCAGCCGCTTATCTTTAAAATATTCATCTTCAAACCTTTCCTCTATGGCCACCACCTCACCGTCAGCCGGCACGAATATTTTAGCGGTATCTTCACTAAACTCCCTTTCCGGTTTCCGGAAAAAGTAAAGCAGAAAACAGAAAAAAAGTACCGAAATGAAAAGAATGCTTATCCAGAGGTATATTATCTCATTGAACAATAAGATAATAATGGTATTCAGCACAGCTGCGGTACCCAGACTGTATAATACCAGGTTATATCCTTCCCTGTGAATCTTCATTTTCAGCAAATCTAATCATATACTATAAATCAACCAAAAAGTATTATATACATAAACACAAAAGGGAGTGATAATATCAGGCTGTCGAAGCGGTCGAGCATCCCTCCGTGTCCAGGCAACAGGGATCCCGAGTCCTTCACTCCCACACTCCTTTTGAGCATTGATTCCACCATATCGCCAAGGGTACCGGTAACAGATATTATCACTGAAATTATAATCCAGCTTTTGAGATCTGTAATACCTATCCATAGTGATACGGGCCAGGCAATAATAAGTGTAATGATAAATCCTGAAATAAAACCCTCCCATGATTTCTCGGGCGATATCCTTTTCCAGAGCTTGTGTTTTCCGAACCACGAACCGAAAAGGTAGGCGCCTGTGTCAAAGCCCCATGACAGAATAAGAAATCCCAGTATCAGTCCGGGCGAGAATGGGGAGATACCTGATTGTAAAAGAGTCTCCGTTCCATTATACCCAAATGCCATAAAAGGAAAAAGCGAATAAGGAACAGAAATAAATATTACACCGAAAACCGTATGGGCCAGATTATCAAAAGGCCGTTCTTTATTCCTGTAAAGCTCAATAATCATTATCAGTCCCAGTTCAGCTATAACAATAAGGTAATAAACACTTTCCAGCACTTGTGCCGATACCAGTACCGAGATTGTATATACTGTTAAGCCCGCAAAAACACCTGTAAGCCTTTGCGGACTGATACCTGAATAAGACACCAGGCGGTAATACTCATGGATTGATACTGCAAGCAAAAGTGCACCGATCAGCAGGTATGTGACAGGGTGCAGCCATATGCCTCCCAGGATAATAATTACTAAAAACGCGCCGGTTAGTGTTCTTCTGGATAAGTTTCTCAAGGCTGGAACTCTTTTAAATATAATTTTGCCCTTATTACATAATCTCTCATACAATACAGCTCATATTGACCAAATCCGTAAGCCCTGTCTTTTTTATTGATAATAACACTATCTATATCATTATCGCTGAGTAACTGGCGGGCCATCTCTGTCCTTACCTCATTGGCTGACTCAAATATTTTAACCCAGTCTTTCTCCATATACCAGGTTTTTTACTTACCTGCATCCCCCACCTCATCATTTTTCCCGGGATCGCCGGCTCCTTTATTCCCATCCGTATCCATGTCTTTTGGATCCTGCGGATTCTTTTTCTTTGCTTTCCCTGTATTTCTTTTTCTTGCCGGTTGTCTTCCCTCATCTACCCTTGGGGGCGCATTCCCTACCTTTTTCCCAAATACCTTTTCCAGGTCCTCGCTGAAGATAACCTCTTTTTCAAGCAGCTTTGCGGCCAGGATTTCCAATCCTTTCCTGTTCTTCTTCAATACATCGAGGGCTCTCAGGTATGCTTCATCAACTATACGCTTGGCCTCCTTATCAATTAATTCAGCGGTCTTATCACTGTATGGCTTTGTAAACCCGTATTCATTCTGTCCGGATGAGTCATAAAAACTCATATTACCTACCTCCTCGCTCATACCAAAGTATGTTACCATAGCATAAGCCTGTTTGGTTACCTTCTCCAGATCATTAAGGGCTCCGGTTGATATCTTACCGAAGACCAGTTGTTCTGCTGCCCTTCCACCCAGGGCATAGGCAATCTCATCAAGTATCTGCTCCCTGGTTGTCAATTGCCTTTCTTCGGGCAGGTACCATGCTGCTCCCAGTGTGCGTCCGCGCGGTATAATGGTAACCTTAAGCAAGGGACTTGCATATTCAAGCAGCCAGCTTACCGTGGCATGACCTTCGGACCGAAATTCTGGGGTGTACCCTGGTTAATCGGGGTATTC
>CAZGUR010000216.1:0-5563 GCA_964529295.1 uncultured Rikenellaceae bacterium | reverse complement strand
CAATTATATCAAGTTCGGCATCCTTGTTCAGCTTGATAGTGTGTGCAGTTATGCTGCTGTTCTTGAATACATAGAATATATCTTTCAGTCCCACCCTTATAATATCATCAAGGAATATATAGTGGTTCTCATCTGCAGGTCCGGGCAGAGCAATGAAACGGGGTAATGTGCCCACCGGCAGTTCCAGCAGTGCAAAGCGCACTTTTTTTGTTTTCCTGGCATGTTTAATGGTTACGGCCAGGTAAACGGCATCATCCTTTAAGGTTGGCAGCTCCATCTCTTTCTTAACCATAAAGGGCATTATTATCTGCGCCAGTTTCTTATTGAAAAAATCCTTTACGAATGTATATTGCCCTGAATCCAGCTCCTTCTCGTTCCTGATATGTATATTATTGGCTGCAAGGTCTTTCTTCAGCCTTTCATACACCTGCTCATACTGAGTTCTCTGCTTCAGGACTATCCTGTTCACTTCCCTGAGTGTGGGCTCGGCATTATAGCCGAGGATATCATATGATTCCTCCTTTAGCTTGGCTATCCTCCTGAGGGTTGCTACCCTTACCCTGAAAAACTCATCCAGGTTATTGGAATAGATACCCAGGAACTTGATTCTTTCAATAAGGGGTACGGCCGGATTATCAGCTTCCTGCAATACCCTGTGATTAAAAGATAGCCAGCTTATTTCTTTCGGTGTATATGCCCTGTCATTCATATTTACTTCCTAATCATCTTTGTTTTACTTCGCTGCTTCAACCGTGGTTTTGCACCCGAAGCATGTTCCCATCGCCCTGGCCTTAAGCATCAGTGGATGGTCTTCGCTTACCGTTTTAAGCCTGCCTGCCGTCTCTTCAAGTGTCATGGGTATTATTTCATCTTTATTAAGTGTTACCATTTTACCGTAATCGTTATTGGCTATCAGGTCAACGGCTGATGAACCATATCTTGTGGCCAGTATGCGGTCCATTGGCGATGGTGTGCCTCCCCGCTGGGTATAACCAAGCACTGTCTGCCTTGTTTCAAGTCCCGTCCTCTCACTTATCATCTTCGAAACATACTGTGCGGCCGATTTCTTCTTCTTAACTGTGGCTATCCCTTCTGCCACAACAACTATCGAATAGTCTTTGTTCTTATAGGCCCGGTCTTCAAGGTACTTTGAAACATTATCCATATCTATCTCGAGCTCGGGAATAAGAATGACATCACCGCCCCCGGCCACTCCGGCATAGAGGGCTATCCAACCTGCATTATGTCCCATTACCTCAATTACAATGATCCTCTTATGGCTGTTGGCCGTTGAGTGGAGCCTGTCAATGGCCTCGGTGGCAATATCCACTGCTGAAGCAAAGCCGAATGACAGCTCAGTGCCATATACGTCATTATCAATGGTTTTAGGGATGCCAACCACATTGAGGCCTGCCTGTGACAGCCTGTACGCAGTTTTCTGGGTGCCGTTACCCCCAATGCAAACAAGACAGTCAAGCCCCATCTGCTCGTAATGCTCCTTTATCAGCTCCGGTTTACTTATGGCCTTGTCACCGTTTGATTTCTTTTTGAACGGTTTTTCCCTTGATGTGCCCAGAATGGTGCCGCCAAGGGTCAGTATTCCGGAAATGCGTTTCTCGGTAAGCTCAATGTATTCCTTGTTGATCAATCCAAGGAATCCGTCCGATATTCCGTACACCTCCATCCCGTATTTCACTATGGCTGTCTTGGCAACCCCGCGTATAGCAGCGTTTAATCCCGGACAGTCACCTCCGGCAGTTAATATTCCTATTCTTTGTTTTCTTGCCATTGGTCCCTGTTTGTTTTGTTATTAATATGTTGTTGTTTCGCATAACACTGATATACAAGTGTTTATAGCAGTTTTCCCATTACGGGTTTTCAACGCAAGATATAAAATAATTCTATTGTTAAAAGCTGTTAAAAACTTACTAAAAATAATAATAATATGGCTCTTTTACGGAAATATGGCTTAAATTGCCATTTATCACATATTATTGAAACCCCTGAATCCAAATTATAAGCTTATATCTATGAAAAATTTTATTCTCTTTATCCTGGCAATTGTACTTATTAGCCCGGCAGATGCACAGGGCCTGAAAGAAAGTGCTATTGATGCCGTACATTACCGTTCAATTGGTCCTACCCGTCAGGGTGGAAGGTATGTTGACTTTGCCGTTGTTGACAAAAATCCAACAACATTTTACGCAGCCCTGGCCACCGGTGGTTTATGGTTCACAGAAGATAACGGTATAACCTTCGATGTTCTGTTTGAAGATGCCGGAGCCATAAGCATAGGCGATATTGCCGTTGACCAGAACAATCCCGATGTAGTATGGGTAGGCACGGGTGAAGCCAATAACAGTCGGACAGCGTATTATGGCGACGGGATATACCGTTCGGATGACAGGGGTGAAACATGGAAAAACATGGGATTGCCCGAATCCGGACATATAGGCCGTATAATCATCCATCCTGATAATTCTGATATTGTATGGGTGGCTGCCCTGGGACATCTGTATTCCGGGAATGAGGAACGCGGTGTCTATAAGACAACAAACGGGGGTAAGAGCTGGAAGAAGGTGCTTGATATTGTTGACCACGGTAAGCATATAGGTGTTGTTGACCTTGCAATTGATCCCACCGACCCCTCTATCCTGTATGCAGCTACCTATGATAAGGTAAGGCGGCCCTGGACCTTTAATGCCGGCGGACCGGGCAGCGGTATTTATAAGACTGAAGACGGGGGACGTTCATGGATGCAGCTGGCGGGCGGACTTCCATCAGGCATGCTTGGCAGGATAGGCCTTGCCGTTTCACCATCCAATCCCGAAACATTGTATGCCAATATTGAGAATAATAATATCGAGGGGGTAAGTGATGATGAGAGGTACAGGCAGCTTTTGAACGGCATACCTCCTGAAGGCAAAGAGAAAGGTGACGAGGTGTACCGCTCTGATGACAAAGGCCGAACATGGCGCAAGGTGAGTCCCGACGGCGAAGATGTGGGTGGCGGACCGGCATATTACTACCAGCAGATGGCAATAAATCCTCTTGATCCGGACCATGTTTATGTGCTGGGTGTAAGGATGTGGGAGACCACTGACGGGGGAAAGGAATGGAGAAGGCCTTTTAACTTCGGCGGTGATAACCATGCCATGTGGATAGACCCGGAAGACCCTGAACATATAATGCTGGGCTATGACCATGGCATGGGCATAAGCTATGATGGCGGCGATAACTGGTACCATCCTGATTTTAAGGATGTGGGACAGTTTGTGGCCGTGGGCTATGATATGGCATACCCATATAATGTGTACGGTGGCATGCAGGATAACGGATCGGTACGCGGACCCTCAACAAAGAAGGATGGCAGCCCGGTGAAGCTGGAGGACTGGCAGAACGTGGGAGGAGGAGACGGAATGTATAATGAGGTGGACCCGGATAATAACAGGTACCTGTATAATGAATCACAATTCGGACCTATTAGGAGGCTGGACCTTGTTACAGGTGAGTCACAAGGTATCAGGTATAGTGATATGGACCGCTGGGCATGGAATGCACCAATAGTGATATCACCCCATAACAGCCGGGTAATATACCATGCAGGCAATAAGGTGGTAAGATCAGCTAACAGGGGTGAGTCCTGGGAGCTGATAAGCCCGGATCTGACAACTAACGATAAGGCAAAAATACAGGGTACCGGTAATATACAGTACTGTACCATTGTGACAATGGATGAGTCGCCTGTGACAGAAGGTCTGCTGTGGGCAGGCACCGATGACGGTAAGGTATGGGTGACAAAAGACGGGGGAGAGGAATGGAATGATGTTACGGACAATATACCCGGTCACCCGGGCTACTGGGTAAGCAGGGTGGAGCCATCGGCCCTGGATGCAGGTACGGCCTATGTAACTGTAACGGGTTACAGGCAGGATGATTTCAGGCCTTTTGTATGGAAAACCTTTGACTACGGTGAATCATGGGAAGCAATAAGTGATGGTTTGCCGGATGAGCCACTGTGTGTAATAAGGGAACACCCTGATAATCCTGAGCTGCTGTTTGCCGGCTCAACAAAGGCTGTCTATGTATCGCTTGATGCGGGCATTACATGGCATTCACTGCGGAATAACATGCCATATTGCCCTGTTGAGGACCTTAAGATACATCCACGGGAGAATGACCTGATAGTGGCAACACACGGACGAAGCATATGGATAGCCGATATCTCTTTTCTGTCACAGCTGGATACTGAGAATATGTCTTCATCGCAGGTGCTTTTTAAACCAGTGACCAGCTATATGTGGGTAGACGGTCTGAGCTCACACAGCGCATACAGTAATTTTGAGGGTGAGAGCGAAGAGCCGGGAATGCCTGTGTATTATTACACTGACGGTTCAGAGAAAGATCCGGAGATACTGGTTGTTGACGGAGAAAGGGTGATATTCAGTAAAAAGGTGGACGCGGAACCCGGACTCCATAAATTTGTATGGAACCACTCAAAGATTATACGTCCGCGCACGGATAAGGAGAAAGAGCAGATGCAGCAGATGATGGAAAGGTATATGGCATATGGTTACAGCGAGGAGGACCTTATACGGCGCTTTGGCAGCCTTGATTATGTAATGGGTTCTGTGAGTCCGGGCAACTATAAAGTAAGACTGCTGGGAGGCGACAGCGTGATTGAGCACGATATCACCGTGATGAAGGATCACTGGTATTGATATCAAAGGTGATGGTTCTCATTTTTTCTGCATGCTTCTCAAAGTTTTCGACAAGCCTGAACTGGGCGCGCGACCTGATGATATTATGATCTTTTCTATGGATCTTGTAATATATATCGCCTTCGATATAGTCGGTAAGGAACCTCAGTCCCATGATAAAGGCCATAAGCGAGGGTGCTGAGGGCAGCGTTTCCAGTTCGGTTTTTGTGATAACATTATTCATCTGCCACAGGTAGCCCCTTGTAAAGGATTCGTACATATCCATGTTAATGCGTATACGCGACAGGTCTTCCTCATCTTCGGCAGCCATATTGGCCACCGTGCGTATTGAATCGCCAAAGTCATAGTGTATATAGCCGGGCATAACAGTGTCAAGGTCTATCATACACAGTGCCCTGTCATTTTTATCAAGCAGTATATTATTGAACTTGGTGTCATTATGGGTGATCCTCAGGGGTATGCTGCCCTCCTGTCCCAGTCGCTTAATCATCTTCATCTCATCCTGCCTGGAGAGCACAAAATCTATCCCGTCCCTTACCTTCTTAACCCTGTCAGCAGGATCTTGCTCCATGGCATGGTGAAACTTCTCCAGCCTGTTTTCAATATCATGAAAAAAGGGTATTGTTTCGTTCAGTGCAGGTCCGGGCAGGTCTGACAGCATTGACTGGAATCGTCCCGTGGCCCTGCCACCTTCAAAGGCCTGGTCTGTATTAAGCACCACATCGTAGCTGTGGTGGTCAGGGATAAAGACATACATTCTCCAGTTATCATTATTCTCATCTTTCAGCCATGTATTGCCTTCCTTTGGTTTTATAAGGCTCAGGCATTTCCTTTCCGGTTCA
>CAZGUR010000215.1:0-5582 GCA_964529295.1 uncultured Rikenellaceae bacterium | reverse complement strand
CTTTTTCGGGTATCTTGTACTTATAAGCATAGGGGTATGCCTGGTGAGCGCCTTATTTGTTATACCGTCCCTGCTGCTTGTATTCAAACCCTCATTTATTGAAAATAAGAAACACACAAAAAGACATTTGAAAATGAAAATTATGAAGAAAGCTATTATTCTATCAATGTTTATATCTGCTCCCTTTTTAATGCACGCACAGGATAATGCAGCAGAGATAATGGAAAAGAGCAGGAATGCAATGAAGGTTGAATCATTCGAGGCTGTGGCCTCCCTGAATATTGTTGACTCAAAAGGAAGAATAAGGGAACGAACGAATATCACGGCATCAAAGAGTTATGATGACGGTACCGAGAAAAGACTTATCAAGTTCCTCTCCCCTGCTGATGTCGAGGGAACAGCCATGCTGATACATGACTATGATGAGGGACAGGATGATATGTGGATATACCTGCCGGCACTGAACCGTAGCAGGAGGATTGTCAGTTCAGAAAAGGGCAAGAGCTTTATGGGCTCAGAATTTACCAATGCAGATATGTCATCACCTCCTGCCGATGATTTTAACCACAGCATAACGGAAGAATCCGCTGAGTCGTATATTATCGAAAGCAAGCCTGTAAACCGGGACAAGGAGGATGAGTATGGCTTTGTCCGTAAGGTCAGTACCATTAGTAAAGATAATTACACAGTCAGCCGGATGGACTTTTATAACAGCTATGAAGAACTTTATAAAACCATTCTCATCAAAGACATAAAAGAGCTTGGAAGTGGTAGTTTTTTAATAAGCCATATGACGGCCGAAAACTACAGCAACGGCAGAAGCTCAGAGATTGTTATGGAAGAGATACGCAGCGGAACGAATATTAATGATGATTTATTTAATGTAGCCAGCCTCGGAAGATGAGAGCTTGTTTTTATCCTCGTATCAGCATTAGTATTCAAAACCAATTACAATTACATCATCAATCTGCGGATATTCACCTTTCCAGGCCTTGAAATAATCGAGCAGGGCAGCTTTCTGTCCGTTCAGGCTCAATCCCGAGGTATCGAGCAATAGCTGTTTGAATGCAGATGACTTCAGCTTTTTGCCTGATCCCCCCCCAAACTGGTCCTGGTAACCGTCTGAGTACATATAGAGCCTGTCCCCTTTCCTGAGATCTATATTGTGACTGGTGAATTTTTCTTCCATTTTAGTGCTTATGCCAACAGGCATTCTGTCGGCCTTATAAACTGATAGCTCACCATCCCTGACCAGGCAGAGTGAATTATAAGCACCTGCAAATGTCAGGCTTGAGCTGGCTTTATCGAATACACACACGGAGATGTCCATGCCATCCTGGCTATCAACATCCACATCTTTCTGCTTAAGTGCTTTCACTACTTTTTCACGTAAGCTGGAAATAATCCTGGAGGGTTCGCTTGTATGGTTCTTGTTCACAATATCATCAAGAAAGCTCATGCCCAGCATACTCATAAATGCTCCCGGTACACCATGTCCCGTACAATCTGCTGCTACAGCAACTGTTTTATCTTTAATTGATCCGGCCCAGTAGAAGTCGCCACTCACAATATCGCGTGGCAGGTAAAGGATAAAATGCAAGGGTAATATTTCCTTTAAATAGCTGTCTCTGGGCAACATTGCTGATTGTATCCTGAGGGCATATTCTATGCTGTCTGTTATTTCCTTGTTTTTCTCATGTATTTCATCGTAGGCTGCATTCAGTTCAACGTTTCTCAGCTGGAAAATTTCTTTTTCCTTTTCTGATTTTTCAATGGCAAAAACTATCTGCTGGTTTTTGAGCCTGTTGCCAGCCTCTGTACTGAGTACCTCTTCTTTTGTGTTATCATACTTTTTATAGTAATCCAGGGCCTTTGAATCATTTTTTATTTTTTCATAGTATTTGGCCAGTTCAAGGTAAACATCTATAAGTAAAGGTTTTGCATTAAGTTTCAGAGCAGTTTTTTCAGCTTCGTGCAATTCTTTCTTTGCTGTATCAAGCTTTCTGAGCTTGCGGTTTATCCTCCCTGAACCGGTAAGGCACTGGGCCCTGCACCTGATATCTGACTCCTTATGGTCTGCGCCCAGTGAGTAGTATTTATTAGCCTCATCAAGTTTTGACATATATTCGTAAGTGGAAGCCATTCCAAGGTAGGTCCAGGCTATTCCACTGTGCTTCTCAATCTTTTCCCTTATTTCCCTGCTCAGGGAATAGTACTCCAGTGCCTTGTTATATTCTCCGGCCAGGCAATAGCTCTGTGCCAGGCGGTTGAGTGATGAGGCAATTGCATTTTGCTTACCTGTTTTCTTCCTGATGGACAGGCACTCTGCATATGCTTTCTGAGCCGACACATAGTCGCCAAGCCTTGTATAAACGAGTCCCAATACAGCAAGAGCATCCCCCTCCCCTTCATCGTAGCGTGAATCTTTAGCTTTAATAAGTGCCTCCTGAACATTATTCAGAGCCTTCTCATAATCGCCGTAGCTTTCATAAATGTTGGCAATATGGATAAGTGTATTCACATAGCCCTCCTCTTCCTGGTGATTATTGAAATAATTAAGGCACTGTTGCAATAGTGGAAAAGCATCTTCATTATTGGACTTGAGAAAAAAGCAGGCAGCAAGGTTGAGACTGGCGTATGCCTGTCCCCTTTCATAGTTTATGTCTTCAGCAAACACCATGGCCCGTTCGGCATGTGACAAAGCTTCTTCATAAGAACTATACCTGTTATCCCAGGAATAGCTGTTCAGGGAATCTATGGTTTCTTTGCTTACCTTTTCTTTATTCATCAGAAATTACTTAGGGTATCGCATTTTTTCATAAATTACATTAAAAATAAACAATTTTAAACAGTTATGGTAGATCAATCCCTTTTTATTAAAGTCAGAAATACGCTCCTGGTTTTGATTGCTGTTCTTGGTGGCTTGTTTATGATTGAAGGTGCACTTTATTACTTAATAAAGATTGAACTTACAACTACAGTCTACAACTTCCTGGAGTACAGTGCTGTTTTATTCGGTATTGTGTCTGTTATAATCGTTTTTTCCCTGGCTGTAATCTACATGCTAAAATATAAAGAGTCAGTAAAGCTGAGGAAGGCTTTCAGCCTTGGTTTACTGATATCAATACCTCTGTTAATTGCAGGTATAATAATTGCGCTGCTTATGGATAATTACCTGATCATTAGTATATCTGCAGTATTTTTATTCATAGCAGGCCCATTTACTTTATATGTTTTTTACGATCACAGAATGAGCAGGATCAATCTTTTTATGTTAATAGGCTTTGTTCTTTCTTTAATATTTAAAAGGTTACATTTCCCATTTGCGGGCATCCTCCTGAGCTTTTTCTGTATAAATATTGCCCTGGGCATGATAGTGTACTTTTACAAATGTCTTTTCACCATAGAGAAAAACAAATATCTCAAGCTGGTAAGCATGTTTGCTTCCCTTCTTATTGCCCTGGGCTTTTTATCTGTCCTTTTCAGGTTTCAGCACTGGCCTGGAGCCGGTTTACTGATAGCATCCTTTTATAGTCCTATGGTTATACTCACCATAATTGTACTTCTAACCCTTCCAGGCTCAGG
Organism: uncultured Rikenellaceae bacterium; assembly: GCA_964529295.1. Classification (GTDB taxonomy): domain Bacteria; phylum Bacteroidota; class Bacteroidia; order Bacteroidales; family VadinHA17; genus UBA9300. The sequence continues at coordinate 1,997 of CAZGUR010000215.1, read as the reverse complement.
TTTCATATCGTGGAAAAAAAGTCACAGGGAGATACTTACAAAAAAACTACTCTTACTCTGGATTGCCATGCTATTATTTGGGTCCCTGAGGTTCATTCTGCCGCAACAGGCTTTTAACACCCTGTTTGTAAAGGAAATAAGGCAGACAAGTGCATTCGGAATGTATGATTATGATTTGGAGGAAAAGAACGGATTAGTGAATGAAACTAAAAAATAAACCACTTCTTAAAATCCTTTTCGGAAAGATCAAACAGATCCATATCAAACAATAGTTTTTTTATTTCATTCCTGTTTACTGGTATTTTTTCAATATTACCGTTGACAGAACTCAGGAAATACTTATTGTCAGGTGTAAAAGCAAAGGCTGAAGCAGGTCTTGAAAACAGCAAAAGGCCTCCGGAGTTAAGAACACTAACCGGATCCCCTTTTTCTGCACAGACAGCAAGAAATGATTCATCCCCTGCAGAAACAACATCTTCATAATAAGGGTAATAATCATTAATCTCAAGTTTGCCAGCTATCTCTTCGCCTGTGCCGAGCAGGTTTGATTTGTAGCGGTAATATGGACTGGAATAGTCACTATAGATAAACTTCCTATACATTATTTTTTCCGGGTCCCTGGTTGTCAGACTATCAGCATTGGTGTATCCATATATCGTAACAATAATTGATCTGTTGTTATTGGTGAAGGAGGCATTGCACCTTTGTTTTTCAATATTTTCACTTAAAGCCAGCTGAGTGTAATAATTCCAGATATTATCCCTGTATGAGGCTTCAAGGAACAAGCGGTTGCCAGACAAGTCAGATAATTGTATTGAACTGTCGGCCGAAGCAGTTAGTATGTATTTTCCTGTATTATTAAATTCACATGACCATACAGTATCCTTGTGGTTTGTTATTGAGTCATATACACTGTATGTACCGGTATTACTGTTGTAATTCCAGATATATACTCTTGAATCAGATGAGGCACTGGCGATGAATCGCGAGTCTGGAGATATATCTATGGAGTTTATCCTTCCGGAATGGGCTGAAAGCGAATGTAACATTTCACCATTCGCATTATATATGTTTACATTGTTCCCATTTACAAGGGCGAAATTTCCGGATTCATCATTAAAGAAGCAAATAAGCCCGGAGTTTATCATGTGGTTAGCTGTAACCGGGATCCTATACACGGAATTAGCTTTATAGTCAATTATTTCTGCAGTACCGGAGTTTGTTACCACGGCCAGTTTCCGGGCATCTGCAGAGAATTTTAAGTCCAGTATATCAGATGTATAGCTCCTGGTAAACAATTCTATACCCCGGGCATCCCAGACATATACATCATTGCTCTTTGTATGTCCGCAAAAAACGTTTCCATCACCTGAAAAATATATTGACAGAATCTCGCTGTCGACAGGTTTAAAATCAAATATCTGCTTATAGTTTTCTGCATTGGCTGAGTCATGCAGGAGTCTGCAGAAACCATCTATTACTGCAATATCCAGCGGACCAATCAAAGTATCCTTTGTACTGTTATAAATTTCATAAGCTCCTTTTAGTCCGGTAACAGGTGCTTTTTGCATTTGTAACATTATTGCAACAGCCTTTTCATCAATATCTTTATCTGCCCTGTTTTGAAGTGAATAGCGAAGTACTACAAGTAAAATCAGAATAAATGATATTACAGAAATCGTTGTTACCCTCTTCAGTGCTTTTTTGTTTTTATCGAGAGTGCTTCTGCTTTTCCTGATAAAATTATTTAATTCTTCAGGTAAAATAAGTTCATCGCTGAAGTTCTCTGCATACTCCAGGTCCCTCTGTGTCATAAGGGTGCCTCTTGATGAATAGGTCCTGAATGCAGTTTCAATGAACTCCCGTATTTCTATCAGTTCTTTTTCCCGTAAAGATATTCTTTCGAAAATTCGTGCCGCCAGACTGTCATGTCTTAATTCATACCTTCCGCTCTCATCTGCATCCCTGAGTATCCTTAAGTTGATAAATTTGTTTAG
>CAZGUR010000214.1:0-5584 GCA_964529295.1 uncultured Rikenellaceae bacterium | reverse complement strand
TTTCCTTCGCTTGATGCACAGTTCTTTAAGGATGATGATGGAACAATATATGCCCACTGGGGCACATGGGTTCATTATAATGATGGTTATGCGGTGGGTGAGCTCGATAAGCGGACCATGGCCACTGTGAGCAAAGGGGAAAACATACCTGTTGAGCAGACACCCCAGCCTTTTGAAGCTCCCTATATGCTGAAAAAGAACGATAAGTATATCCTGATGTATTCCAGTGCATCATGTCATGACGAAACCTATAATGTGCGCTATTCCTACTCTGACAGTCCCTACGGCCCTTTCACCCCTGGTGAAAACAATCCTGTCCTCAGCTCAAACGATGATCTCTCGGTGCATGGTCCTGGTCATCACTCTGTGCTTAAGAACGGCGACGACTATTATATAGCCTATCACCGGCATGATTATCCCATGACACGCGGCGGCATGTCGCGACAGGTATGTGTTGACAGCCTCATCTTTGAAAATGATTCAACAATAAGGAAGGTTATACCCTCGCACCGTGGCATAAAGCCTTTCGAAGAGAATAAGGCACCTGATGATATTGCATATAAGGCTGAAACAACCGCATCCTCCCATTATCACCTCGATGCTGCGGGTTATGATTACAGCTACCTTCCCTCCTATGCAACAGATAATAATAATGCAACCATGTGGAAAGCTGCCGATAACAGCTTACCGCAACACCTTACCATTGATCTCGGTACGGTGCAAAAAGTAAGCAGGGTTATGACCCGGTTCGAGTTTGCAAGCTATTACTACCGCTACACCCTGGAATACTCCGTAAACGGAAAGAAATGGAAGATGTATGCAGACAGGTCGGATAATTATACACCTGGCAGCCCGATGATAGATGATAATACGGTTAGAGCCCGCTATATCAGGCTTAATGTGCTGGATACTGAAAAAACCGGACTTCTGGCAGCTGTCTGGAATATAAAGGTTTACAGCTCACTTTTTGATATTCCGCTTGGACTGGTAAGTAAAGCCTCTGTTAATGAGCCAGGCCCCAGGAGCTCCGGGGAGATGGTGTTCGGCTTTGATCTCAGCGGTATATCTGTTAAAGACTCACTTGATGGCCTGCCCAATACCGGAACTGCCGGTGGCAGTTTTACCAGACACGGTGATCTGAGTATGGCAAGGGACGAAAATGGAGTGAAAGCCATTGAATTTGTCAGAGGCTCACTTGTCCTTGAGGATACACCTGTACCACAGAACCTGGCCTGGAACGGTTCATATACTGTTGCCACATGGGTAAAAAACCCGGAGGTAGCAGGGGAAGGTGAATGCCTTGCATCATGGTGCGACAGGTATGCACACCGCCTGGCCAACTCATGGAACGCCTTATTTTATAACAGTGGCAACTATGGTGCTGCTGCCCATCTGGACGGACATTTTGATATGCGCTACAGGAATGTGCCGGAAGAGAACAAGTGGCACCATATTGTGCTGACTTTCGACGGGCTTGTTGAAAAGATATATGTAAACGGTATAGTGGACAACTCCCAGGTGATGACACTGGCCTCGGCTGTTGACAAGGCCAGGTTTATTATAGGTGCATCTGACGGAAGGGGCGAAAACTACTCAGGCTTTATGGCCTCGCTGCAGATGTATGACTATGCACTGACGCAGGAAGAGATAAATGACCTGATGAAAAAAACAGATCCTGTCAGGCCATCAACATCTACAGGGAATAGTGTCAATACAGGGGTGACCTTGTTTTAATATGGGGTAACAGGATAGGATTTGAACATCTCTCACACCGGTGTCTTACTATGAAAAATATTATTATATTTGACACTGATACAATTAATTAAGAAAAAACAGGAGGTATTTGATATGGCAATTAAAAGAAGAAATTTTCTGAAGTTATCATCAACTGCAATAGTGGCAGGGATGACAGGTAAGGTTTTTGGTCATAAGACACAGGAAGGAGATTCAATGGTTGAAGAGGCAGCCCGTAAGGTTGGAAGATTGCCGCGCCGCAAACTGGGGTACAGCAACCGTGATATATCATTCCTTATCGGCGCCGGTGATATGGATAATCTGGTAATGGAAGCGAGTGTGCTTTGTGGAATCAATTACTGGCACAAGGCAAACCGGTGGATGGACAGAGGTGCACCGGAGACCATTCTGAAGAACAGGGAGGCTCATTACTGCCAGGTGACCGTTGACCGTGTGGGAGGCGACCATTTCCAGGGCCATATGGATGAAGAGGCGCATTACAGCTTTGTAAAGGAAGCTGTAGAGAAGACCGGGCTTGGCTATTTTGATGATATGCAGCTGCATTACGGTTATCATAATACAGATGAGCTGAAGAATGACCGCAGCTTTGTACGTGCCTTTGAAAGATTAAAAAAAGAAGGCCTTGTAAAGCATCTCTGCCTTTCACAACACAGCTATGCCGGGAGCCCCCGCGTTGAGAACGGCCAGAGTGCGGCCGAAATACTTACTGCTGTGGTTGAAGACGGGCTGTATGAGCATGCGCAGTTTATGTATTCATACGGTGGCGACACTGAAATGGATGAGTTTATTGAGTTTGCCCGCAAAAGGAATTTCGGGACCATTGCCATGAAGACAGCACGGGGGATAGGGCGTATGAAAGAAGACCAGGCCTTTATGTCCGGATTACCGGAAGATGTATCGCCCCATAATGCCATGGTACGCTGGCTCTCAACAAAGACACAGCTCGATGCTGCAGTTATACGTGTAAGGAACCTGAATGAGTTTACCGAGACATATGCAGGGGCAGGAAAAGAGCCGAGGGCCGCTGATGTGATGGCACTGGGTATGATGTCAGCCGAAGCTGATGCAGCTGTATGCCGCTTATGCGGTAAGTGCCAGGGTCATTGTCCGCAGCATATACCTATAACCGATATACTGCGTTTTGAGCGTTATGCCATGGATGATCATGACTGGAGCAAGGCAACCGGACTATATAAAGGTCTGCCTGTTAAAGGCGATGTATGCAATGACTGTGGCAGCTGTGTTCAAAACTGCCCGCTTAACCTGCAGATACCCGCAAAGCTGGCAAAAGCTCATATAATGCTGGGCTAAATGTTTTAAACAGGACGGATCAGTCCACCCGTTTTATTATTTCAGCGCTGCGGTGACCGTAAGGAAGTGAGCCTCCTTCATCTTCCTTTAGCTTTTGCCATGCGCTGGCTATAATCAGCTCGTCAACATCGTCACTGTTACACGAAACACTTACCACATATTCTTCACCTGCATAGGTGGCGATTTTCAGTTTTACTATTGCTTTCCCCATATTTATTGATATCTCTTTATAAATATAAGGATAATTATTAAGTTGTGACGAAAAGAAGGGTAATACTGTTCAGGTATCAGCTAAAAAGGGGTCTGATGCAAAGCATTTATGATGCATGGTTAAGATACACTATTTATGTGTCGACTTATGCCGCTTATTTTCATGAAGGCCGCATTCCTTGTTGCTGTTTGACTCCCACCACCACCGGCCGTCACGGAAATCCTCCCCCGGTTTCAGGGCACGGGTGCAAGGCTCGCAGCCTATGCTTGCATAGCCTTTGTCATGAAGGATATTATAGGGAACATTATGAGCTTTTATATAGTCTTCCACATCCTGCTGATCCCAGTGAAGGAGAGGATTATATTTAAGTATACCCCAGTCAGGGTCTTTTTCGATAATTTGCAGCCTGTCACGATTTGTTGACTGTGTGGCCCGTATGCCGGTGATCCAGCATTCCATTCCCATGAGGGCACGGTTAAGTGGTTCAACCTTTCGAATATGGCAACACTCCTTCCTGTTCTCCACCGACTCATAGAAGCTAAAGGGACCTTTCTCCGACACCAGCTTCTCGACTGACGCGGTATCAGGATAGTAGCATCGTATATTCCTGCCATATTTCTCAATGGTTTTTCCGAACACCTTATATGTTTCCCTGAATAGCCTTCCCGTATCCAGCGTCACTACCTTAATATCCAGCTTTCCTGTAAAAATCATATCGGTAATAACCTGGTCCTCCATCCCGAAGCTTGTGGTGAATACAATTGTACCGGGCAAAAGTCCGGACAGCATATCCAGTCCATCTGCCGGCTCCTTATCCTGTACCATCCTTATTATTTCCCCTGCCTGACTATCATTCATGATTTTCTCAGTATTATTCTCTGTATCGACTTTCTTGATCTGCGTGTGTTCCTGCGTATTATTACCATCATCCTGCCCCATCTGAGACGCTCCCATGCCCTTTCGTGGAAAAAGTACAATACCATTTTTATTGCGGCTTCTGCCAGTGCTATGCCCGTTGCTTTCTCAGCGGCAAAGGGATCGCTATAAAAGAACATATATGCCAGGACAAATGTTGTTGCCGAGGCTATCAGTCGCCATGTGATAGCTTTAAAAATACTCTTTATGGGACGGTCGCGAGTTACCTTCTCCTTTTTTACTGCTTTTTGAACAGGCGGCGCTTCCTGGTGGTCATTATCAGTCTCATTTGTCCCGGTATTTTTACCCTCTGCCGGCCGGCGTAATACGACAGGTTCTTTGACCTTCGCGTCAATAACTTCCATGATGTAATTGATTAATTAATACATCAATGCAAATGAATATATTATTATTATATACCGCAATGGGTTAAAAATTGGTATTTACCTAATTATAAATACTTATTGGCGGCTAATACTTTTAGCTGATCACTATTTGCCTGTAAAGAAATTTCAGTCTTCAGCTAAATGTTTTGGGGACATCATTTTCAGCAGTGTATAGCCTGTAACTCCTGAGATGAACGATCCCATTATAATTCCCATTTTTGCAGAATTGAGCAATTCAGGAGAACCTAAAAACGCCAGGTTGGCAATGAATATGGACATTGTAAATCCCACTCCTCCCAGGCAGGCCACACCAACAAGATGCTGGAAATCTATATCTTTTGGTATTGTGGAAATTCCTAACCAGGAGCCAAGATAAGAAAACAATGTAATGCCTATTGTCTTTCCTGCAAAGAGACTGAACATAATTATCAATGCCAGGGTATAATCAATATTTCCACCTGTTCTAAGCTTGACACCTGCGTTAGCAAGAGCAAACAGGGGTATAATAAGGTAATTAACCCAATTATGCAGACCGTGTTCAAGCTGCTGCAGCGGGGAATTCACCTTACTGGTATAGCTTTCTATCTCGTCTATATTTTTAAGCTGCTTATTTGTGAGAACAGGCTTTTTTTCCTCCTCTTCCGATCCCCTGAAATCCTTAATAATACCGCTTATCCTCAGGACATATGTTTTTACATCCATCTTTTTACTGATTGGTATTGTGAAAGCGAGCAACACACCTGCCACTGTAGGATGAATACCCGACTTAAGGAACAGGTACCAGACGACAAGGCTTGCTGAAAAGTATAAAAACCTGGAATAAATATTCTTGTTTGACAGAATCAACAATACGGCCAGAATGGCAAAAGCTCCTACCAGCATAATCCATTGTATACTCTCACAGTAAAAGGCAGCTATTACAATTACCGCACCTATATCATCCGCCACGGCAAAGGTAGCAAGGAATACTTTAAGGGCTATAGGAACCCTCTTACCCAGCAGCTGT
>CAZGUR010000213.1:0-5644 GCA_964529295.1 uncultured Rikenellaceae bacterium | reverse complement strand
AAGACACTAAGCAATGTCATTGCAAAATCCGTCCTTGAAGCATGAGCCATCTGCCAGAAACCCTGTTCCGGCAATATCGGTATCTTGGTCGTTATTATTGCAGTCAGCATTATTGTAAGTAGGGGTATGGCAGCGCCCCTGGTTAAAAAACCAAACAGAATAAGCACACCACAGATAATTTCAAATGATGCCACAAAGGCTGCTAAAAATTCCGGATTTTCAAATCCTATTTTTTCAAAACGTCCGGCACCAACGAGTTCCGGGATAAGAAATTTCTGGATGCCCTCAGACAGGAACACCAGGCCCACAATTAATCTTGGCAGGATTGACCTGTAATCATCTGTTGTTTTTAAGATACTATATAAAAATTTTTTCATGGCCTTCTTATTCTATATTAGTCCTGCACCCAGGGCTGTTGCTATTAATAACAGCATTATTGCCACTAAAACCTGGACGAAGCGTAAAGTTATCTTTTTCAGTAATTTATTCCCAATAAATGCTCCGGCTATGGCTGCCAGTGTTGCAGAGATTATCAGTACCAGGTGTTCATGCAGGTTTGCTTCCTTAAACCGTGATGCATAGACTGAAAGTCTAGTAAAATCAACCAGGGATGCAACAATAACACCTGTTGCAATATATACTTCTTTGGATAATCCGCTTTTAATAAGAAATGCACTTCTTATAGCCCCCTGGATCCCGGTAAGGCCTCCAAAAAATCCGCTGAGAACTCCACCCAGGGGAAGTTTATTCCTGCTGAACTGAACTTTTTGTGCCAAAGGGAGAATTTCAAGCAAAGAAAAGATAATTAAAAGGATGGCTATAATAAGCTTTACGGGAGTAATCTCAAAATCCTTGTCCCATATTTGATATTCAAGGAGAGAAGGCATCTTCGTTATTCTGAGCAATAGCCATGCACCGGCAAATGATGCGATAATGGCTGGTATACCGAATTTTATCAGAACTTCTTTATCTGCCCTTTTCCCAACGAGGGACATTTTAAAAATATTATTGGAAAAATGAACCACTCCTGTTAAGGCAATTGCAATCTCTAACGGGAAAAAAATTGCAAAGACGGGCATTAAGATTGTCCCAAGACCGAATCCGGAAAAAAATGTCAAAATGGCTGTTAAAAAAGCCACCAGGCTAATAATAAATATTTCCATTCCGGTATTTTTAAATTTAAACATGAGTGGCTAAAGAATGTTCATCCTCTTATCTCATGATCTCAAGAGTCTGCAGATTCCCTCTCTGGGCCTTTTAACTGAACCCATTACGATTAACTACAAGAAGTCGCTTATTATCTTTCAGGACATAAAAGTCCCCATCATACAACAGGTGGCAATTGTTACCCTTTTCAGTTTTTTTGAGTTGAGGATTAACTCATAAGTGGTTGTGAGAAGATAACACAATGCACCAACTGTCGTATTATACCCCATCGGGTATAAATAAGAGAATATTAAATTCAATTATACCCGAAACGGTATAATTAGAAATATTTTCATATATTTATACCCGAAATGATATAAATAATGGATAAAGAAAGATCTGAATTATCGGCATTCCTGAAAGCGAAGCGTAAAATCACAAAGCTGACCCAGGAGGATCTTGCATTGAAAGCGGGTGTTGGTTTGAGATTTATACGGGATATTGAACAAGGGAAAACATCCTTGCGAATGGATAAAGTGAACCAGGTGCTCAGGTTATTCGGTCATGAACTGAAACCATCCCCTATTGACCGTTCAAAACTTATAAATGAATGAGAAAAGCGAATGTATATTTGGAGAAAGAATTAGCCGGCATTCTTGTTGAAGATGAGGACGGTTACAGTTTTACTTATGCCCGGGAATACCTTCAATCAGGATTGAAACCGGTCAGTCTGACTTTACCATTACAGGCAGAACCGTATCGTAGTAAAACCATGATTCCCTTCTTTGATGGTTTGATACCGGAAGGGTGGCTGCTTGATATTGCAGAGAAGAACTGGAAACTGAATGAGAGGGATCGCATGGGATTGTTATTGGTATGCTGCAGGGATTGTATTGGAGCTGTGAGTATTGAACCTGAAAATAATTCGTAATCATGGAAAAGCTTAGATGTCTTTACTGTTACGGGTTCCTTGATACAGATCATCTGGATTTTCATCCTGCATGCAGCAGGAAGATGTTTGGATCTGCAGAAGCTCCTGTAGTTCCATATTCTGAAGATGAGATGCTGAAACTCGGAGAACAGGTAATCAAATCACAAGCATCAGTTACCGGTGTACAGCCGAAACTGTCACTGCAGTTGGAAAAGCTTTCGCAAAAATCAGAGCCACAACGTTTTACAATAGTTGGTTTGTGGGGAAAATATATTCTTAAACCGCCTACCATGGAATATCCAAATCTTCCGGAGCTGGAAGATCTTACCATGCACCTTGCTTCACTGGCGGGCATCCAGACTGTGCCTCATTCTTTGATCAGGCTAAAATCAGGAGGTTTATCATATATCACCAGAAGGATCGATCGTTCTGAAGATCGAAAGATTCATATGGAAGATATGTGCCAGCTGACGGAAAGGCTGACGGAACACAAATATCATGGATCATACGAACAGATTGGGAAAGTAATACTAAGGCATTCGGAAAATCCGGGATTGGATATTATTAATTATTATGAGCAGGTACTATTTTCATTTTTAACCGGCAATGCTGATATGCACCTTAAGAATTTTTCACTGCTTGATCAACAGGGTGTAGGTTATATGCTGGCTCCCGCCTATGATATGGTTGCATCTGCCCTGGTAGTGAAAGGTGATGATGAAGAACTGGCCCTGACGCTCAATGGCAAAAAGAAACGAATCCGTAAAAAAGATTTTTTAGAAGTAGCCAATAGATTTGGTATTGATGAAAAAACCCGGGGTAATGTCTTTGCAAAATTTAAAAACGTAATCTTACACTGGCAGGAGTTCATTGATGTAAGTTTCCTCCCAAAGGATATGAAACAACAATACAGGGAATTAATATTACAAAAGGCTGATCAGATTGGATTAAACAGATGATACCGCTGGTGCCTGATACCGCTACTTCATCTTCTGTGGTGTTATCATTCTTTCGGGGGACAGGATCTTGTCCAGCTCTTCCTTTGAGAGCAGGCCTTTTCTAATGCACAGTTCATATACACCGCTATCTGTTTCAAGTGCTTCTTTTGCCAGGCTGGAGCATGTTTCGTATCCCAGTACCGGGTTCAGTGCCGTTACAATGCTGATACTGTTCTGTACCATTTCCAGGCACCTTTCTTTATTGGCTGTTATGCCGTCAATGCAGCGGTACTTTAATGTCATCATCCCATTTTTAAGCATCTCCACCGATTCGAATATGCTCTGCACAATAACAGGCTCCATAACATTCAGCTCAAGCTGACCGGCCTCGGCGGCGATAGTAACAGTTAGATCATTGCCTATCACTTTAAAGGCAATCTGGTTTACCACTTCCGGGATAACGGGGTTAACCTTGCCGGGCATTATGGAAGAACCCGGTTGCATGGGTGGAAGGTTTATCTCATTAATCCCGGCCCGGGGACCGGATGACAGCAGCCTCAGGTCATTGGATATTTTTGACAGCTTAACGGCCAGCCTTTTAATTGCCGATGAATACATCACGAATGATCCTGTATCCTGTGTGGCCTCCACCAGGTTCTCTGCGTTTTTAAGATCCATACCCGTGATATCCCGCAGATGGGCTACTACCTTGTCTGCATACTCCGGGTCAGAGTTAATGCCTGTGCCTATTGCTGTGGCCCCCATATTGATCTCAAGGAAGAGCCGGACATTCTCCTCCAGACGTTCCACCTCCTCTTCAAGTGTTGTTCCCCATGCCATAAAATTCTGTCCCAGTGTCATGGGAACGGCATCCTGCAACTGTGTGCGCCCCATCTTAAGCACAGCACTGAATTCATCGCCTTTTTGCTTAAAGGATTGGATAAGTTGCCTGAGAGATTCAATCAGGCCCAGGTTATTATTTATCAATGCTATTTTGATGGCAGTGGGGTATGCGTCGTTGGTCGACTGTGACAGGTTAACATGATTGTTGGGATGGCAGTACTCATACTCGCCTTTTTTCCTGCCCATAATCTCAAGGGCACGGTTTGCTATGACCTCATTGGCATTCATGTTGGTTGAGGTGCCGGCTCCGCCCTGTATCATGTCAACAACAAAATGAAACTGGTATTTGCCGTTCTGTATGTCAGTGCATGCGGCAATTATTGCATCCGCAATCCCTTTATCCAGCAGACCAAGCTCATGGTTGGCCTTTGCCGCGGCTTTTTTTACCATAACAAGGGCTTCAACAAGCACGGGATAGAAGTTGAGCGAGACACCGCTTATATTGAAGTTTTCTATTGCCCGCATGGTCTGTATGCCGTAATAGGCCTGGTTTGGGACCTTTCTGTAGCCCAGCAGGTCGTGCTCCTCGCGTGTTTCGCCCGCTTCATATTGTGCGGCCACGTTAACCATGCGGTTATTGGCATGGCGCATCCTTCGGGAAATAACCTGGGCAATATTCGACATGATCTTCAGGGCCGGCAGGCTGTGCTCAAGGAAGTATTCTTTTTTTACCAGAAGAACACGCGTTCCTTCCACCGCCCTGGCATTTGTTGAATGTTTGCTGTCGCTGGCCCAGCTACCCTCACCAAGGAAATCCCCCCTGGTAAAGAATGAGAGACGTTTTGCATCGCCATAGACATTTTTCTTGAAGAGCTCCACCTCACCTTCATAAATGAGAAAGAGGTCTTTGCGTTCACCGTTTTCTTCAAATAAAAATTCATTACGACGGAATGTATCCTCTTTAATGCTTTCAGATAGTATCTTAAACTCCTGTTCATCCAGTCCCTGGAACAATTCTATTTCCTTGATGAAACTTAATATCTCCCTGTTATCCATTTTTTATTCTTTTTCATACCCGACAAAATTATAAAGAAAAATTAATCCCGGTAATGATTGTTTGTGACTAGCCAGGTTGTTATCGAAATATCCCGGATTTCGTATATTGCATTAATTATGATTTGAACAAAAGCAGGTCGTAAGACATTACTAATATTAAACCTGTAAAACAATAATTATGGCAAAAGACAAAGACTCGAAGAAAAGGGTGTATGATACAAATATCGAAAGCGCTCAGAGGCATGGTGCCGGTGGCGGTACAAGCAACAAGGACTGGTGGCCTAACAAGCTTAACCTCGATATACTCCGACAGCATTCAGCAAAATCTGATCCTATGGATGAGGGCTTTAATTATGCCGGGGAGTTCAAATCCCTTGACCTTAAAGCTGTCAAGGATGATATCTTCAATCTGATGACCGATTCACAGGACTGGTGGCCTGCCGACTATGGACATTACGGTCCTTTCTTTATCCGTATGGCCTGGCATAGCGCCGGTACTTACCGTGTTAATGACGGTCGCGGTGGCGGCGGCTCGGGAACCCAGCGCTTTGAACCCCTTAACAGCTGGCCGGATAATGCCAACCTGGATAAGGCGCGATTGCTGCTGTGGCCCATTAAGAAAAAATATGGCAGGAAGATATCCTGGGCTGACCTGATGATACTGGCCGGTAACTGCGCACTGGAGTCGATGGGATTCAAGACCTTCGGCTTTGCCGGCGGCCGTGAAGAT
>CAZGUR010000212.1:0-5670 GCA_964529295.1 uncultured Rikenellaceae bacterium | reverse complement strand
TTCCATCAGGGCTTTAAGTAATTCAATCGGGTCAGAATCTTTAAATGTATTATGCTCATTATCCCATTTCTCAATCAAAAGAGTAAGCAAGTCAATTTCGTCTTGATTTTCATTTTGCGAGATCAAATTTTCTAATATATCACAATACTTATCATATTGCTCTATATCTTTAATTATCGTGTATTTTATAGTTTCCATTTCAATTATGCTTAAATCTTCGTCAATAAACATTTATCTCGTATTGCTTACCATCTTTACAAAGTTTTGTATACTCTGCATGTGTGCCTATCCATTTTACTGATAAATGGACCTTCGCCTCGCCAAAGTAATATTTACATATCATTCTATAATTATTCCCTCCAATATTGAATACTACCCGATCAGAACCTTTTCCGAGTATATCCGCACTATTGAAAGTCGAGATAATTTCATTTGGTTCTTTCCAGTCAACTCGTTTAATTATTGATAACCATATCATGAAAGAACTTCTACTCCTGGCATTTTTCAAGACATAGTCCTCTATCGACTGTTTCTTAATCAGATGTACTCTCATATACTAATTGCAAATATACGAATAATGTTTCGCAAAAGGAAACAATTCCTTATTATCCCATTCGGATACGGTGCCGGCCACGCCGTCCTTCTATTCCCGAATTGTGAATTAGACATAGGATTTCTGCTTCAATCAATATTGTAGAAATTGATAAATATATGTGCTGAAAATAGTTTCTCCACAGACTCCCGTTGGGGGTAAGTTAGGAAAACACTGCGATAATGAATGATATTGAAAATCTTAGTAAATTTGTATTAGATGAAAATTATGATTTATGATAATTGAAAGAAAAAATAATGAGATAATATTTAGATTGCCTGGAGATATCAACGTAGATGATCTGCAAGACATTACTGATTTATTTGAATTCAAAGAAATCGCAAAAAAGTCTAAAGCAAAACAAATAGATGTTGATACTTTAGTTAAACAATTAAAAAAGGACGCTGGGACAAAACAAAAAATAAAATTAGTAAATGCGAATAGTGGTTGTCTTTTAAAGATAATATTTCTTTTAATATTTACGCAGTCTTAATAATTGGCCTTAACGAATGCCGGTAATGATTAGTAGCCGTTATTAATTATACCGCACTTATTAGGGTTGGTTCTCTTTTTTAATTTTATACTTTGTCAATGTGATAATCTGCTGAGAGTGGATTACTTTATTTTTCTAAATGTCAGGATTGCTTTATTAGTTTCAATATATGAGGAAAACTTGCCAGTCTTGATTGTCAGGCCGGGTTTATCATAATTGAAATAATAAGTACCTTCATTCCACATACTTGATAATCCATCAATTAGTGTTATACTATCTGATATTATTTTATAACTATATCCCGTACTGCCTATAACTGGCAGACGGTAGCCGTTTCTTATTTCATAACCTCTGTGTAGAGCTAAAAATCCCTCCTCTGAGTTTGAGTAAAAAATGATTGTGTCAGTTAGTGTATTAACTTCAACCCAACTTCCCTCAAGCCCTTCGGGAAGGGAACCCGGGTCAGGAAACTCATCCTTAGTACAAGAAAAAAGAAATATCAGGCTCAGAGTCACGAAAATGCCAAATAGCTTCATAGTATAGTTACATTTATTTTATAATATACATCTCCTGCGGGTAGCCGTCTATCAGGCGTGCTTTGCCATCAATAAAGATCATGTCGTCTTCAAAACCCATGCGTACTTCCTTATTGTCCCATTCGGGTACGGTGCCGGCTACGCTGAACTCGAGGGCGTAGGTGGTGCTGTTATACAGCGGGTGCTCGCCTGAGCCGGGCAGGAACTTCTGCTCCTCGGTGCGACCTATGGTCATGCCTGAACCGTGACCGAAATAATTGATGGGGTGGCTGTACTGAACTGGCTTCAGCCCTTCGGCTTTGCCTCGCTCGAGCGACTTAACAAGTATCTCATTACCGGTGCGTCCCTCAACCATCTCTTCCATAGTTATCTGCTGGAAGCGCAGTCCCTTTTTATATACCTCGCGCAATCCGGCCGGCGCCTCCTCCTCATCCAGCTCACATACATAGGCCAGGTGCTGCATGTCTGTTGTCAGTCCCATATAGTCAATACCCACATCGCAGTGCAGGAGGTCGCCGCGCCTTATAATATCATCCTCTCCGTATTTCTCAATATTCTGTGGTGAGCGTTCAATATCAATGGAGGGGAAGAACCATGTTTTGAGTTTCATGCCCTCAATCCTCTCCACTATCCACCAGCGCAGGTCGTTCCTGTTGGTGACACCGGGCACGATGGTTTTTGTGGAAAAGAATTCCTTTATCAGCTCATGTGTTATCCTGGCCATGGTCTTGTAGAAATCCACCTCCCAGGGCGTGCGTGTCTCGTACCATCCTATGGCCACGTCCTTGGCCGACACCAGCCTGTCGCGATACTTCCTGTCCAGCGACTCATACAGCTTCTCATAATGGAAATGTGACAGCCCGTTGACATGTGTGAAGTCATCTATCACCCTGTTATCATAGTTTATGCCTATCTTCTGCGGGTCGGCCTCATGTATATAATCGGCCAGGGCCTCAAACTGACCCTGCGCACCATTGGAGCGGTCGGTGAATATGCTCTCGTACATATAGCCCGAGGCATATGGACCGTGCCAGGTGCCCGACAGCTTTTTAAAACCCTCATCACTGTCATGAAAGACAAGTATAGACAGCCTGCGCGCATTATCGCCGGGCCAGGTGTTAAGGGTGCGGTAAACGGGATCGGTATCGTTCTCAAAACATATGATCACCCACATATCCAGTCCCTCGCGCTGCATAATCTCCGGCAGTACATTGTCAATCTTCCATTCCAGGTTCTTATTATACAGCTCTGTACGTTCTTCCATGCCGAGTACGGGTGGGTAGTCCTGTGCAAAGGTCAGTGTTACAAGCATGGCGGCTGCCAGGGTCATAAATAGTTTCTTCATAATGATCACTTGGTATTGATGTTAATAATTGTATTGCTTTTATTTTGATTACCGTTGCTGCGGAGCCCTTAGAGGCTAACCGTCTCTTCCCGCATCTTGCGTGCATAGTCCTTTATGTCGCGCAGCATATCCGTAGTGATGGTCATATCGCTGCCGCTGGCTTTCAGCACCTGCCTGTTGCGGTCTATCTCGAGATCCCCCTTCTTGAAATATATATCGAACTTATCAAAATATTTCTTCAGGAACTTGAGCTTCTTGGTGTAATAGACAACGACGGGATCATCGTAGTAGTTCTTAAGGAAGGAGAGGAGGGTGTTAAGCGTGTATTTCTGCTCTGCTATGCGTTGCACTACCTCTATATCCGGATTCTCAACATCGAGCAGCAGCTCCGTGGATATATACAGTGCTTCTATCCATCCGCCCAGCACCATAAGCCCTGCAGTGCTCTCCCTGCCGTCCTGCTTAAGGTGGTCCTCTATCCTCTTGTATGCCGTGTTTACAAAGTCCAGTACCGTATCTGTATCGGCCATATTATTCTCCACCTTCTCCAGTGGTTCGGTAAGGTACTCGGTAGGTATGTCCAGCCTGCCACTCAGCTTCCTTACGCTCATCATATACCTCAGCATCTCGCTGTTCATATCAAACATCTTGAGGTAGCTCATGTCAACGCCGTAGACACCCAGGTTAAGGGCTGCCTTGGAGGCACTGAGGTAGTTATCGGCCCTGCCGGCGGGATTCAGCATATCCATCTCCGGCGCCGTCTCCAGTCGCTCGAAGATCTGCGTTACCTCCACGGGTGTCAGTATGCCGTAAAATATCTCCCTCCCGGGCTTTGTGCTGTCAGCCCCTGTGCTGTCAGCCTCATAGCTGGAGAAGGTGGTTGCGGGTATTATCTCCCTCTGCTGCCTCTGCTTACAGGAGAACAGTGTTGCGGTGATGAGCAGGCTTGCAGCCGTCAATCTCAATAATCTGTTCATGATAATATATTATTGCACTTATTTAAGTTTCACAAGATAGCAAAATCACTCAATACGGCAAAGAGCATGTATCAGTGCCTCATCAGTTGGAGCGCGCCCTGCGGAACACTATATTGATAACAGAGCGGGTGAAGTAGCGTATATCGGTGCGGACGGGTCGACTGTCCCATGCATCGAGGTAGCGCTTCTCCGAGGCCTGTATCTCTTCTATGTTGTCCGGCATATCGTAGTAGAAGGGTGGTACGAGTCCGGGTTTATATCTCACCCTCCTCTCCTTCATCTCCTCCGTGTACAGCTCAAAATACTGCCTGCTAAGCGGCCTCACACCCACCAGCTTCATATTGCCCTTCAGCACATTCAGCAGCATGGGCAGCTCATCAAGCCACACCTTGCGTGAGAAGGCACCCCATGATGTTATGCGGAAGTCATTTTTAAACTTACCACCGTCCTCCAGCTTATACAGACTGTAAACATAGTCCTGTATATATTCGGAGTAGGGGTGCATGGTACGCAGCTTGTACACCTTTATCATCTCGCCGTTGCGTCCCACCCTGGGCAGGGCTATCAGCAAACCGTAGCTCTTGCCGTAGATATTGACCGGCTCACCGCTCTTCCTCCCCTCTATATACAGGTAGCCGTTGATAAAGGACTCGCGACTGATGGCAAAGCCGGCACGCACAACGCGTCCCAGTGCCTCGGCACGTGAGAGAACAACATTATTGCCTTTTGTCAGCGACAGGTATATCCAGCGTGTTATCCTCAGCTTGGGGAAGACACGCTTAACAATAAAGTCGCCGGTATAATATATATAGTTGAGCACCGGCGGGTATTTCTTCAGCAACCGCCTCTTGCGCAGGTCCTTGGTCTCCACGCAGCACATGAAATGTCCGCCGTGACTCACCTTGGCATTGACGGCATCGAGGAAATGGTCGAGGTCCTTTATGTCGTTTATCCTTTTCAGGTTGATAAGGTAGTTATAGTCGCTCTGCGGCAGGGCTGTTATATTAAACTCTGTGGTGGTGGCAAGAATTCTTGAGTGACCGTTAAGCTTGCCCATGGCCATATTGAGTATGCCGTTGGACATCTCCTCGCCGCACTCGTTGAGCAGTGCACGACGCACATCATCGTTGACTATCCGCGCTGCCTCCTCACATATCTTTGCAGTATCGGTCTCACCCACCATCTCCTCTTCGGTCAGGGCTCTTATAGTCTCATAATCTTTCCGCGGCTGGTAGTCCTGCAGCGAGGCTTTCTGCATGGCCAGGTAGACAACGCCCACCACCAGCTCTATGAAGGTGGCCAGAAGGACGGTGCCAAACATGATAAGCCGCGAATGGCCTCCCAGGTCGAAAGCAATGATAAAGAAGACGGCCACGGCCAGGGAAATGAAGTTGCAGAGCAGGGTGCGGTACAGCAGTGAGCGCAGGTTGGTAACCTTGCCCCTGTGCATCTTGCCTCCCACCAGGGATATGATAACCCATACTACCGCCAGTATAATGAAGAAATCCATATGGGAGGGCAGGTAATGGGTCTTGCTTGCCGGTTTGAGCCATACCATTATTATAAAGGATACCGCCAGTATAATGATATCCATCAGTATAGTAAAAACCCGGAAATTACCTTTCTTCATCAAGCTTTGGGTTTAACAGGCATGGGCAAATTTAAGTATTTTTTTACAGACGGGTACAGGGGTGCATTTGGTTGCATCGGCCCGGGGAATTATCCGC
>CAZGUR010000211.1:0-5713 GCA_964529295.1 uncultured Rikenellaceae bacterium | reverse complement strand
GCCGGCTTAAAGGTAAAAAGGCTGATGTTGATGCACTGTATTTTACCGCTATGATCAATAACCTGCTGAATAATGCAGTGAAATATTCAAAGAACACTGCCGTGATCCACCTTGAAGCTTACAGCGACAAGAGTGGGGGTATCACCGTTAAGGTCTCGGACAGGGGTATTGGTATCAGCCGCACACAGCAAAAAAATATTTTCGACAAATTTTACCGTGTCGGCACAGGCAATATACACAGCGCAAAAGGCCTTGGACTGGGGCTCTACTACGTAAAGAAGATTGCCGAAGCCCATGGGGGATCAGTCGGCGTAAGCAGCAAAAAGGGTAAAGGAAGCGTCTTTACAGTAAATATACCATAAATCAATACAACCGGAACCATGAAAGTATTAATAGCAGAAGATGATATTGACTTTGGGAATATACTGAGCCAGTATGTCTCTATCAGCGGCCACCAGGTATCCCTTACCCGAAACGGAAAAGAGGCCTGGAAAGGCTTTACCGAGGAAAAACCCGATATATGTGTTCTTGATGTTATGATGCCCGAGATGGACGGCTTCTCACTGGCTGAAAAGATCAGGCAGAAAGACCCAGGGATGCCCTTTGTTTTCCTTACGGCCAAAACACTGAAGGAAGATATTGTCAAAGGCCTTAAAATAGGTGCCGATGACTATATAACAAAGCCTTTCGATCCTGAAGTGCTGATCCTCCGTCTTAATAATATCCTAAGGAGGGTCTATTCGGGGGTGAATGATGTATATAAAATAGCATCCACCACACTCAGCTATAATACTCTTGAGCTGTGCTGTGCCGGCAAAAAGGTAAAGCTGACACTGAGGGAGGCCCAGCTATTGCGCTATATGATCTCCAACAGGGGCAATATCATGCGGCGCGAGGATATCCTCACCGAGATATGGGGCGAAGATGACTATTTCCTCGGACGCAGCATGGATGTCTTTATCAGCAGGCTCAGAAAATACCTGTCGCCCGATCCCGCCTTAAAGCTCAGGACCGTCAGGGGCACAGGCTTTGTACTTGAGATAAACGGCGCCGGCAACAGGGAAAATCTTATTTCATAAGTTCATATCCCAGTTCATAATCCGCCTTAACAGCCGGTATTCCTTTTTCCATCCACATTGGCATAGCCTTGCCTTTCAGGTAATGGTCAAAAAACTGCGACATACGTATCTGGAAATCCCTCTTGTTTTTAAGCTTCTGGGGCCAGTGAGGCTCTCCCGTATAGTTAAGCATCCATACCGGTTTCTGCAGCCTGCGCAGGGCAACAAAATATTCTATTCCCTGGTACCATGGCACATGCCCGTCTTCATCATTATGCATGATAAGTATGGGTGTTGTTACCTTATCCATGGTAAAGAGCGGTGAATTCTCGATGTACCTGAGAGGCGACTCCCACATGGTAGCGCCTATCCTGCTCTGGGTATGCTCATACTGGAAGGACCTGTTGAGTCCCGACCACCACCTTATACCACCGTATGCACTGAACATATTGACAACGGGAGCTCCCGATTCAATAGCTGCGAACATATCGGTGCGTGTGGCCAGGTAGGCTACCTGGTATCCGCCCCAGCTGTGACCCTGTGCACCTATGCGCTCAGGATCAATAAATCCCTCATCCACCAGTGCCGTAACACCGGGCATTACGCAATTATAGGCACTCTCGCCCGGGTAGCCGTCTTCGTAATACACATCGGGGTTGAAGATCACATAGCCATTGCTGGTATAATAGTGATAGTCTATTGTTGAACGGTGCAATTCGGGTGTACGGTAGTTATACAGGCCGGATGAAGATTTCTCGTAAAAGTTAACTATCACCGGGTATTTCTTTGAAGGGTCGAAATTCTCCGGCTTATAGAGCAGTCCCTCCAGCTCCCTGCCGTCCAGGGATGTCCAGCTGTACAGTTCGGCCGTACCCCAGATAAACTCATCCTGCTGCGGGTTGGCATCACTAATGCGTATGCT
The DNA here is from genome assembly GCA_964529295.1 of uncultured Rikenellaceae bacterium. GTDB lineage: Bacteria > Bacteroidota > Bacteroidia > Bacteroidales > VadinHA17 > UBA9300. Next base: position 3,733 of record CAZGUR010000211.1, on the reverse strand, counting down.
GTTACGGAACCTCAGGTCAGATACCAGCAGGTCCGGGAACTCATTAAAGGTCTCTTTTGTATAAACAACAGTACCGGCATCATCAGCTTTCACGGGATATGAAAGATTATAGCTGCCACCAAGCAGCATATCAGGCTCGGATGCCCTTTTCATTCCCCACTTATAATAGCCTGATTCACGGGTAAGTTCATTGGTCCCAGTCAGGTACTGTGTCTCTTTCTCATCAATAAAGTCCTTATCGTGGTCGAAACGGATAAGGCGGTAGCTGATCCTGTCCCTGCGTCCGCTTACCGTTAGATTGACAGGGTCATTGTTATTCTCAGGATCCACCTTCCATATATCATAGCGGTCGTATATAAGCACTGCCTCGTCGTCCTCAAGCCATCCCGGCGATCCGTAGGGGGATGCATAATTAGGTACATCATTGAGTTCATTTTCAGCCCTTATGGTTCCGGGTTCGGTAATGCGGTATTCCTTACCCGTTTCAATATCATATGTATAGTATGAATAATCAGGATAATTAAACCATGCCAGGTATTTGCCTGCCGGCGACACCTCCACGCGGGCACGGATATCCTTCTTAATCATCTGCCTTTTGCCGCCGACAAGGTCAAGCAGGTACAGGTCATAATGACGCGGACTGCCTTCCCACATCGACTGCAGCTCATAGGGTTTATCTGTAAGCAGCAACACCTTATCCGCATCGCCCCCGGCTATCAGCCTTGACTGTGGTATGTCTCCGGTCTCAATCTGCAGCATCCTCTCATCCGCCATGTCATACATTGCCAGGTAGGTCCTCCGCAGTTCACGTTCCTTATTTACCACCTGCACCGTATGCATTTCGCCTTCACTGCCGTGCCATACCTGCACATCGGGATATTCCTCATCAAGAATGGTGGTATCTCTTTCCGGGCGCACCGGAGCAGTACCGAAAAACAGGCGCTCACCATTGTCAGAAAAGTTTATACGTCCGTTTTCACTTATAATCCAGCCTCCGGGGATAGCAGGATTGTCATTGCTGACCAGCTGTTCAGCCTCTGCTCCTCCAGACCACAGGTAAAGGGAGAAATCCTTATCTCCTCCCTTTTCGTCATCTCCTTCACCAAGCAGGAAGGCAATCAAGTCTCCTTCTTCCGTTATTGACAGCTGCTTATAGTCATTATCACCTGTCAGAACAGCACTTAGCTCTTCCTTTTCTATGTCATAAAGGTATAAGCCAGGATCAAAGCCGTCATCATCACCTGTCGACACAAAAAACAGCTTACTGCCCTTCTCCGCAAAATGATATTCGGTAACAAAAGGCCATGACACAGTCTTGTCACCGGCGAGATATTCCAGGTGCAGCATAAAGCCATTCTTAGCGGATTCTTTTTTGTCCTTTTTTCCGGCATCTTTTTCTTCAGCTTCTTTCTCCCCGGCTTCTTTATCTTCCCCTTCTTTTTCCCCGGCTTCCTTATCGGCTTTCTCCACCTGGTAAGCCAGCCATCCGCCCCATCCGGCGGGTATCTTATAATTTCTTATATGCTTAATCGAATCGAGCTCACCTTCCTCTATGGAGTATACACCCAGCACATCGCCCGGCATATCTTCTTTCTTTGTCTTCTTCAGCTTTAGCTCCCTCACATGCTCCCGGGCAGGTATAATATCAAAGATCATAAATTCAGAATCGTCCGTTATCTTTATCTTTTCAGCCGGACTCGATTCAAAAACCCTGCTGCCGTCCTTATCGTAAAGATATATTTCTGGGTCGCCCTGCCATGGTTCCGTCTTATAGGCTATCCAGTCACCACCGGGTGCAATAACTTTTTCAGTTATCCTTTTCCACGACTCTATATCGTCGAATGTCAGTGCTTTCTTCTGAGCATGCAGTCCAGATGCAAATGATAATATTATAATAACTAAAAGGAAGGTTCTCATTTTCTTCATCATTTTATAGCTTTAGTTTTTAATGGGCTGACAGGACAGGCACAGCCTCCCTGTATTATTTACACAAAGATAAAATCTTATTTTTAACGGTCAATGGTAAGGGAATCTATAAGTCCTGAACGGTGTATGGCATCAGTTATGCCAGTCGTCCAGTATAGAGGCTACCATTCTCTTCAGCTCAGCAGCCCCCAGGTTAACAGCCAGTATCCTTCCTTCAGCATCAAGCAGGAAATTGGCCGGTATAGCACTTACAGCATACAGCTGCGCCACCTCATTATTCCAATACTGAAGGTCAGAAACATGGGTCCATTCAAGACTATCATCTTCTATAGCGCTGAGCCAGTCATCCCTATCGCGGTCAAGAGACACAGACAGCACATCAAAGCCCCTGTCATGGTATTTATCATATACAGCTTTTCTACCGGTGTAGGGTTCACGGCATGGTCCGCACCATGATGCCCAAAAATCAAGCAGCAGCAATCCAGAGTCGAGCATATCATAAAGCCTTACCGGTATACCGTCAGGGTCAGCCTGCGTAAAGTCAGGCGCCTTCTCCCCGGGTATGAGCTTTTTTCGTTTCTCCAGGTCTGCTTTAAGGTCGCTGATGATATCTGTACCCATAAGCCTTTCATCCAGAAGGTCGATATATTTTTCAGTCTCTTCAACACTCATATCTCTTATGGAGCGCAGTATGGCGGGACAGCAATATGATGCCGGGTGGGTACGGATAAAATCCTTACTGTACTCATTGATCTCTTCAATGGCCAGGTCGCGCCGCAACATCAGCCTGCCGGCTTCTTCAGTATTCCCCGACTCCCTGGCAGCACCTGCCTGGCGGAAATAGCTTATCACCTTTTGATATAAGGGTTCCAGTCCGCGGTTATACTCATCAAATTCATATTGTGTAACAGATCCTGTTACCCTGGCATCATATAATGAATCGGCATGAGCGCTGATCATGATATCAGTGTTTTCAGGATAGAACATAAAGGCAGCCCTTCTGCCTTTGACAAAAAGGTAATAAGGCCGGGGATAATCGATCACGGCGGTACCAAAGCGGAAAAAGCCATCCTCAACAGAGGCTGAGTCCGCCATTACAAATTTATCCGAGACCCTTTCCTTCAGGTATACCATTCCCTCATCAAGCCCTTCCAGTCGTCCTTCAATCAGGGATCCTTTTCCGTTGGAGCATGAAGTGGCAATAAGAATCAGGACATAAAGAACGATCGGTTTGTACATAGTATATCTTTGTTAATTACACAAAAGAAGCAAAAATACATCAATGTCCTTTCTTCTGACGGTATTTCTCAAGTAATTCTGCTGCCGCCGAATAAGATGTAATTCTACCATCATGCAGGTCTTTTTCCAGCTCTGACAGCCTCCCGCTAATCTCCGGATCGTCATAGAATGATGACTTAAGGTTATCCATAATTGAATCATGCATCCTTATAACAGACTGCCTCTTCCTTTTCTCATAGAAGAAGCCGTTGGACCTGGTAAGCTCCAGCTGCTCGCTTATCGTGTTCCATATCTCATTTATACCCCTGGCTTCCAGGGAGCTGCAGGTCAGCACCCTGGGTTTCCATCCCGATTCATTGGGGGGGAAGAGTGACAGTGCACTCTGAAACTCAGTCTTTGTCATTTCAGCCCTGTGAATATTACTACCATCGGCCTTATTTATGATAATGGTATCAGCCATTTCCATTATCCCCCTTTTTATTCCCTGCAGCTCATCACCCGCACCCGATATCATAAGCAGGAGAAAAAAATCTACCATGGAATGCACCATGGTCTCAGACTGCCCCAC
>CAZGUR010000210.1:0-5714 GCA_964529295.1 uncultured Rikenellaceae bacterium | reverse complement strand
ATCAGAATCTATCAAAAAAAGAAACCGTCTCAAGCTCTCTTTTGAGACGGCCTCTAACCATCTACAACCTAAACCTAGAAAACCCACTACATCTTAGTTTTGGAATAATAATTAAACATTTTCTTTACTTGCTCAGGGCCAGGGTTCCTGGCAATTATTCTACCGTCAGGGTCAACAAGGAACAAAGCCGGAATTGAGCTAATTCTAAAATCATTTGTTGCAATACTATTGTTTCCCTGCCCATCAAGCAATTGTATCCATGGCAGATTAATCTTTTCAAGGTCGGCCAGCCAGGCTACTTTATTTAAATCTGTAGAAATCCCAACTATTTCCAGACCTTTATCATGTAAGTCATTATATAATTTTATCAAATCCGGGAATGCCTTATGACAGGGTCCGCACCATGATGCCCAGAAATCAATCAAGACGAATTTTCCTTCAAGCTTGCTGCTTTCAAATACTAGGCCCTTATTATCCTCAAGTTTAAAAGCCGGCATATCCTTTACCTCAAAATCCTGTGCCAGGAGTGATAAACCGGTTACTATAAATAATAATAGAATACTTACTAGACGCATTGACTTTAATTTCCTCATTTATTCTCTTCAATATAATCTACCAGTTCTTTAATACCTGGCTCATAGGATATTATTTTACCATCTCTGTCAATAAGAAGGCTTGAAGGAAAGGCCTCTATACCATAATCTTCGCAGGCTTTATTATCATTATCAAAAAGGTTGGTCCATGTAGGGCTGTGCTTCTCCAATAAACCTTTCCATCGCTCCCTGCTTTTATACAGGTCATTATTTGTACGGTGATAAACACCAAGAATGACAAAGTCTTTACCCTTATATTCTGCATAAAAGGGCTTTAACTCTTCCATCAGATCCTCACAAGGAGGGCATCCCCATTTATAAAAATCCAGAAAAACATACTGGCCTCTGTAATCAGAGAGTTTATGCATTTTGCCTTCGAAATCATTCAGTACAATTTCGGGAGCTGTGTTTCCTATCATTGTAGCTTTTGCGGCCTGTACCTTACCATAAAGTTGCCTGCCAATAACAGTTTGCTGCATTACAGGTTGCAGAAGTTCATAAACCTCTTTTATCTCTTTATAGTCAACAGAAGAATGAAACATATTCCTGGCCAGTATCAGTGAATAGTAACTTTCAGGATATGCTTTTATATATTCCTTAACCCGCATACGCTTATACCTGTAATATTCACTATAAAGGTAATTGAGGCTATCTTTGGTAACTATTCCTTCCTCTCTCAGGTTAATGTAATTATTAATGTATTTTCTTGACTCGTTGTTCAAATCCTGTCTGAATGATCTGTACCTTCCTGTGTACTCATCATTTAGTGAAGAACCTTTTACCTCACTGCCATAAGAAGCCGTGTCGAGTTTCAGGGAAATATCACCTCCATCCAGGAGTATACCTCCATTGGCAGGGTATTTTCCGGAGTTATATCTTCCCCAGTAAGGATGGCATGTTTCAGCACTAAAAGAACCTTTTCCATTTTTTATGGGAATAATTGTTTTTATTTCTTTCCCGTCAACATCCCTGTAGCTAAAAAAGAGACTGTCATCAGCGGGCTGATTATATTTTACAGACAAGTTAAAAATACACCTGTTATTTGTTGTCAGTGTTCTTTCAATTGGTAAGCTGCAATGTTCATCATTACAGTACTGATAATTAAGTGTACAGGATATCTTTTCTTTGCTTTCACCAACAAGTTTTTGCATAATTACCAGTTCGCCCCTGTAAACCCCGATAGCCGGATTACCTTCATAGGGTTCTGGCTGCGGATACCTCATTTCACCAAATGGCACCAGTCCCTCAGGCAGGTCTATGTCTGCTGAGAACAGTACAAATGGGATATCGCTTGATGCAGTAGCATACACATAATGATCTTCCATAATCTTAACCTTAATTACAATTGCATTATATCCGTCAATTGCAGGAAGTATTTCAAGTGAAGAGGTTACCGGATTCATCTCATCTGGCTCCGGAACAATCATGTTTTCCAGGCCAATTATCTCTTCTGCATAGAGCTCCGGGTTATTGTAGGAATCAACAAAAAACTTATAACCGGAAGCTTCAGCAAAGAATAGATAATCTTTCACATTATCATACCACTCTCTCCATTCTGACACATAATTAAAACTTTTCACAGTATACCTTTCCAGTATTCGTTTCGCCCTGGTCTCATCTTTTCCCTCTTCAAGCAGAGATATTGCGGCATCAAGTATCCTGTGATCATTATTAGGTATTCCAAGACTTCGTGCGTCACTATCAAAAGAACTTTTCTCCACAGGACTGGCACCCGTAAAATAAGGCCTGTTTTCCTCAAGAAATTCCACAGTTTTCTGTATACTGCCACCAAGGCTTTTTACCAGCGGGGTATTCTTCTTGTCTTCAATGTATTTCTCCCATGTTGCCGGTTCATAAGGCTTAAAGTCGACAGCATATTTCTCCGATGATGTCAGTTCTTCTCCCCTCTCTTTTTTTTCCCTGGCACGCTTTTGATCCTGTAAAAGCATTCTAACAAAGTTCCGGGTGTTCTCTGCATCAATTTCATATTTCTGCCTGCTGAAAGTGTATATTTTGTAGTCGATCCATGATCGTGGGCGCGGTGCATTTTCATTTGCCCTCAGCAAAGGTGTTCTGTTCTTGAATTTGCTCATGTAATAAACAGCATTAACAAAAGTTTTTTTTGCCGCCTTTGTCATATATCCTGGTGATGCAGCAAAACCCCAGTGCATAAAATTACCATGGCGGGCAATAGCAGCTGCAGTAATCTCTTTCATACACTGACCCCCGGAAATATACTCACAATCCGGAGCTTCCATAAAAGGTCTTCCGTGAGCGACTACTCCTGACCTGTATCCCTTTCCATCTTTTGAACTCTCAGTTTGTACTCTCCACATAGGGATTTCCTCCGGGAGGTCTTTCCCTGTGGGATAGTTGAATAGCTCAGGAGGTGTTTTCACCTTTTTCATTTTAATTCCAACTTTCAATGGCTCATTGAATACAGGATGGTCAGTATTTGTTTCAAAGGCATAACTATAGAGGCACATGCAATACCAATCAGTCTTTGTTCCTATTGGTTCACCAAGAGTAGGAGCAAACTGTGCCAGAAAAATAGCCGCGTAAGAGAAATCATCAGAAAGATACTTAGCAGGCTCGTATCGGATAGTTTTTCCTGTTTCCGGGTCTTTTTCAAAAATCCTGGGACTAATAGGATCAGGCAGTCCATCAAATATCGTTACATCATATTCCGCTGATATGCTTTCCTTATAATCCCTTGCATCAATTGTTACAACATTATTAAAATACCTGGTTAGTAATTTTTTGAATTCGCCCATCCTGGAGCGCATATCTTCTTCGTAGCGTTCATCAGACAAACCTCCTCCTGCTCTTAAACTGTTGGGCGGCAATTCATTATCCGGCGAATAGCCCACATACAATACGCTGACATCCTTCCATTTATTATTTTTCTGACAGAACATCTCTCCCCTTGCAGTAAAAAAAATAATACTTACAAGCAGCAATAGTTTTATATAGTTTCTTTTCATGTTTTCCTAATCATTTAAAATATGTTCCTATAATTTCCAGAAAGGCAGGTGTAATCACTTTAATGTTATTTCAATCACACCACTGGATCCTCTTGAACCATAAATTGCCGCTTCAGTACCTTTCAGAATACGCACTGACTCAACATTTACTGGCTGAACAGAAGATATGTCATTTTGCTCCAAACCATTTACTATCAGCAAAGCAGCTGTACTTAAAGTAAATGACTGTGCCTGTCCCCTTATATAAATAGTTTTTCCCTCAATGATCACATCAGAAAAACGATTTTCAAGCAGGTCATAAATATTGGTATATGAATACAAATCATTATTCTGATGAGATAAATTGTCAATTGCATAAGCCAACTCGGATTCTGACATAAAACCATTTTTTATTATTCTCTCTTTGCTCTTTCTTCCATCAACATAAATCAGGTTGATATTTACTGAATCATTACTTCTGATCCTTACACGTTCCGGGCGGAATGGCTTTTCCTTAAAAAGTAGCACATCCTTCTCCTCGCAGACTATTGAATAGTAACCAGATGAATCTGTAAGAGTTACCGTTCCCGATTTCTTCGCCCGTACAGGGAAATTTTCTACAGGGATCTCCCCGAATGCTTTCAAACGTCCCGATATCTCTATATCCTGAGCATTCAGGTAAAGGCTAGTGAGTATAAAAAATACTAAAACAAGTGGCTTAAATATTATATTCTGTTTCAAAAAATGTTTCATTTCACTTTTATTTTACCTATTAATGAGTAAGAGAGCTAGAATTTACTTTTTCCATCATTTTGTCCGGATATCTCAGCCCTGCTTCCCGGAGTAGAGCATCAATCTTTTCAGCTTCATGCCATGGCTCTTCATAGGGTCTCAGTCTGTTATACCTTACAATTCCTCTGGCATCGATTATTGCAACATGTGGGATTCGCCTGACACCATAATCTTCATTAAATACATTTTCAGTTGAAAAAGCTACTTCCCATGTAATATCCATATTCCTGATAACTTCCTTCATGAGCTTGTATTCAAGATCCGGGTTGCCTTTAGTATTTATTCGTTTATTATTCTTCCTGTCTGTGTGTGAGCCCTGTAAGCTTGTAATACCTATTATTTTTATTTTGTAAACACTATAACGATCCTGCAAAGCCTTGATATTAGGAAAACTGCCAACGCATGGTCCGCACCACGTAGCCCAGAAATCTATTAGAAGTACATATCCCTGCAGGTCAGATAATTTTTCCACTTCAGACATTGTTGTCCAGTTAAAATTGATCTCAGGATTCTTATAGCCTATTATTTTTCCGCGAGAAGCTGGTCCTTTAAGATATTTTATAATATGATCAAGATGGTCAATAGTACGTTTTCTTGCATTATCGCCCGATTCTGCCAATCTTAATGCTTCCTCAATCTTTTTAAGTACAAGCAGCCTTATTTGCCGTACTTTATCTTCGGTAATCCCGGTTTTAGGATTACTGGCAACATCAAACATTAGCACCGTTGATGAAGCACACCTTTCTGACATGGGTTTTGATAAAAGAGGTATCATATCATCTATCAATTCTGACTTACCAACTATTTCAGGATCCAGGAATTGCAGTCTTCCGAACACAGACCCGGAATAATATCCTGATTCCTGCATCATGAGTTTATCAATTGATGGATGCTCAATAAAGTCACGGTAGGCTTCTGCCCAATTCACCTGCCATTTATTATTATCCTTTTCCGTATCTTGTTCAGGAAAATTTACGGTTAACATTGCTGCGGCTTTGCAACCTACTATGTCAGTTCTTTTAGATAATTCCTGAAGAGAAGGAGAGACAATCTTTCTGAGAGCATTGTAACGGTATAAGTTACCTGCTTCCGACAACTTTTTTACCTGCTCAAGGGTCATATTGCGGAGATTAAGTTTCTCAAGCTCTTGATACATACTATTATTAACCTTTTCATCAGCCAGGTCCAGATCATTTTTGATATTGTCCCACTTGCTTACAATATCAAGTCAAGCAGTAATTTTGTCTTCAGCATAGGGCATATTATTCTTACATCCTGAAACTAATAAAATTACAAGCAGGATTAATCCATTATTAAAAATCTGAATTAACAATCTCTGATTTTTCACTCTTCTCAGACTTTTTCA
>CAZGUR010000209.1:0-5884 GCA_964529295.1 uncultured Rikenellaceae bacterium | reverse complement strand
ACTTCAAGAAAGAAGCAATTGAATGGGCATGGGAATTTCTTCACTCAGTGCTGGGTATTCCGGAAGACAGGATCTACACAACTGTATTTGAAGGCAGCCCTGAAGAAAAGCTGGGAAGGGATGACGAAGCAGCAGCATACTGGAAAAAATGCTTCAGCAAACCTGCTAACAGGATACTTGATGGCTCCAGGAAAGATAATTTCTGGGAAATGGGAGATACCGGGCCCTGCGGACCATGCTCCGAGATACATATAGACCTGAGAAAAGATAAAGAAAGGGATGAAATACCAGGACACACCCTTGTCAATAAAGATCATCCCCTGGTTCTGGAAATATGGAACCTTGTATTTATACAATATAACCGCAAAGCTGATGGCTCACTGGAGCAATTACCTGAAAAACATGTTGATACCGGCATGGGATTCGAAAGGTTATGCATGGTTGTCCAGGATAAAAAGTCCAATTACGACACAGATATTTTCCGTTCGCTGATAAACGAAATATGCAGCATTACCGGTGTGAACTACGGAGAGGAAGAAGAAACAGATATAGCATTAAGGGTAATAGCCGATCACCTGAGAGCGGTTTCTTTTTCGGTTGCTGACGGACAGATACCTTCCAATAATAAAGCGGGTTATGTTATCAGGAGAATACTCCGGAGGGCAATCAGATATGGATTTAATCAGCTAAAACAGGATGAACCATTTATCTACAGGCTTGTACCCGTTCTCGTAAATACAATGGGAGATGCCTTCCCGGAACTAATAGCACAGCAAAAGCAAATTACAAATATAATAAGGCAGGAGGAAACTACTTTCCTTAACACCCTGGGAAAGGGAATTAAGCTTATTGAAAGACGCATAGATGAGCTGAAGGCAGACAAGAAAGATACTTACCCCGGAAAAGATGCCTTTATACTATATGATACCTATGGTTTTCCCCTCGACCTTACCCAGCTGATACTTAAGGAGAACTCCATGTCAGTTGATATTGACGGATTCGAAGAGGAGATGAAGAAACAGAAGCAAAGGTCCAGGGTTGATGCAGTAAAAGAAACAGAAGACTGGATAGTGGTAAATGAACTCCAGGGTACAAAATTTACAGGTTATGACAGGACAAGGGAAAAAGTAAAGATTACACGCTATCGCCAGGTAAAGCTGAAAGGCAAGGAGCTTTACCATCTTGTATTCGACCATACTCCTTTTTATGCTGAAGGGGGCGGACAGGCAGGTGATAGCGGTTATATTACCAACGGAGAAGAAAAAATCGACATTATTAATACAATAAAGGAAAACAAGCTGATTATTCATATAAGTAAGTCCGTTCCTTCCAGGCCCCATGATTATTTTGAGGCAATAGTGGATGAGAATAAAAGATTGTCCACAGCTAAAAACCATACTGCCACACACCTGCTCCATTATGCATTAAGAAAAATTCTTGGCGATCATGTTGAACAGAAAGGGTCGCTTGTAAACGATGAAAAACTACGCTTTGATTTCAGCCATTTTAAGAAGATTACAGACGAGGAAATCAACAAAATAGAAAAACTTGTCAATGAGCTGATAAGGATGAATATACATGCCAGGGTTATAGATGAAATAACAATGGATGAAGCGCTTGAAAAAGGAGCAATAGCACTGTTCGGGGAAAAATACGATGACAGCGTCCGTGTTGTTGGATTCGGTGATTCCATGGAGCTTTGCGGGGGCACACATGTTGAATCAACAGGTCAGATAGGCCTGTTTAAGATTGTCTCGGAAAGCACCGTGGCAGCCGGCATAAGAAGAATAGAAGCTGTCAGCTCAGAAAAGGCACTGGATTATGTCAACCGGAAACTGGCTGTGCTTGACCAGGTAAGCAATATGCTCACCGGCACAGAAAATATACCTGATTCAATTGCAAAACTGATAGGCCAGGTCAATGAGCTTAACAAAAGAATAGAGAAGCTGGAAGCGAATGCTTCTGTTATCATCCGCGATGAACTGATTAAGCGCTCAGAAGAAATCAGGGGGGTGAGGTTTATCTCGCAGGAAGTAGAGGTAGACTCAGTTGATATACTGAAAAAGATCGCCCAGATGGTAAGGTCATCAAATGATAATATTATACTGGCTCTTGGCACCCGCATAGGTGATAAAGCCAACCTCCTGGTTATGATAAGCGATGATGTGCTCAAGCTTAAGAAAATTCATGCTGGTGATATTATCCGTGATGCTTCAAAATTCATTAAGGGGGGTGGCGGCGGCCAGCCCTTTATGGCCGTGGCAGGTGGCAGCAATCCAGATGGAATACCACAGGCCCTTAAAAAAATAAGGGAAACCGTTCAGGAATCATTAGCCTGACAACAACCCTGGTTTCGCTGAGAAATCACTAGCCTGAAAGAGCAATACAATGTCCGCTGAGAAATCACTAGTCTGAAAGAGCAATTCAGAGCCAGAGTCGAAAAATACAATTTCCGGCACAAACTCCCCAACAGCCCATCTATCCATATGATTAGAATATCATTATATATGTTGGACAACATGTTTATTCATATGTTCGAAAATATTTTGTAGAATTGTCGGTTCTCAAAATCATTAATTATGGAAGTAACACGTACTTTTGATATTTTAGACTGGAATATTGAAAAATACTCCAGGGAAGTAGCCATTGCAGGTAAGATTGAAGGAGAATGGAAAACATATTCAACAGAATCATACCGCAACCATGCCAATATGGTAAGCTATGGCCTGATGGCCCTCGGTCTGAAAAAAGGCAATAAGGTGGCAACCATAACAGGAAACCGTCCGGAATGGGCTTTTGCCGATATGGGATTGTCACAGGCCGGCATGGTGCATGTACCTGTATATCCCACAATCGGACCCGAGGAATACCTTTATATACTCAATCATGCCGAAATCGAACTGATATTTATATCAAATAAAACAATATATAATAAACTTGTACCCATACTTGATAAACTTAACTGGTGCAGACATATCTATTCTTTTGAAAAGATTGAAGGGGTAAAGCATTTCAATGAACTGCTTGAGCTGGGGAAGAAAAATGAAGACAGGTACAGGGATGAACTTTACAATATAAAAAGATCAATCAGTCCGGGTGACCTTCTTACCATAATATACACCTCCGGAACAACGGGGCAGCCCAAGGGAGTAATGCTGTCACATAATAATATTATGTCAAACGCGCTTGCGATCAACGATATACACCACCTTGGCTTTGGTCACAGGGCAATGAGCTTTCTTCCCCTTTGCCATATTTATGAGCGGATGGTAAACTACCATTTCCAGTATAAGGGAATGAGTATATATTTCATTGAAAATATGGGACTTATCACAGAGCTTATTAAAGAAGTCAGGCCACATGTGATGAATACCGTACCACGTCTTATGGAAAAAATATACGATGGTATAATAAATAAGGGTAAAACACTGAAAGGAATTAAGAAGCTTCTTTTCTTCTGGGCGGTGAAGATAGGTCTGAGATATGAACTTAAAGGCAAAAGTCTGTTTTACAGGATCAAACTGTCTGTGGCCAGAAAGCTGATATTCAGCAAGTGGCAGGAAGTACTGGGCGGGGAGATTGAGATTATCGTATCAGGCGGTGCTGCCATACAGCCCAGACTGGAAAGGATATTCTGGGCTGCCGGCTTGCCTGTGATTGCCGGCTATGGTCTGACCGAAACATCACCTGTTATAGCAGTGAATCCGTTCAGGATAGATGATATTATGTTCGGTACCGTAGGCCCTCCTATACCCGGAGTAGAAGTGAAGATTGCAGAGGACGGGGAGATACTCACACGCGGGCCTCATGTAATGATAGGGTATTATAAGGACGAGGAGAGAACAAAAGAGGTAATAGATAAGGAAGGATGGGTACATACGGGTGATATAGGAACCCTGGTAGAAGGCAAATGGCTGAAGATTACAGACAGAAAAAAAGAGATCTTCAAGACTTCAGCCGGTAAGTATATTGCGCCCCAGATGATTGAAAACAGGCTCAAAGAGTCTATCTTTATTGAACAGGCAATGGTGGTTGGAGAAAACCAGAAGTTTGCCAGTGCACTGATATCCCCAAACTTCAAATATCTCCATGACTGGTGTACGGAGGAAAACATCCAGTTTCGCGATAACAGGGAACTCATCAAAAGTCCAAAGGTCATTACCCGCATCGGGGAAGAGGTGGAGCAGTTAAACCGCACGCTGGGTGATCATGAGAAAATAAAAAGATTCAGAATAGTTGAAGAGGAATGGACACCTGACACAGGGGAACTCTCACCCACCCTCAAGCTTAAGAGAAATGAACTCATGACTAAATATAATGAGACAATAGAGCAGATCTTCAATAACAGAAAGAATTAATATATTATTCCATAATAGTCCGTAAGTCCTTTTTTGGAATATTCATTTTTCCTACTTTTGAATGCGTCATTTGTATTCAAGCAATGAGAAAATTAAATCTGTTCTGTATTGTTGTCTTCCTGCTGTCACTAAGCCTGGCCTGCACAGAGGAAAGCTGTGATCAGAATACCGAAGTGCTGATGAAGGCAGGGTTTTATGAAAGCGGTTCCGGTAAGAGCCTGACTATTGACAGCTTAAGTATATATGGTATATATATGCCTGACTCCCTGGTATATTCCAATGCAAAACTCAAGCAGATAAGCCTCCCTCTTAACCCTTCCGCTCCATCCTGCTCATTCATAATTATTAACGGCAGCAGGCATGATACAATTGAAATACTGTATGAGTCAGAACTGAAGTTCCTGTCAAAAGCCTGCGGATATATATATATATATTCACTTAACCAGGTACTGTTTACCAGTAATGATATAAGTAATATATTGATCACAAACGAACAAGTAAATCCCGGTGATGAAGAGAATATTCAAATTTTCTTTTAAAGTACTGTTGCTGTTATACTCTCTTGCCGGTAATGCACAGGAGGCAGACACAGTTAAAGCCACAAAGTCTCTGAGTATTGGTGTGGATATAACAGGACCCGCTCTTTACGCAACAGACAGATCAAATTACAACTTTGAAGGACAGCTGTCTTACAGGCTGAACTATAAATACTACCTGGTGATGGAACCCGGATATTCAGCTTATGATTATGAAAAATACAATTATAAGTATTACAGCCGGGGCATGTACCTCAGGGTTGGAACTGACATTAGCCTTCTCGAGCCCGTGGCATCAAAAATCAACCATTTTGCCGGTATAGGTCTGAGATACGGATTATCACTCTTTCAGCAGGCAACACCCTATATAAGCCTTGATAATTACTGGGGGCATATTGATACATCGGTGGAGGAAAATTCCGTGCATGCACATTTCATTGAACTACAGGGTAGTGTAAAAACAGAAGTATTCAGAAATTTCCTTATAGGATGGGCTGTTAAGCTTCGCACATCGGTATACTCCTCGGGCAAAAACGGTGAAAAAGCTGCATATATACCCGGCATGGGCACTACTGACAGCTTCATAACTCCCGCAGTATCCTATTATATTATTTACCGCTTTCCTCTCCCTGATTCTTCCGGCGAATAAGCATCATGCCGAGAAAGGTGAGAAGCCCGTTAACGATCAACAGTTCAAACCCGAACTCATATCCTCCGAATAATGACTTAGAGAAAGTATTTAGCACCACACAAAGCAACGGTGAAGCAATAGCTATCCAGGGCATGTATTTATCATATATCTGCCACCTGGTAAACAGGCCAAAAGAATACATGCCCAGCAGGGGCCCATAGGTATACCCGGCAACAGTAAACAGCGCCCCTATGACACTCTGATCATTTATCAGCCTGAAGACAAGTATAACAGCCATCAGTACAAATGAAAACAATATATGAACCCTGAAACGCACCTTCCTCAGAACAGCCTCTTTC
>CAZGUR010000208.1:0-5886 GCA_964529295.1 uncultured Rikenellaceae bacterium | reverse complement strand
TTCCGGCACCTCATTATGCAGCACGCTGTTAAGCAGTGGCTCCACCTTCTCCTCAGATATATTCCTGAAAAAGAGCCTGTGCCTGCCAGGCATCTTAACCGTCACCACGGGATCAAAATTGGTGGCTCCAAACCAACCTCCCCTTAGCAGCTCAGCCTTTGTTTCATAATCATCAAGGTAGGAAGCCACGGCCTTATAAGTACTTCCCGCACCGGATATCATGCTGCCGCTGTTACAGCAAACAGAGATAACAGGTATATCATTTCTTTCCCTGCATATACCTTCAAGCAGCTGCTGCAGCTCTTCACTTACGGTGTCAGAGCGATATGCAAGCACCTCTTTCTGCAGTATCTTCCTGATACTGTCCCTGTCGCTACTTTTAACCGCTTTAGCCATCAGACCTTATCTTTTCAATTAAGCGCTTCAACTCCTTATCCGTACGCACCGTGTAATAATTACCGTCAACATAAATATGAGGTCCCAGGTGACAGGCCCCCATGCAGTCGACCAGCTCCAGACTGTACCTGCCGTCGGCCGAACGGTCTCCCTCATCCAGTTTCAGTTCATCCCTCAGTATGCCGGGTATGTCCATATTCCTGTTTATATAGCAGGATGTACCGTTACATATCTTTATATGCACCTTCCCCGGAGGAGAGAAACGAAAACCGTCATAAAAGCTGGCCAGGCTGAATATCTTTGTAGTGCTTATACCCAGCAATTCACCCACTTCCCTTATGGCATCCTCAGAGATATAGCCTTCAAGCGACTGTATCTCCTGCAATAAAGGTATCAGGCCTCCCCTTTCCGAAAGCCTGTATTTATCCAGTATATCCGCTGTCTTCTTTTCCATTGCTTAACATATTTTACTGCTATAAGCAAATAATACTTCTTGCCATATACCTTTTTGAACCCAGTACATGTTTTTCCTTACAGAACATGTTAAATATCCAATACATGTTTCTGCCTGAAGTACATGTTACAGATCCCAGTACATGTTTCTGTCACCAGCACAAATATAAAAAATTTTATCTTGTGTTATATCATAAACAGTGTTATTTTATTAACACACAAAATAGACAATAGCTTTATATATCTGTATACCTTATTATTATGCATGTTAATACGATCCACTACAGGTAACAGAACTGAAATATACATTCAAATCTTAGCGAAAAGCAGATAAACACAGACTGTTTAAGCACTTCCCTGGCATTCTTGCCTGCAGGTTTGAATAAATTTATTATTTTTGAAATGTTATTTAATAAACAGTGCTTTTGAAAAAAGCGGATGAAATACATATATGCCCTGGCAGCTCCTGCTTTGCAAGGGGTAATAAGGAGATGGTGAAAGAGGTGCAATCATACCTTCAAAGGCATCACATGGATGAAAAACTGAAAACATGAACCCTGTAATTTATATTGACCAGGACAAATGCACTGACTCCTATTCCTGTATAAGGGTGTGTCCCGTTAAGGCCATACAGCTGAAACCGGACAGCAGGCATCCCGAGGTGTTACCCGGCAGGTGCATAGGCTGCGGACTGTGCTACCTGGCATGTGCATCGGATGCCATAATGTTCCGCGACTCAAAGGATGAAACAGGGCAGCTGCTTAAAAAAGATGCCATTAACATAGCACTTGTGGCACCGAGCATAGCTTCCGAGTTTGATGATATAACAGACTACCGGAAACTGGTGGCTATGATCAGGGAACTGGGCTTCGACAAGGTGCACGAGGTGTCGTTTGCAGTGGACATAATAGCTGCTGCTTATGCCGACCTGTTTGATAAGGCTGAAGGTAAGCATTATATAACATCCAACTGCCCGGCCATTGTGAAGATGACCGAGAAATATTATCCGGGACTGGTATCCAATCTTGCCCCCCTGGTGTCGCCCATGACAGCCGCCGGAATGATAGTGAAGGAGATATATGGCAGCAACAGTAAGGTAATATATATAGGTCCGTGCATAGACAGCAAGGATGAGGCCCTGCGTGAAAAAGAAAGAAAGGCGATCGACTCGGTCCTTACCTTTATTGAGCTGCGGCAGCTCTTCGCCAAAACAGGCATAGAGGAAAAGAAGGTGAGCTTCTCCGATTTTGATCCTCCCCATGGCAAATACGGAGCCCTCTACCCCATACCGGCAGGTATATTGTATGCGGCAGGGATAAAACGCGATGTAATGGAAAGCGGGGTGATAACTGCCTCCGGAAAAGAAGATATCACTGAGGCACTGAGGGATTTTAACAGTCATATCGACAGCATAAAGCACCATTTTAACCTTTTCTTTTGCCAGGGCTGCCTGCTGGGACCCGGCATGGATCATCACAGTGAGAGATACAGGCGAAGGAACCTGGTAAGACTGTACACAGAAAAAAGGGTTAAGTCACTCGACAATGAGCAATGGGCCAGGGATATGAAAAAATGGAGCGGACTTGACTATTCAAAAACATTCACTGCCGATGACCACCGCATACCGGAACCGCCGGAAGCTGAGATACAGGAGGTGCTGAAGACAATAGGCAGGACAGGCAAAGGAGACAGTGACGACTGCCGTGCATGTGGTTATGAGTCGTGTCGCGACTTCGCAGTGACCGTGGCGATGGGACTCACAATACCCGAGATGTGCCATAAGTTTAATATCAGGAACAAGCAGCGATATATAGAAAAGCTGAGGGTAAGCAATAAGAAGCTATCGGACACCCAGAAGGCGCTGAAGGAGTCGGAGTCGCTGGCACGCCGCGAACAAAACCTGGCGCAGGAAGCCTCGGACACGGTGAATGCCATGCTTGAGAAGCTGCCCTCGGGGGTGGTAATAGCCGATGAGAACCTGAAAGTGATTCATTCAAACAGCACCTTTATCAATATAGCCGGTGAGGATGCGGTTAATATAGCTGAGGTTATACCCGGACTCAAAGGCGCCGATCTGAAATCAATTCTGCCCTTCAGCGTGTACAATATGTTCACCTATGCACTGCGGCAGGATGAGTCGGTTACCAACAGGGATATAAAATACGAGGATAAGATGCTTAACATATCGGTGTTCCCGGTAAGGAAAAACAAGATAGCAGGGGCTGTGATAAGGGATATGTTCTCACCAGAAGTGCAGCGGGAAGAGGCAATAAACAGGATCAACGAGGTGATAGAAAAGAACCTTGATATGGTGCAGAAGATAGGCTTCCTGCTGGGCGAGGGTGCCTCGGAGACGGAGCAGATGCTTAACTCCATACTTGAGTCTTACAGGAAAAGCCTGAAGAAAAAATAATTTGTTTAAAAGCCGGCACCGTGAGTAAAGAATTCCATATAGAAGCAGACTGCCAGCAGAGGAGTCACCATGGCGAAAAAATCTGCGGTGATGTGTTCCTGTCAAAAAGGATAAGGGAGGAAGGGCGTATCATAGCCGTGCTGTCTGATGGAATGGGTCACGGTGTAAAAGCCAATATACTGGCCACCCTGAGCTCGGTTATGGCTCTTAACTTCACGCGTGAGCATAAGGAAGTGGAAAAGATAGCATCGGTGATAATGAAAACACTGCCGGTATGCTCCGTAAGAAAAATAAGCTACTCAACCTTTACCATCATTGATATTGAAGCAGACGGCACTGTTACAATACTTGAATTTGATAATCCACCGTCAATAATAATGAGGCGGGGTGAGATATTTAACCCTCCCTGGGAGAAAGTGGAGCTGACAGAGGGAAGGCATGCCGGTAAAAGCCTCACCACCTGCTCCTTTAAGGCTGAAAAAGAAGACAGGATAATATTCTGCACCGACGGTGTGGTGCAGAGCGGGATGGGATCGGACAGGCTGCCATTTGGCTGGGGCAGGGATGAGCTGCTGTCTTACACCCTTATGCTTACAGGATCAGAGCCTGCTATATCGGCCTCACGCCTGGCTTCAAAGATAATAACCATGGCTCATAAGAATGACGGGTACAGCGCCATGGACGACACCAGCTGCGGAAGCATATATTTCAGGGAGCCAAGGAAGCTGCTGTTGTGCACCGGTCCTCCCTATGACAGTGAGAAAGACAGTGAGCTGGCCGGCAGGGTGACAGGTTTTGAAGGAAAGGTAATACTGAGCGGCGGCACCACGGCAGATATAATAGCCAGGGAAACAGGCAGGGATGTTATCGACGACCTGGTTTTTGAAGATCCCGAACTGCCTCCGGAAAGCTTTATTGAAGGGATAGACCTGGTGACTGAAGGCATACTTACACTTCAGAAGGTGGCGGAGATACTGGATAATTATAAGAAGCATAAGCCGGGTAAGGGTCCGGCCGACAAGATAGTGAAGCTGCTGATGGAGTCTGACGAGATACAGTTTATCACGGGCACCAGGATCAATACTGCTCACCAGGACCCCACCCTGCCCGTAGACCTCGAGATAAGACGCAATGTGGTAAGGAAGATAGCCGCCATGCTTGAGGAGAAATGGCTGAAAGAGGTTTATATAGAATTTATCTGATTATTAGGGTATTGTTTCAGATAATCGAATAGCACCTCCGATAAATAAAAACGACTGAAAAGGGTCTACCCCGGATTTATCTGACCCTTATGGTATTGTTCCAGGTAAGCGAACAGCTCCCCCTGAACAAAAGGAAAGCTTAGCTCTGAAGGCAGGCTGTCAGCAAAGACCACCTCCCCTATCTCATCCTCATCCCTTTCCTGTCCCAATTCAGCAATACCGGCATAATACAACCTGCCGGCCCTGAAGCTATCATCTCCGCTGACCGTATAAGTGGCAACACATTGAATATCGAAGTTAACAGCCCCTGTCTCCTCACCCAGCTCACGGGCCGCAGCAACATCAGGGTCTTCGTCCGGATCAATATGACCGGCCGGCAGCTCATAGCCATTGCGCTTTTTATTCCTAACAAAAACCCACATATCATTATATCGTGCCCCTATTATCACGAATGTAAGCCCGCATGCAGGCATATAGCCCGGAGAATGAAATTCAACTTTCATAACTGACACACTTATTTCCCCAAAAATAATAATTAGCTTCCAGACTAAACCCGGAAACGGTATCTTTGACAAAAATTAAAAGCTGTGAAGTAATATTGACCGTGCGTAACAGTAATCGTGCATAACAGTATTATAAAAAGTAGCGAGACTGATAATTAAGCGGGAAGATGAAGAAGAGTTCACTAAACAGGCCGGCAAAACACCGGCCGGTAATAATAAAGAAATCATTATGGGTTCTTGCGGCCCTTATCTTACTGCTGGTCGTTCTCTTCCTGGCCGGGATGTGGCACGGCCGCTTTAATTTCCGCTACAAAACAGTTGAGATAGAATACCGCGGTCTGCCGCCGGCCCTGGAGGGATTCACCATAGTCCATATATCCGACCTTCACCTGAATAGCTTTGCAAGACACAGGGATAAACTTATAGAAGTGATAGACAGTATCAATGCATTGGAACCTGATATAATAGTCAATACCGGCGATTTTGTCACAATACTCCACGATGAGATGGAACCATTCCGGGACATACTGGAAAAACAGAAAGCCGGATACGGTGTTTATGCCATACCGGGCAATCATGATACCGGACTATACAGCGGTATGTACGACAGCGATAATTACAGTGAGCATATGGCTGTCATTGGCAGTATGCTGAGAGAAGCCGGACATGTCTACCTTCAGGACAGCATGTCCTGTATAATGGTCGACAGCGTAAGGCTTGCCCTTACAGGGGTGGCTACCTACGGGCGTGTACCCGACCTTTATTACGGCGATACTGACCTGGCAATGCGGTATGCCGACAGCGCCGATTTCAGGATACTCTTAAGCCACGACCCCAACCACTGGATAAGGGATATAAGCAGGCGCAAGGATATACACCTGACCCTGTCGGGACACACCCACGGCATGCAGATGGGCCT
>CAZGUR010000207.1:0-5910 GCA_964529295.1 uncultured Rikenellaceae bacterium | reverse complement strand
ACTTGAATTTTCGAAGGAGAATGGCCTTAAGTTCATAGCCACCAATGTACCCAGGCGCTATGCCTCTATGGTTAGCAGGTCAGGCCTGGATATCCTTGACAGCCTGTCAGAAGAAGCTAAAGAATATATAGCCCCCCTTCCCATATTATATGATTCAGAACTTAAGGGGTATAAGGATATGCTCAATATGATGCAGGGAGGAAACGGGATGGCCCATGCAAACCCCAATTTACCGAAAGCACAGGCCATAAAGGATGCCACCATGGCATATTCAATACTCGAACACTGGCAGGAGGAAAAAACATTTATTCATTATAACGGCTCCTATCACTCCAGGAATTTTGAAGGTATAATCTGGTACCTGCGCCAGACCTATCCTGATCTTAAGATCCTTACAATCGAAACAGTTATTCAGGAAGACACCACTGAACTGGCAGAAGATAATAAGGGAATAGCCTCCTATATAGTGTGCGTTCCGGAGAGTATGACCAAAACGTATTAACAAAAGGCAGACTATAACAAACCATTTGAAGCAGGTGCAAATAAGCTAATCCAGATTATCCATATTAGTAAATTATATTCATTCTCGCTGGATTCTCAGTATGCTGAATGCTCCCTAATCCAGTCAAGTATCGTTTTCAGTACATCCGGACTCATAGTTTGTTCAATTTCCCCGTATTCATTGGGCAGTCCTGTTTCAGCAGGCTGGAAAAGATGATTCAGTCCGGGAAAAACTCTGCCTGTAACATAATTATTGCCTGAATCTTTCAATCCATCCACTATTGCATTAACATTCTTCCCTGCCATAACCTGACAGTCCTTCTCACCGTTAAGGGCCAGTACCGGACAACTAATATGTGGAAAGTAATCTGCCGGATCACTACTGATAAAATAGCGCAGCCAGGGGTAAGATGCAGTGTTAATACTCTGTTTAATATTATCCAGTACCAGATCAATAGTGTCCTCCCCTGTCCCTTCACCAAGGTAAAATTCCCTGACATGGGAGGTGATCTTCTTTATGCCGGCAGCCGGGTCTTCATTCTCCTCTATCAGGCTGTAAATATCCTTATTGAGCTGCATACTCTGCCGTAAAAGTTCTTCAGGCACATTGCTCAGCCGGCCAATATACTCAGCCTGTTCTTCAAGTATATATTTTCCTTTGATTCCCGGTCCGGCAAGGCTAATAATAAATGCTATATCATCATTTTCAGCTGCAAGTTTAAATGCTATCAGTCCACCCTCGCTATGACCTGCCACTCCAATCCGCTTATTATCGATATCTTTCCTGCCCTCAAGGTATTCAATGGCTGACAAAGCATCGTCAGCAAGATCAGCGGAGGTAGCTCCTGCCGGGTTACCGCCTGATTCGCCTACCCCCCTGTCATCGTATCTCAGTACCGCTATTCCTTCCCTTGTAAGATAATCAGCAAGCACTTTGAAAGGCTTATGCCCGAAGATCTCCTCATCCCTGTTCTGGCTGCCTGATCCCGTAACCAGGACCACTGCGGTAAAGGGACCAACTGACTCAGGGAGAGTGAGTGTGCCCGCCAGCTTGAAATCGCCGCTGACAGAGGGGAATCTGATATTCTCCTCAATATATGGATAGGGAGGCTTAGGCTCCTGCGGTCTTGACAGCTCAAATGCTTTTCCCTGCTTTATAAGGTTCAGGTCATAACTGGTACCCGACTGCGTCCAGACACCTTCCAGGCTTGTGTCGCTTAGCATTACGCCCTTATAGTCGCCCCCCAGGAGGGGTGCCATAATAATAAGGGTGTCATCCTTAAGTATGAGTTCACCCATTGGTACATCTTTCACTCCCTGGTCCGGACTATCCATTGTGGCCGAATAAAGGCCGTCATCACCGATTTTGATATTAAAAACCAGTCTCAGTTGGACTGCGCCCACTGACAGTTTACCCAGCCAGCTGCCAGATATACGTTCTTCCTGGGCATCTGCCGGGCTTATCAGAAACAGAAGGCAGAAAAATGTTATTATTCCGGTTTTCATTATTAATGGTTTTTGTATAAATCAAATATCATTAATGTCCGCCTGAAATATTTTAAGTGGACAGCAATGATCAAATATAATAAATAATAAGACCGCTGCTGCCATGTTAAAACAATTATTAATGAAGGGCTTAGAAGAGTCATCAAAAGATGACATATGAAACCCTTAAGACTGTTCCCTGGACTTCTGTCCGAGATAGCCTCCGTGATGCCTCCTGGCATAATCTTTCTTTGTAAAGCCTATCCTCTCCTGCAGCAGCACCACTACAGCATCACCTATTACTGCCATCACCGTGGTGGAGGTAGTGGGTGTAAGTCCCAGCATACACACCTCGGGAGGGTCACCCGTCAGCAAAAGATGGTCCGCGCTTTCTGCAAGGCGACTGTCACTATTCCCTGTCAGTACTATCACAGGTATGTCTTTATGCAGCTCCGACACAAGTCCCAGCAGCTCAAGTATCTCACGTGTACGACCGGAGTTGGAGATAACAAATAGTATATCATTTTTCTGTATAACACCCAGGTCTCCATGCTGGGCCTCGCTGGGATGCAGGAAGATGGCCGGGGTACCCGTTGAACTAAGGGTAGTTGCAATGCTTTGCGCTATCTGTCCGGCCTTGCCCATACCACTGCATATCACCTTGCCCTTACCTCGGTGTACGCGCTCATAGATAGCCTCAACAACGTCATTATAAAAACCATTGACAGGTATGTTTTTTATTGCTTCAGCTTCACGCTTGAATATATCCTTTACTCTTTCCATTGTAATTTTATCTGTGATTCATTTTCCAGGGGGTGAAGATAATCATTTACCTTATACTCAGCTAATAATCTCATTAACTCCCTTAAGAACATAATGAGGTTTATAAGGAAACTCATCAACGGTGGCACTGCTTGATATACCACTTAGCACCAGGCATGTATCTATCTCCGATTCAATGCCTGCAATAATATCGGTATCCATCCTGTCCCCAATTATTATTGACTCCTCCCTGCTGCAGCCCAGTCGCTTAAGGGCTATCCTCATCATCAGCGGGTTTGGTTTGCCCACAAAATAGGCACTCTTGCCTGTTGACAGTTCAATGGGGGCAATAAGTGCTTTTGTGGCCGGCACAATGCCGTTTTCGGCGGGACCGGTCATATCAGGGTTGGTACCGATAAGCTTTGCCCCTTTTAAGACAAGGTTGATGGCTCTCTCTATCTTCTCGAAACTGTATGAGGCCGTCTCACCCACCACAACATAATCCGGGTTTACATTATTCATTGTATAGCCCACATTATACATGGCATTGATCAGCCCGGCCTCCCCTATAATATAAGCTGTGCCCCCTGGCTTCTGCGAGGAAAGAAACTGCGCGGTGGCAAGGGCACTGGTGTAAAAAACGTTCTTCGGAACATCAATGCCCAGCCTCCCCAGTTTCTCTTTCAGCTCTGTCGGTGTACGCTCACTTGAGTTGGTAAGGAAGAGAAATTTCTTTTTTTCCTTTTTAAGCCACTCCACAAACTCACCTACCCCCGGCAATAATTTATTACCGTGATAGATAACCCCGTCCATATCCGATATGATAGCTTTCTTTTTTCTAATTCTCTCAATTATCTGACTGTGGTTCATTTTTTTTTCAGTTATCAATTATCAGATGCAAAGATACCGGACATTATCATCCCAAAGGTTAAAAAATGATTAATTTTTTATATTAAGATTATATATAACCACAAATCTTTAAACAGGATATACATATTATCTGCATTATATGGCACAAATAATAAAAAAGTCTTAGTTTTGGTTTTTTGAGAAAATTAAGATTGTTTAACCTAAACTTCAATCCAATTGTTACAGACTATTGACTGGATGATAGTAGGCACCTTCTTCCTTATCGTTATCGGGATAGGATGGGTTGCATCCAGGACGGCGGGCAAGGATACCACCGAATTTTTCCTGGGAGGACGTGGCATGCCCTGGTGGCTTCTCGGTATCTCAATGGTGGCATGCACCTTCTCTGCCGACACTCCCAACCTGGTAACAGGCATGGTACGCGAAGACGGTGTGGCCAAGAACTGGGCATGGTGGGCTTTTCTCATTACCGGTATGGTAACTGTCTTTATCTACGCCAAGCTATGGAGAAGGTCGAATATCATGACCGACCTGGAATATTATGAGCTAAGGTACAGTGGTAAGGCAGCATCCTTCCTGAGGGGCTTCCGTGCCCTCTACCTGGGGGTGCTGTTTAACACTCTCATCATGGGTACAGTTACCCTGGCAGCCATTAAGATAGGCGGTGTCATGCTCGGCATCAAGCCGTGGCAGGCTGTGGTTGGTGGCTCACTGGTAGTTATGATATATGCCTCCCTGGGTGGACTGAAAGGGGTTATATGGGCTGACTTCTTCCAGTACAGCATTGCCATGTTCGGGGCGGTGCTGGCAGCTGTTGTTGCGGTACGCCAGCCCGAGGTCAACGGGCTGCAGAACCTTCTGACCAACCCGGCCCTGCAGGAAAAGATAAAGGTGCTGCCTGACTTCAGCAATCCCTCCGTATGGGTTACCCTGCTGCTGATACCCATAGCGGTGCAGTGGTGGGCCGTATGGTACCCCGGGGCCGAACCTGGTGGCGGTGGCTATATAGCACAGCGTATGTTATCGGCCAAAAATGAAAAGAACGCCATAGGCGCCACACTGCTTTTTAACTTCGCTCATTATGCCCTTCGCCCGTGGCCATGGATAATAGTAGCCCTGGCCTCCATAGTCATTTACCCTGACCTGCAGAGTATTCATGAACAGTTCCCGGATATCTCGGATACATACCTTAAGGATGATATTGCCTACCCGGTAATGCTCTCCAAGCTGGGTCCGGGCTGGCTGGGATTGGTAACAGCATCTATCATAGCCGCATATATGTCAACCATAGGCACACACCTTAACTGGGGTTCATCATATGTTGTACATGACTTCTACCGGCGCTTTGTAAAACCGGGGGCACCGGAGAAAGAGCTTGTAAAAGTAGGCAGGATAACAACGGTAGCCCTGATGGTAATAGCAGGCCTTATGGCCCTTTTCTTCCTCAATAATGCCACCCAGGCCTTCGATGTGCTGCTGCTCTCCGGGGCGGGCACGGGAGCAATATACCTGCTGCGCTGGTTCTGGTGGAGGATCAATGCCTGGACAGAGATAGCAGCCATGATAGCAGCCACATTATCAGCAGTTGTACTCGTTTTCTTCGTACCTGACAGTGCCATAATATTCTGGGTGCTTGACGGCTTCACCTCCAAACTGCTTATTGCTGTTCTCATTACCACCGTGGTATGGCTGGCAACAACCTTCCTTACCGCCCCTGAGAGCAAAGAGACACTGAGGAAGTTCTACCGTATAACAAGGCCGGGCGGACCGGGATGGAGAAAGGTGGTGGAAGAGGCAAGACTGGAAGATGATATTATTATAGACGACCGCGACTCGGGACGCACCTGGGAAATGCCACTGCAGGTATTATGCGTCTTTATAGGCGCAGTATCGATATACAGTGCCCTTTTTTCTATCGGCGGTTTTGTGTATGCCAAACCCGGACTGGGCATATTACTTGGTCTTATAGCCGTTGCAGGCACAATATTCCTTTTCAGGGCTTTTGATAAACTGAATGCTGATAAATAAAATAGCGCAATACTATGCCAGAGAGCCAGTGGCTTAAAAGAATATATGATCGCTTCGACACTGAAGCCCCTTTTCTGGCAGGCAAGGCCTTCGGAACAGGTCATATACATGATACATACAAAATAGAAACGGCAGAAGGATATAATGATTATATACTGCAGAAGCTCAATAACAGGGTGTTCCGTGATATACCCGGACTGCAGGAAAATATTTACAGGGTAACTGAACATATAAAAAACAGGCTGCTGGCGGAGGGTGAGCCTG
>CAZGUR010000206.1:0-5944 GCA_964529295.1 uncultured Rikenellaceae bacterium | reverse complement strand
CCTGTAGTACCAACAGATCTTATCATTTATGTCGGGAGCTCACTCCGGATATCCTACCTGAAATGTGTGATCGGGGTATTTATTGGCGAAGGCCTGCTCAATGCCCTGTATATTTTCTCAATAGATTTTTTTGTCTGAAAAGCGTCATTTCCATTGTTTGTATCCGGTGTCGGGAATTTTCATAATATATGATTTTTTGTAACAGTATGCTCCCTCCATTAATCCGGAAAATAATAAATTCATATTTTTGCGATGATTTCCACCAACACATTCTAATTATATGAAAAAACAAGCTCTTTCTATCTTACTCGGAATATTCCTGCTCAGTCCCGTTCTGTCACAGGAAGCCTCAGATCAGAAACCGTTTATTCAAAACACAAGCATTTCAGGTGAGTGGTTCCTGGGCTATGGTTATAATGATTACACGGACCTGAACAGTTTCAGGTTAAAAAGGGGTTATTTTACAATAAAGACAAGGCTTAACGACAGATTATCTGTCAGGTACACCCAGGATATAACCACCGACCTTGAGGGCAGTGATATGGGTAACATTGAAATGCGGCTTAAATACCTTTTGATGAAAGTAAATCTTGATGATGTACTATTCTTTAATAATACATACCTGGAGATGGGACTTGTACACCGCCCCTGGCTGGAGTACGAACAGAATATAATGGGATACAGGGTGCAGGGCAAAATGTTCAGCGACCGTTATAAACTGCTGAGTTCAGCTGATTTCGGTATTACAATAGCCGGACTGATAGGAGGTGAGATAAGTGAGGATTACCAGGAAAGGGTAAGCTCATATTTTCCCGGCAGGTATGGAAGTTTTAGTTTTGGCGTTTATAACGGGGGTGGTTATCATGCCCTTGAACAAAACAATAATAAGATAATTGAAGGAAGGTTGAGTCTTCGTCCCCTCCCCGACCATGTGCCGGGCATACAATTCACATATACTTTCTCCTGGGGCAAGTCAAATACAGCTACCAATATGGCTGATTACGGACTTAATATAATCCACCTTTCATCAGTGAGTGATAAACATAAATTGATGCTCCAGTATTACCGCGGAATAGGTGGACATGCCGATGATTATATTAACCAGGATGGTTTTTCTTACCGTAACACAGGCTATTCATTTTTTGCAGAACTAATGATACCGTCTACGAAATTCTCACTGTTTTCACGATATGACAGTCTTGTCTCTTACCAGGACACCGACAGGGAGCAAAACACGTTTATTGCCGGACTTACATACAGGTTTCTGGATAATAAGCTGGTTCTGAATTATGATCAGAATAATATTATGGGATCTTATACCAGGATTTATGAACTTGCTCTTGAGATAAATTTCTGAAACCGGACATTCAGCTAAGTTGTATTCAATTACTAATCATTCAACTACCTGTCATACAGCTACCTGGTATACAGCTACCTGGCATTTATAAGTTCAATATAATCATTAATACCATCAGCTGTCCGGATCTTATCCATTTGTTTACCCTTTATTTCGTCTTTAAGTGTTCCCATAATAATTACAAGCTGATCACTGAATAAATCCGATAACTTATTAATATAATCGGTTATTCCTGATACAGACATATTTGTTGAGGTTCCGGTCACAATAATATCTGCCGGCCATGTACTCAAAGAGCTACTGACTGAATCCAGAGGTGTCATAGTCCCCAGATATAACACATCATGCCCGTTCTTTTTAGCTATATAGGTGTAAAACAGTAAGCTGATATCATGTAATTCATTTTCTGGCAGGAAAAACAATATTTTTTTGCCTCCCTCTTTTGGCCTGTAGGTCATTGTCTCAATATTAAACAACAGCTTACGCTGTATAAGACTGGAAACAAAATGCTCCTGGCCGGGTGTAACAGCACCTGTCATCCATAATGTGCCGACACGTCTGAGGAAGGGAAATATTAACTGTGTAAAGGTATTTTCAAAACCATGCTTAAGTATATAGTTTGTAAGCAAGCCGTTAAAGTTCAACTCATCCATCTTCAGCATTGCCAGTATCAGGGAGTCAATACGGGTATCTGCACGGGAGTTGTCACGGCTCAGAAATAATACTTTTTCCTCTATCTCTTCAGATGTCATGGATGCAATCCTGGAAATCTTAAAGCCATTACGGTTAAGTAAGGAGATATTGATAAGCTTCCTTAACTCATCATCGCTGTATATCCTCCTGTTGGTACCTGTGCGTTCCGGTTCAATAATACCATATCTCTTCTCCCAAATCCTTATGGTATGAGCCTTGATTCCGGATAATTTCTCAAGATCTTTTATTGAATATTCTCCCATTGCTAAGGTATTTATGTTTCAAACATAGCTTAAATTATTAAACAATAATAGAAAACAAACAATAAATTATTACATTAAAAAAACAGGAGCTGTCATAAATGACAGCCCCTGATAATTGTGATTAAATATTATTTGGAAGATGGTAATATCACACTGTCCAGCACATGTATAACCCCATTCGTTCCCAATACATTAACTGAAGTAATATTTGCATTATCAGTGCCTGAATCACCATCGGTGATTGTAACACCATTATCAGTTATATTAATTGTAAAAGTTGCACTGTTTGAAAGAGTGGTTGCTGAAAGTCCATCACTAAGGTCAGTCGAGAAAGCTCTCAAACCGAGAACATGGTAAAGCAATACTGCTTCAAGAGTAGCATCATCAAGCTCGGCAGGTCCGCTTACACCAAGGTCCGAATAAAGCTCATCGAAAGCTGCATCCGTTGGTGCAAATACTGTGAACGGTCCCTCGCCCTGAAGAGTACTGACCAGACCGGCTTCTGTAAGAGCAGCTGCAAGCTCACTGAATCCCTGGTCAATAGCTATGGCAACTATATCCTGTGCAGGAGGAATAAGTGTCTGGTCAATAACATGCACTATTCCGTTTGCATCACCTGCTCCCTCAGAAGGATCAATATCGGTTACACTTACCTGTGTATTGCCATTAAGGAATACACCGTCACCCTTGTTTGACAGGTACAGATCACCACCAACAGCAGCAACAGTAGCAGGTGCAGCAGCAGTTGTTGCAGGCAGATCCGTACTCATAACCACACCATCTATAAGGTGATATGTAAGAACTGCATCCAGAGTGGCCTGGTCAGGTAATTCTGTTATTCCTGCGGCAGCAAATGCATTATTTGTAGGAGCAAACAAGGTCATCCCGCTATTTCCGGGTCCGTCACCCAGAAGCGTTGTGAGTATAGCCGGACTTGCTGCCTCGACAGCAGCAATAAGAGTTGTAAAATCCTTATTGAAATAAGCAGGTTCAACAATAGTGTTAACAAACTGCAATACCGAAGGAGGAACAAGGACACCGTCCATAATATGCACAACTCCATTACTGGTCATTACATCAGCTGTATTGATCCCAACACCACTTATAAGAAACGATCCCCCAACTTCAGAAATAGTGATATCTTCCCCATTCAATGTGCCAGCAACAAGTCCGTCTGACAGGTCAGTGGAATAAACTTCTGAACTCTCAATAACGTGATATTGCAAAACACTCTTAAGAACATCCTCTGGCACATCATCAATTGAAGTCTGGCCTATGACAGCCAGTAATGCATCAAAAGCTGCATTGGTCGGGGCAAAAACTGTATATTCACCCGTTTCATCACTAAGTGCCGTAACCAGGCCGGGAAATATGGTCAGAGCTGCAACAAGGCTGGAAAGATCTTCGCTGGCCTGGGCTGCTTCAACTATGTTACTGGCAGGGGAAATTACCGCATCTATAGTATGTATTACGCCATTGCTTGCTGCAACATCAAAAGGACTAATTATTCCGGCATCATCAATTGTCAGGGCACTTGCATCAATTGAAGCATACTTACCTGCCAGTGTTTCTGCATCACCCGTTGTAAGATCCGCTGAAGTTATCTTAGCTGAAAGTACATGGTAAAGAAGAAGTGACTCAAGCGTAGCGTCATCAACATCAGCAGGACCGCTCACACCCAGGGATGCATATAGAGCATCGAAGGCAGCATCTGTGGGTGCAAATACCGTAAAGGGACCATCCCCCCGGAGTGCTTCAACCAGGTTAGCTTCAGTCACTGCTGCAGCAAGTTTATCGTAACCATAAAATAAAGCAGAGGTTACAATATCAAACTCCGGAATCAGTACATCTTCAATAGTGTGTATAACACCGTTAGTTGCCTTAACATCAAAAGGAGTTGTAATTGCCGCACCATTAATTGTGAGAGCTGAGGCATCAATAGATATAGTTTGTGTATTAAGTGTAGCTACGTCGCCTGATGAAAGATCAGTCGATAGTATTTCACCGGATACAACATGATATAGAAGTATTTCACTCAAACCTGCAACATCAGCAATATTATCGGATGTTATACCTGCTGAATTAAATGCAGCATCAGTTGGAGCAAATACTGTAAAAGGACCCATACCCTGAAGGTCATCATCCAGACCAGCCGCTACAAGACCAGCTGCCAGTACACTGTAACCGGCATCAATTGCTGTTTGTACTATATTCTGAGGAGGTAAAAGTACAGCATCAATAGTATGTACAACACCATTACTTGCCTCAACATCAAAAGGGTTGGTAATGTGTGCATCATTGATAGTCAGGTTTGTGGCATCAATGTAAGCTTCTGCTCCGCTGAGCATACTTACATCACCTGTTGTCAGGTCTGATGACATAATTGTACCTGAAATTACATGATACTTGAGAATGCTTTCAAGACCTTCAACATCGCCTACATTACCTGCAGTAATGCCGGCAGCATTGAAAGCTGCATCTGTTGGTGCAAAAACAGTAAATGGCCCTGTTCCTTCAAGGTCATCTACAAGACCAGCCTCAGTAAGAGCGGCGGCAAGTACATTAAAACCATTATCAACCGCAATGTCAACAATGGTTTTCGGCTCTTCCCCGGGCTCCTTCTCACAACTTGTGAAAACAAAAGCTCCGATAAGAGTCATACTCAATAAAATCAGATTTAATTTTTTCATAACTCAATTTATTTTGTTTGTTTGGTAAAGAAACATCAAGCATGACTTTTTGTTCACTTATATGCATTATTTGTTAAACATTATGTAGTGTTACTTATTTTAAATATTCCCACATAATCCCCAATTTATGAGAATCTCTGTTAACATCTTTATTTATATTTTTTTTTAAATTATTGAACATTGTTTTAGTTACGGAAGAATAATATGGCAATGTATTTACCGGCTGTTTTCTTCATAGCCCCATTGAAAACAATCCGGAAGCAATGCACAAAAGCAATAATTGCATCCATCCTTACAATTCAGAACCCTGCTTTTATAGTAGAACATAAAGATGAAAGTCAAGGATGAGACAAGAGATTATGCTTTTTCTTATGCCTTGTCAAAGTATTTCGTTTTTGACCTGAAGGCTCTTAAGGATCATGTAATCCGTGTCAATAACAGAAAAACATCAACAAAATATTCATCTCCTTGTTTAACTAATATAATAATGCTTGATAAAGCTGATTATGCACAAAACAATATATCCAGGCATGTCCGGTGATGGATCCTGGATTTACCAGGATGCATGGTTTAGCCTGGTTACAATTGAGAAAAACAGTTCCTTAAAATATGAATTAAATAAAAATGGTAACGGGCTATATGCATTTGTCATCAACGGACATATTGAAACAGCCGGTGAAAACCTGAAAATATATATTATGAAAATTGCTAAACTACTGGAAACAAGGTGGAGCCCCAGGGCTTTTGATAATTATAGTATAAATAATGATGAAGCCGAACTGCTTTTTGAGGCAGCAAGGTGGGCACCCTCAAGTATGAATGAGCAACCCTGGAAATATTATTATGCTCTTAAAGAAGATCGTAAGCAGTTTGAGCTATTCCTTGAATGCCTGGTACCCGGCAACCAGGTATGGGCCCGGAATGCGTCCATGCTGATCCTG
>CAZGUR010000205.1:0-5961 GCA_964529295.1 uncultured Rikenellaceae bacterium | reverse complement strand
TTATAGAAAACTATGTCCCGGAGCTGGGTGAGAGATATGCCCTTAAGCTGGAAGACGGAAAATGGACAGGGTGCAGACAATGGGATAATGTCCTGGTTTGTATATTCAATGCCGTTGAAAAAGAGCAGGTTGAAGATCTGATTGAAAAAACCAATACAAAATATTACCATGACTAAAAAGACTATTACCAGGCGTAAGCTGATAAAGAACGGAGCCATGGCCTCCATAGGAGGATTTCTATACCTTAACAGCAGTCCTGCCAGTGCAATAAAAAGCCTGGCAGCGGATGTGGGAAAAAAATCAAAAGTGGTGCTGATACGCGACAAGGACCTGCTGACCGGCTTCAATAAGCCTGATCCTCAAAAGATGCAGTCTATGCTCGACCAGGCTGTAATGGCGCTGACTGAAAAGGATAATATTATGGAAGCCTGGCAGGGGATACTTAAACCCGAAGACATACTGGGTATCAAAACCAATGTATGGAATTACCTGGACACACCGGCTGAACTGGAACAGGCAATTAAAACGAGGGCCATGGACGTGGGTGTGAAGGAAACCAATATAGGGATAAAAGACAGGGGTATCACTACCGATCCCATCTTCCAGGGATGCACTGCACTTATAAATGCCAGGCCGCTTCGCACACATGCCTGGTCAGGTGTGGGATCACTGATTAAGAATTATATAATGTTTATTGACAACCCTGCATCCATGCATGGCGACTCATGCGCTGACCTAGCCGAGCTGTGGAGGCTGCCCGTGGTTGAAGGTAAAACCAGGCTGAATATACTGGTAATGCTTAATCCCCTTTTCCACGGAGTGGGCAGGCACCATTTCAGCAAGGAATTCACATGGGAATACAGTGGCCTGCTCGTCGGTTTTGACCCGGTGGCCGTAGATTCAGTGGGAGTACGTATACTGCAGGCTAAAAGAAAAGAGCATTTTGGTGAGGACAGGCCTCTTAACCCACCGGCCAAACATGTATTCCTTGCAGATACGCGTCATAACCTGGGTACAGCCGATCCGGATAAAATAGAACTGGTAAAGCTTGGCTGGACAGAAAACAGCCTTGTTTAATCTACCATAGGATACCTGAATAAGGGCTTCGTCTCCTGGCCTTTCTTCTTCATAGCCATTATCTCATCCGGGTTCATCTCTTTAAAGTCAACAGCCAGTCTTAGTGCCATGGCAAAGAGATCTTCATTACCCGGGGGGATGGCAGCTGTCACAGGGTGTGAAAGAGTAAAACGCAAGCCTTTACGGGCTTCCTTCTCTTCAATCAGGGGCCTGTACCAGACTTTTGAAACCCTACGCTCCTCTCCTTCCTCCAAGGGCCTGTCGGCCATCGCCTTGAGGGCAAGGATACCCATGTTTTTGTCTTTTGCAGTTTGCATGACCTGGGGACCGAAATTGCCGGCATGCCAGCATGCAAAATTGAAGGGGAAAAGAATGGTATCAAAATCAAATCGATCCATCAGTGCCATTGCGGCCTCAACGGAATGTGCCGAGAAGCCCAGAAACCGCACTTTACCCTCTTCCCTGGCTTCAAGAAAAGTTTCCATAGCACCACCTTCAGAAAAGATAGTGTCTACATCCCTCAATTCGGTCACAGCATGAAGCTGGTAAAGGTCAAAATGATCTGTCTGCATATTACGGAGCGATTGTTCAAGCTCCTTTCGTGCACCTTCCTTTTTCCGCTCTGTTGTTTTACATGCAAGAAACACATCCTTCCTGTATGGTTTCAGGGCAGGGCCCAGCATCAGTTCAGCATTTCCATATGAAGGTGCAACATCAAAATAGTTAACCCCGTAATCAATGGCTTCCCCCACCCTTGCGGATGCCTGTCCGGTGGTGGCATCCATCACCACAATACCTCCGAATCCTATCAGGGAAAGCATTTCCCCTGTTTGCCCGAGCACTCTCTTTTCTAGCTTTCCTTGCCGTATCTCACGCATCATGGATGATAGTTCGGCCGGAAAAAGGTTTATCATGGATGCTGTAATTGCTGATGTTTCCAGAAATTTTCTTCGTTTCATGATCTGAATGGTTTAATAATATTAAAAATTCCTACCTGTAAGTTAAATAATAAAATCAGATAATCCATAATTAAGGTTGAAGCAAGCCCGGGCAATTATTCCTCACGTACCTGTGGGCCTGCCATATAGAGATATATCGGTGAGTATTTTTTTATCACTGACGGATTTTTTTAATTTTACTACGACATTTTACAATCAGAATAATATAGAGGTGT
Source organism: uncultured Rikenellaceae bacterium (assembly GCA_964529295.1). Taxonomy (GTDB): domain Bacteria; phylum Bacteroidota; class Bacteroidia; order Bacteroidales; family VadinHA17; genus UBA9300. The sequence goes on along the minus strand of CAZGUR010000205.1, from coordinate 3,710 downwards.
CTGAAAAAACTGAACTGTCATGTGGAAAACTGCTTTATTTCTCCTGCTGACAATACTTATTATACCTTTTATTGCTTTCAGCACAGGCGTATCGCTCAGCCCGGGGCAGAAAGCCATACTGACTGATCTTTTGATAATTTATATTATTGCCACGGCACTGTGCTTTGTTACCAGTACAATAAGCAGCAATTACAGCCAGGTTGATAAGCTCTGGAGTATTATGCCGCCGGTGTATGCCTGGCTTATCTGTGTTGCATCAGGTTTCGAGGGCAGGCTGCTCTTAATGGCAGTGGTGGTAAGCCTCTGGGGAGCCAGACTGACATATAATTTTGCACGCAGGGGCGGTTATTCAATCAGGATATGGGACGGAAAGGAGGATTACAGATGGCCTGTACTCAGAAGAAGACTCGAATTCAGAAAAAAATGGAAATGGATGCTGTTCAACCTGTTTTTTATATCCATGTACCAGATGGGAATTATACTGCTCATAACACTGCCGGCATTAAAAAGCCTGGGGGGCTCTCCCCTTTCATGGTGGGATTTCCTGATAGCCGCAGGGGTAATATTTTTTATAATAACCGAAACGATAGCAGACCGGCAACAGTGGAATTACCAGGAAAAGAAGAAAAGACTGAAGGCATCGGGTGGACCCGTGCCTGAAAAATACAGCAAGGGCTTTACGGACAGCGGCCTGTGGGGTATTGTGCGTCACCCCAATTATACCTCCGAGCAGGCTGTCTGGCTGGTTTTCTATTTCTTCAGCGTATCTGCAAGCGGACTCTGGATCAACTGGTCACTTACAGGTGTTATACTGCTTATACTGCTTTTCTACGGAAGCAGTAACTTCAGCGAATCGATATCAGAGAGTAAATATCCCGCATATTCGGTTTATAAGGAGAAGGTGCCCAGATTTGTACCCTTTATCAAAGGAATTAAAAATCAAATCTGAATTGATAGACCTTAAAACTACTGCACTAACAGAACAATTAAAGAAACTGCATGTTAAACAAGTGAGAATAATCTAAAAAAGATATATTATGAGCACACACAAGTCATCAGCCAGATGGAACGGTAATCTACCTGAAGGAAATGGTAAAATGGTAGTGGGCGAAGGAGCATGGGAAGGAAACTTTTCGTTCAAGTCCCGCTTTGAAAACGGCAAAGGTGCAAGTCCGGAAGAACTCATTGCAGCCGCACTTTCAGGATGTTTTTCTATGTCTTTGTCGCACGCCCTGGACAAAGCCGGGTTTAAACCTGTCTCCGTGGAAACCGATGCCAGTGCCATGCTGGAGAAAGTTGACGGAGGATTTGCTATCACCGAAATCTTACTTACCTCCAAAAGTAAAGCAGAAGGCCTTGATGAAAAAAAGTTAAAAGAAATCGCCATGGAAGCCAAAGACAACTGTCCCGTTTCAAAGGCTCTGAAAGGTGTTAATATAACACTCGATATTACTTTGCTTGATTAATACTCTTAGCGAAGGATTTCAGCAAATAGTGATTTAGGAATATGCATCGTCACCATCATATTCTGATCAACAACCTCGGCGATCCTCAGGTCTCCTGCCAGCGAGGTCAGCATAAATGCTTCATTCCTTGCCAGTCCGTATACCTCTTCAAGGTAATCGATCATATAGCTGTTGGCTTTGCGTGCCGCCTCATCAAGTGTGGGTGCTACAGCAGTAACAGCATATGTCAGGGCTGTCTCATACTGCGGTTCGCTGATATCACGGTCACCTTTTATCACCTTGAGTTCATATACCACCCTTCCAGGCACTTCTATAGCCGTGCCGCACACCTCACCTGCACCCTGTGCAGCATGCATGTCACCCAGCGAGAAGAGGGCTCCCTCCACAAAAACAGGAAAATAAAGGATGGTGCCCTCTGTCATATGAGGATCATCCATATTGCCCCCGTTGGCCCTGGGAGGGATGGTGGAAAGCATTTCCTCGGTGGCAGGTGCCACGCCCATAACCCCCGGGAAGGGCTTGAGAGACACAGTTATCCCGTCAGCAAATTCTATTGACTCCATGTCCTTTGACAGTTCAAAGGTGCGAAGCAAAGGCTCAAACTCCTCCTCCAGGAAGATGCCGTTTACTATGCGTGTCCATCCCCAGTCGCCTATCTCCACCACATGAAGCTTAACCTGCAATATATCGCCGGGCATGGCCCCCTCAACAAAAACAGGCCCGGTAAGCGGATGGATAAGATCAGGGTTATAGTCCTCCAGGGCAGCAAACTCAGCAGCTGTCATCCCCGGCTTTATCTGCTCATCAGCAGCCTCCTCGGTAAATGCTTCTATCACCGCCCCGTCTTCCACGGTAAGCACCGGCTCGATCAGGCTGCTGAACTTATTATGTGTCTGGTCGCGACTCAGACTGTAATCAATGATATATTCCTGCCCGGTCTTTTCTTCTCTTTCACTGCTTTCTGTATCTGTGCATGATGAAAAAAGAAACGGCATAATCATTAAAGATAAAACAAGAAAAATGTAGCCTGTTGATATTTTCATAATCTTAAAATTATTTGCATGAAACCCGGAAAAACATTTTCATGCCGGGGTTATTATTATGGTTTATTCACGGTAATAAAGGTATGAATTTATTTTATGGCACACATGGTGAATGAGCTTATCCCTGCAAACCCGTATGATTATAATAGCCGAAGAGTCAACACTGTGAAAATATTACTCATTCCATGGAATTATTACACAATTATTCCGCCGGGCACAACAGGGCAACATGCCCGTATATACTACATTTTGTGGCTATTACATTAAGCTCCCGCTTAGCAGGCTCTTCTGGCAGGCATTTTTCACAGCTCATTTACAGTATGTGAATCATTAAAATATTCTATTCATAATGCAGGCTTGCCTGTAAGAATTAAAACAATGAAACAATATGAAACGCAGTTTAAAGAATCTCACTGATTACACAGTGCAGTCAAGTGACGGAATGAAAGGGAAAGTAAAGGATTTTCTTTTTGACGAGGAAAGCTGGATCATAAGGTATCTTGAGGCCGATTTCGGCTCGCATATTAAAGATAAAAGGGTACTTATTCCGGCTGTTTTCCTGAATGAGCCCGACTGGGACAATAAGGAATTCCCGGTAAACCTGAAGAAAGAGAATATTGAGGCCTGTCCAGCCCCTGATGAGGTGGCACCCATATCAAGGGAATACGAAAAGCAGATAGCATCTTTTTACGAGATCGAATATTACTGGCCTACCTTATACACATCACCTGCAGGTACAGGTGTTTACTACCCGCCCCGTCCCATCGAAACGCCAAACAAGATAGTTGATGAAGATGAACTGGATACCAACCTCAGAAGCTTTAAGGAAGTAAAGGGATATTTTATCCATGCCACTGATGGCAGGATAGGACATATCAATGATATAATTATTGATGATGAAGACTGGCAGCTGGTTTATATTATTATAGACACAAAAAACTGGGTGCCATGGAGCAGGGAAGTAATACTATCAGTAGATATGCTGGATGAAATAAATTATGTCAGGAGCGAAGTGAGTGTGCCCCTTACAAAAGACAATATAAAGGAAGCACCGGAATTTGATCCCGGACATCCCATCGATATGGATTATGAAAAAGCGCTTAATAAGTATTATAAGGAAATACTCGAATAAAGGCGTGAATAGTATTCTGCGGGAAAAGGCAGCCGGAAAACAGAGAGGGAATAGTTCTATGAACCGCAA
>CAZGUR010000204.1:0-6016 GCA_964529295.1 uncultured Rikenellaceae bacterium | reverse complement strand
TGGAACCATCTGGGATCATATTACCTGTCACCCGACACTGCCCGGGTAATAATGACTAACAGGTCTGAGGGCAGAACCGTAAACGGAGACGCCGTGAAATGGGTAAAGCAAAATATGTATAAATAATACGTGATGAAGAAATTAATAATATTAATATCGGTAATTCTCAGTACCGGCTATAGTCTGACTGCCCAGCAGGGTCTTACACTGGATTCAGCCATGGATATAGCTGAGGACAACAGTCCAAATATAAAGAAAACACGTCTGAGCCTGGTCAGGAGCCAGGAAAACCTGAATGCACAGAGGGCTTCACTGAAATCCAACTTCTCCCTCTCGGTAAACCCCTTCGAATATACCCATAACAGGGAGTTCAATGACCTGGTGTCGCAATGGAACACGCGCGAAACAACCAGCAGCTACGGCACCTTCAGGGTAACACAGCCCATTATTGCAACTGATGCCACGGTCAGCCTGGTCAACAGGCTCTTATGGCAGAACTCCTACAGCGAATATAACGACAGCCGTACAAAGGGCTTCAGTAATAACCTGACGCTTAATATCAACCAGCCTATATTTACCTATAACAGGACTAAGATGCAGATAAGAGAGCTGGAGCTGGCACTGGAAAATTCACAGCTTAATTATGCCATACAAAGGCTGGCGCTGGAACGGCAGGTGGCCCAGTATTTTTATATGGTGTACCAACAGCAGGAAAGGCTGATAATAACGGAAGAGGCATATGAGAATATGCAGACAAGTTATAATATCATTAGAAATAAGGTGGATGCCGGACTGTCGGCCCGCGAGGAGCTGTTCCAGGCTGAGCTTAACCTTGCCACTTCAGGCTCAGATCTCGACAACCAGAAGGTAAGCCTGGAAGATGCAAAGGATGATCTTAAGCTGCTGATAGGCATGAGCCTGTATGATGATATCATTGTGATACCGGATATATCGGTTGACACCATAGATGTGGATATAGCCTTTGCCATTGATCATGGTCTGGCCAACAGGATGGAGCTGAGACAGAGGGAAATAGATATCAGGAGCTCTGAATTCTCCCTTATACAGACCAAAGCACTGAATGAGTTTCACGGCGATATTAACCTTTCGGTGGGACTTTTCGGTGATAATGAAAAGATAACAGATATTTATGCCAGCCCTACCGATAACCAGCAGGTATCACTTTCTCTGTCAATACCGCTGTGGGACTGGGGTGAAAGGGAGTCGCGCATAAAGGCGGCAGAAGCATCCATCGAATCACAGGCAATAAACTATGAGCAGGAAGAGAACGATATAATAATCAATATAAGAAAAGTGTACAGGAACCTTACCAACCTGAAAAACCAGATAGAGATAGCAAGGCAGAATGTCAAGAATGCACAGCTTACATATGAGCTCAACCTCGAAAAATATGAGAACGGCGATCTTACGGGTATGGACCTGAATATTTACCAGAACCAGCTGTCAGAAAAACAGCTCTCGCTTACCAATGCCCTTATTTCATATAAGCTGGAACTGCTTAACCTTAAGATACAAACACTGTATGATTTTGAGAACAGGCAGTCTGTAACACCACTGGATATACTGGATGAACAATAGGAAACATAATAATACCTTGTCATGAAAAGCAGATTAATTTATTTATCATTTATCGCACTGATTATTGCAGCCTGTAATAACCAGGACACCGGTCTTGAGGCCGATATTGAGATACCTGTATCAGTAGAAGACATAAAACTCAACTCAATAGAAGAGTATATAAACACCACGGGTACCGTTTACCCCGTTGTCGATGTTGAGCTTAAAACAGAGATAACGGCCAGGTACTACCTCGGGGAAAACCCGGCAACGGGCAGGCCGTGGCAGCTTGGCGACAGGGTATCCAGGGGAGCCCTTATTGTCCGGCTCGAAGATGAAGAATATGAGAATAATGTCAAGCTTGAACTGCATGAACTCAACCTGGAACTGACAAAGAGCAACCTGGAGAAGCAGGAGTCTCTATACGAAAAAGGAGGTGTAACACTTAATGACCTCAAACAGTCAGGATACGATTATTCCAATGCCCGTGTTGCCGTAGAGAATGCCCGCCTGCAGATAGCAAAAATGAAGGTCACGGCTCCCTTTGGCGGCATAATAACAGAACTACCCTATTACACCCAGGGCTCAGAGATAGAAACAGGCAGCACTGTTGCAGGTATAATGGACTACCGGTCCATGCTCCTTGATATTAATCTTCCGGAAAAATATATTAATGATATAAGTACGGGCAAAGAGGTAAGAATAACAAATTATGCCCTGCCCGATGATACTCTCAGAGGCACCATATCACAGCTTTCGCCGGCAATAAACCCGCAAACAAGGACTTTCAGGGGAAGCATTAAGATTGACAACCCGGAGCTCAGACTGCGCCCGGGCATGTTTGTAAAAGCCGATATCATCACTAACAGTGCGGATTCGGTAATTGTCATACCCAAAGATATAATACTATCAAGACAGAGAGGGATGACCGTGTTTGTTGTAAACAGGGGGGTGGCAAATGAAAGGCTTATACAAACCGGTCTGGAGAATAATGATGAGCTTGAGGTAATAAGGGGTCTGAGCACCAACGAAAGGGTTGTAACAGATGGCTTTGAAACACTGAGCCATAATGCAAAGGTTAAAATACTGAAATAACATTTTCTGAGAGCACCATTTCGGAAAGCATTATTTAGAAAAAGAAAGGTTCATAATGAAAAAGATAGCCCGATTTGCAGTGGAGAACCCGGTAACAGTGCTTATGCTGGTACTCGGTATTATCCTGCTGGGAATAATCTCATTCGGTAAGCTGGGGACAGATCTCTTCCCCGACCTGAATAACCCGAAAATATACATAGAACTGCAGGCAGGCGAAAGGCCGCCGGAAGAGATGGAACAGCAGTTCGTTGACAGGGTGGAGTCAATAGCCATGAGGCAGAAAGATGCTGTCAATGTATCATCTGTATCAATGGTTGGGACAGCCCAGGTGGTTGTTGAATATGCATGGAACAAAGATATGGACGAAGCCTTCCTTGATCTGCAGAAAGATATCAGCTCCTTCAGCCAGAATGCCGATCTTGATGAGTTCAATATTACACAGTATGATCCCAATGCCAGCCCTGTAATGATTATAGCCCTGAGGCACGACAGGATTGATGATATGGATGAGCTCAGGAAGACAGCTGAAAACTACATACGCAATGAACTGATAAGACTTGAAGGTATTGCGGACATACAGCTATCCGGACATGAAGTAAGCGAAGTGGTCATTGAAACGAACAAATACATGCTTGAAGCCTATGATATGACCACCGATGATATTGCCAGGCAGATAAGCAGCTATAACCGGAATGTCTCGGGCGGATCAATAACAGACCTGGGCACAAGGTATATTGTAAAAGGTGTGGGTGTCATAGAAGAGGTTGATGACCTTGAAAATATTATACTGGGATTCAGGGAGCTTTCTGCAGGATCACAGGCGGGCAGTACAGTTGAAACGCTGGATGCAGCGGAGAGGACAGCTGTTTATATGAGTGATGTGGCAAAGGTATATGTTGCAAACAAGGACTCCGATAATATTGTGACCATAAACGGTGAAAGGTGCGTGGGCCTGTCTGTTTATAAAGAGCCAAGGTATAATACTGTAAATGCCGTTGAAGAATTGAACGAAGCGATTGAAGGACTGAAAAAAGCCCTTCCCGGATATGAATTTATAACGGTGCAGGACCAGGGACGGTTTATTGACAATGCCATCAGTGAGGTGGAGGAGACAGCCCTGCTTGGCATCATACTGGCCGTCTTCGTACTTTTTATCTTCCTCAGGCGCATTGGAACAACCCTGGTTATAAGTATTGCAATACCCGTATCCATCATTGCAACCTTTAACCTGATGTATTTCAACGAGCTTACAATTAATATAATGACACTGGGCGGACTGGCACTTGGTGCCGGTATGCTAGTGGATAATGCCATTGTGGTGCTGGAAAATATCTTCCGTAATTATGAATCGGGAATGCCACTTAAAGAAGCAGCTATAACAGGCACCGCCCAGGTGGGAGGTGCAATAACGGCATCAACCATAACAACAATAATAGTATTTCTGCCAATAGTATACCTCCAGGGAGCATCGGGAGAGCTGTTTAAAGACCAGGCATGGACGGTAGCCTTCTCCCTCCTGTCATCCCTCTTCGTAGCTATATTGGTTATACCCCTGCTCGTAACCACATTCTTTAAAGATAAAAAAACAAAAAGGCAGTCCAGGGCTGTCAGCTTTGAATGGTATAAGGGCTGGCTCGAAAAAATAATCAGCAATAAGGTAACGGTCATCATTATCTCCCTGGTGCTGCTGGCTGGCACTGCATATATACTTCCCAGGGTGGGCAGTGAATTTATGCCTGGCGCTGAATCCGCTGAGTTCACAGTTGAACTGACACTGCAGGAAGGAACCAGCCTGGAACGTACAGCTGAAACAACAAGGAAGATTGAAAATATCATAAAAGAATTACTGGGAGAAAAGGTGGACATGCTTTACAGTCATTCCGGACTCAGCACAACAACAGGTTCCGGCACAACAGACCTGTTCAGGGATGAGAACACAGCCCTTATAAGAGTCTTCCTTAGCGCTGAATATGCTAAATATTCCGACAGTGCCATTGAGATGATACAGGATAAACTCAGTGCTCTGCAGGATGTGGAGATCAGCTTTAAGCAAGAAGAAACAGCATTGAAGACAACACTGGGATCAGATAAAGCCCCCCTGGTTATTGAAGTAAGAGGTGAAGACCTCCAGGTAATAGAAGGGCTGACAGACAAGGTGAAGGCAGGGCTTATGGCCTCAGATAATATATTCAATATCAGCAGCTCCCTCGATGAGGGAAACCCTGAAGTGGATATTATGATAGACCGCTATAAAGCCAGCTACTATAATGTATCCGTGGAGGATATAATATCACAGGTGCAGTCGCACCTCAGCGGCTCAGCTGCAGGCAATTTTGAACAGGGCGGTGAGCTCAGGGATATAACGGTGAAGCTGGAAGAGGTGCCTCTCAACAGCCTGCATAACCTTGTCATTAAGGCAGGAGTCCTGTCAGTTCCCCTCAGTGAGCTTGCTACGGTATCCCGGGTCAGATCACCACGCGAGATAAACAGGAATAACCAGGTGAGAACAGCATATGTTTATGCCATGGTTAACGAAAAGACTCACTTTGACCAGGTGGTAAAAGAAGCAGAAGAGATACTGACAGGCATAACACTGCCCTCAGATTACAGGACAATAATCACGGGCGATGAGCTAAAGCGAAAAGAATCAATGGAGAATCTGACCTTTGCCCTTTTACTATCAATAATACTGGTGTATATGGTACTGGCATCCCAGTTTGAGTCGCTGATACATCCCTTCGTTATCCTGCTTACCATACCCCTGGCCGCGGTAGGATCAATATGGATATTCTTCCTGATGGGCAAAGCATTGAATATTATGGCATATATAGGGATTATTATGCTGGCAGGCATAGCCGTGAACGATTCAATAATTCTTATTGACAGGATCAACCAGCTGCGAACGGACGGATTAAACCGCAGAAAGGCAATAATTGAAGCGGGCGGTCAGAGGATCAGGCCCATAGTCATGACCAGCATAACAACCATACTGGCCCTGCTGCCACTCACCCTTGGTTTTGGTGAAAGTGCATCGCTACGATCACCCATGGCACTGGCGGTGATAGGCGGACTGGTAACATCTACAATCCTCACTCTGATAGTGATACCCTGCGTTTATTGGGTTCTGGATGCATTTAAGGATATAGTGACCGGTAAAAAGAATACTCATATAGCTCAAGCTGACTAAACAGATATGGACTTTATAATCAAAAGAAAGACATTGATAAGCATGCTCTTTATAGGGCTGTCATTACTTGGTTTTGTCTCATATCAGCAACTGCAGGTTGAACTGTACCCCAATGCCCAGCTGCCAACACTGATAGTGCAGGTAAACTCCATGCTT
>CAZGUR010000203.1:0-6017 GCA_964529295.1 uncultured Rikenellaceae bacterium | reverse complement strand
GATTCTGATATAGAAAAAGATGGTGTAAAGGCACTTAAAACAGCAGAACAGCTGTACTCCGGGTGCCAGTATATATCCCTGCATATACCTTCTAACGAGCAGACAAAAAAATCAATAGGCCATAAGCTCCTAAGTATGATGCCTGATAATGCAGTGCTTGTTAATACGGCCCGTAAGGAAGTCATCAACGAGGAGGAACTGATGAAGGTTTTTGCTGAAAGGGATGATTTCAGTTATATTTCTGATATTGCCCCGGATTGCCTTGAAGAGATAGAATCCCGTTATGAAGGCAGATATTTTTTCACACCGAAAAAAATGGGTGCACAGACAGCCGAGGCAAACATAAATGCCGGTCTCGCTGCAGCTAACCAGATAGTTGGTTTTTTAGAGAAAGGTGATGAAACTTACAGGGTTAATTAATTAATAATATCTGATTTTTTGAAAATATGGCAATAGTAAAACCGTTTAAAGCTTTACGCCCCCCAAAGGATATAGTCTCCAGGCTGGCATGCCTGCCCTATGATGTTATGAATACGGAGGAAGCACGTGCTATGGCTGAGGGAAGGGAAGAATCATTACTGCATATTACAAGGGCTGAGATAGACCTTCCGGCAGATATTGATGTGCACAGTGATGAAGTGTACAATAAGTCACATGAAAATTTTATTAAATGGCAAAAGAAGGGATGGCTTATCCAGGATGATGAGCCTAAGTTTTATATTTATGCCCAGACCATGGGCGACAGGACTCAGTACGGACTGCTGGCCTGTGCTTCGGTAGATGATTATCTTAATGGGGTAATAAAGAAGCATGAGCTGACAAGGCCAGATAAGGAAGAGGACAGGATGGTTCATGTCAGAACGAATAATGCCAATATAGAACCGGTGTTTTTTACTTATCCGGCCGTTAAAGAGATAGATGAAATAATAAATAATGTTGTTGAAAAGCAGGAGCCCGAATATGATTTTGTTGCCGAAGATGGTTTCGGTCACCATTTCTGGCTTATAGATGACAGCATGCTTATCGAAAGAATAGAAACGTTATTCAGGGAAAAGGTACCCTGTACATATGTTGCTGATGGTCATCACAGGACAGCTGCTGCAGCCCTGGTGGGACTGGAAAAAAGGAAGGAGAATCCTGATTATACGGGAGAGGAGGAATTCAATTTTTTTATGGCCGTGCATTTTCCTGATAACCAGCTTGAAATAATTGATTATAACAGGGTGGTTAAAGATCTTAACGGTCTCACAGCGGATGATTTTATCGGGAAGCTGGAAAAATCATTTATAGTGACGGCTATTGGTGATAGAATATATAAACCCGGCAAATTACATGAATTCTCAATGTACCTGGAAGGTGTATGGTACCGGTTGCAGGCCAAAGATTCTGTGTATGATGATTCCGATCCTATAGGGGGGCTGGATGTGACAATACTTACCGACCAGGTGTTGTCGCCTATACTGGATATCCAGGATCTTCGCCGTTCAAAAAGAATAGAATTTGTGGGTGGCATAAGGGGTCTTGATGAGCTAAAGAGGAGGGTGGATGATGGTGGCATGAAAGTGGCATTTGCCCTGTACCCTGTGTCGATGAAGCAGCTGATAAATATAGCGGATACAGGTAATATAATGCCGCCCAAAACAACCTGGTTTGAACCGAAACTGAGAAGCGGACTGGCAATTCATCTTCTCGACTGATTTTTTCAATGTTTGAAGTCACGGATAGTATGGACTTTAATGATTATGCAATTGTTTTATTATGAGCAGAGTTGCAGATAATATACGGATACTGAAAAATGAACTGCCTGCCGGTGTAAGCCTGGTGGCTGTATCAAAGACAAAACAGCCCGAAGACATAATGGATGCCTATGATGCGGGTCAGAGGGTTTTCGGAGAGAACAGGGTGCAGGAACTGCTTGGTAAGTATGAGCACCTGCCGCATGATATCCAGTGGCATATGATAGGCCATCTGCAGAGGAATAAAGTGAAGTATATTGCTGACTTCATCCATATGATTGAATCCGTGGACTCAGTTAAACTGCTAAGGGCAATTAATAAGGAAGCCGTGAAAGCCGGACGCGTGCTAGAGTGCCTGCTGCAATTTCATATTGCCAGGGAAGAAACAAAATTCGGTTTCAGTCTTGAAGAAGTCACAGAGATGATTGAATCAGGAGTGACAAAGGAACTGAATAATGTTAAGATAAGAGGTGTAATGGGCATGGCTACCTTTACTGATGACATGGAAAGAGTGAGGAAAGAATTCATTTACCTGAGGTCAGTCTATAACAATCTTAAAGAAAAATACTTCAGCGGTGATGATTTTTCTTATATCTCAATGGGAATGTCAAACGATTATAAAATAGCCCTTGAAGAAGGAAGTAACATGCTGAGACTTGGCACTTCAGTATTCGGGGAACGATCATGTAAAATCAATAATAATTAAACTTTTTTCGGAATGATAAATATGGAAACAAAATACCTGGGCCTGACCCTGCGTAACCCTTTGATAATAAGCAGCAGCGGACTTACAGACAGTGTTGACAAGATAAAGCTTGCTGCCGAATACGGGGCCGGAGCCGTAGTGCTTAAATCAATATTTGAAGAACAGATAAATTACCAGGCCGGTGTTCTGGCTGAAAGCTCAGATTATCCTGAAGCATCAGATTATATTTCATATTATACCAGAAGCCATTCGCTGGACAATTATCTTAAACTTATCAGGGAAGCCAAAGAGGCAGTTGATATACCCGTAATACCGAGCATAAATTGTGTTACCGCCGACGACTGGGTGAATTATGCAAAAAAGATAGAAACAACAGGTGCCGATGCACTGGAGGTAAATATGTTCTTCCTTCCGGTTGATAAAACACTTGGCCCGGAAAAGGCGGAACAGGTATACTTTGAGCTGGTTGAAAAACTCAGATCAACAATAAGGATACCTTTCGCCATTAAACTGGGACATCGTTTTTCAAATCTTTTCTACCTGATTGACCAGATATACAACAGGGGTGCCGATGGAGTGGTATTGTTTAACAGGTATTTTGAGCCTGATATTGATATTAATTCTATGAATGTAATACCTGCTGCAGTGTTCAGCAGTCCGGAAGAAAAAAGAAATGTATTGCGATGGATTGCAATGACCTCATCCCTTAACTACAGGATAAGCCTTTCTGCATCAACCGGGGTGCATAAGGGGGAGGACGTGATAAAATACCTGCTTGCAGGAGCTGATACTGTGCAGATGTGCTCCGTGTTGTATAAGAATGGCCATGAGTACATAAAAGATGTGCTCGGTGAAGTGGAGTCATGGATGGAATCAAAGAATTTTAACAGCATAGATGAGTTCAGGGCCAGACTGGACTATAAAAATTTTTCTGATGCAGGAAAGTATGAACGTGCCCAGTTTATGAAGTACTTTTCAGCATATGAATAGTCAGGTATCTGCATTTGTAAGCGCTTTTAAATAATAAGGCCCGGACACATAACTTTGAAAAATAAAAATTAAGTACTAAATTAGACGGAAAATTGACCGGCAAATAAAACTATCAATCATGAAGAATAAATTATTATTGAAAACAGTGTATGCAATATTCGCTGTTTTTACTATTGCTCTTCTGTTTAACAGTTGCAAATCAGGCGGGAGTGAAAAAGAGAGTGAAGAACCCGTAGCGATAACAGAGATTAATGAAGAAGTCTTGCAGGACGTCAAAGAGGCGGAGAGAATTTTTTACTCACTTCCGTCACCGCTTGAGTCGGCAATGCTTATTAAATCTGCAGGTGCAAAATTTAATAAGGGACTGCTTAACTCCACGGATAATACATCAAGATATGCAACCAACAGGCAGAAGGCCCTGAACCTCGGAATCTATACCTGTGATCTGAGCTTTTCAAGTCTTTATGACCAGACACAACTGGTTATTGAATATATGTCAGCAGCAAAAGAAATGGCTGACGGTCTCGGTATACTTGATGCCATTAACGAGGAGACTATTAACAGGCTTGAAGAGAATGTGAATAACAGGGATGTTATTATGGATATAGTATCTGAGACATTCCTTAACTCAAATTCATACCTGGAGGAAAATGAGCAACCTGCTATTGCTTCAATGGTACTGGTAGGTGGCTGGGTCGAAGGCCTTTTTATAGCTACCCAACTGGTTGATATGGATGAGTTTGACAGTGATAAATTAGTTGGCAGGATTATTGATCAGAAATTATCAATTGATATAATGCTTCAGCTGCTTAAAGATAATAATGAGCATCCGGCTGTTCCTGGTATAATAGATCAGATGGCAGAGCTTAAGGCTGTATTTGATAAGATCAATATAACGACAACTGATGTTAAACCTGAAATCGATAAAACCACAAATGTAACGGTTCTGAAATCAACGGTTGAGACAGATATGACACCGGAAGTGTTTCTGGAACTGGCCGCTAAGGTAGAAGAAATCAGGTCATCTTATGTAAAATAGTATATTATGAAACGAATTGTACAAACAGGTTTTATTCTCACATTGCTCTTTGCATTCAGCACATTCCAGGCTGATGCTCAGTGTAAGGGGTTTGCAAAAAAAATATGTAAAGGAGAACTTGGGCCTTATACACATGATGGCAACTACCATGCTGCAATACTTGTTGAAGGTGAAGAAGCTGAATTGTATAAGACATTCTACAGCGATCAGGAATACAGGGTTGCGATCTGCGGATCCGATAACCTGCCTCCTGTTGAGTTTAAGGTAATGGATGCAAGTAAAAACATCCTTTATTCAAATGCTGATAACGATTATAGCAGGACCTGGGATTTCAAGCTGGAATCAAGCCAGCAGCTGAAGCTGGTGGTTAAGGTTACGAAATTTGAACAGCCTTCCAGCGATCCGGCCAGCGGTTGTGTTGCCATAATGTTCGGGTTTGACATAAAATAGGATACAAAAAAAATATTTCATAAGGGGATCAGCGATGACTCCCCTTTTTTTTATTTCCCAATCTTCCCTGCCAGCCATTTACCGGTATATGAGTCTTTACAGCTGATAATGTCACCGGGAAGGCCTTCAAAAACTATATTGCCGCCATCTTCTCCGCCTCCGGGACCCAGGTCTATTATCCAGTCGGCATTCTTTATCATTTCAACATTATGTTCAATCAGGATGACCGAATGACCTCTTTCCACCAGGGCATTCAGTGAAGAGAGTAATTTGTTAATATCATGGAAATGCAGTCCGGTGGTAGGCTCATCGAAGATAAACAGAATATGATCATTGATCTTCTCATTGGCAAGATAATAAGCAAGCTTTACCCTCTGGCTCTCACCACCTGAAAGGGTGCTGGATGACTGCCCCAGCCTTACATAGCCGAGACCAACATCTGCCAGTGGCTTGAGGCGTGAGATAATCCGCCTGCCTGCATTGCCATCGTCAGTTGCAAAAAATTCAATTGATTCATTAACCGTCATCTCCAGTATATCATGGATATTCTTGTCCCGGTACCTGACCTCCAGTACTTCTTTTTTGAAACGTTTGCCCTTGCATGTCTCGCATGTCAGTTCCACATCAGCCATAAACTGCATCTCAACCCTGATGCTGCCCTCTCCCTTGCATTCATCGCAGCGACCACCGTCCACATTAAAAGAAAAATGTGAGGCCCTGAAATTATTCTGCACTGAAGCCTGCTGCTCAGAATAAAGTCTGCGTATCTCATCGAAAGCTTTAAGGTAGGTGACCGGGTTTGACCTGCTTGACTTGCCTATTGGATTCTGATCAACAAGCTCAACACCTTTTATTAAAGCAATGTCACCTTCCAGGCTCCTGAACCTTCCGGGTTTTTTTGAAAAGCCGGCTATTGAATTCTGCATGGCAGGATAGAGAATGTTATTGACCAGAGTTGATTTACCTGATCCGCTCACTCCTGTTACAAAAGTCAGGGTATTAAGAGGAAACTTAACATCTATATCCTTCAGATTATTCTCCCTGGCACCTTTTACGGTGATATAATTATTCCATAGCCTTCTGATTTCAGGCACGG
>CAZGUR010000202.1:0-6054 GCA_964529295.1 uncultured Rikenellaceae bacterium | reverse complement strand
TGTTTTACAATGTTTTACAAAATATATTAAAAAGTAAACGCATCAGTACTAATTAAAAATCTGAATTAACAATCTCTGATTTTTCACTCTTCTCAGACTTTTTCAAAATTTCCTCAAGTTTTTGGTCAAGCTCATCTGCGTGAAGCTTTTTGGCTATAATCCTGCTATCAGGACCAATCAGCATTGTTGATGGTATACTGCTAATACCGAAATAATCACTTATCTCATTATCCCAGCCGTTTAAATCAGAAACTTGTTTCCAAACCAGTCCATCATCTTCTATTGCCTTAAGCCAGTCTTCACGATTATTATCAAGAGAGATCCCCAGTATTTCGAAATCTCTGTCATGGTATTTATTATAGAGTTCAACCATAGTGGGATTTGCAGCTCTGCAGGGGGAGCACCAGGATGCCCAGAAATCAATCAGGAGATACTTCCCTTTAAAGTTATGCAGGTGCACTGGTTTTCCTGTAGTATCATTTTGTACCAGGTCAGGCACTTGAGCCCCTACATGATTCCTTTCCCATGCTAGTATTGTTGGGGCTACAAACATGTATTGAGCCTGTTTCTGCAAACTTGTGTCAATGAGGTGAAAGAGCCTAATGGCTTCGTCTTCCTGTAAGCCGGTATAAATACGCCATAGAGCATAAGGAGACATCATGGCATCGGGATGTTCTTCTATAAAGGAAACTTGTAAGTCATTATCATTTTTGCTCAATTCCTGTACTTTTTCCAATATACGGGTATAAGCCTCGCTACCTCTTTCTTCCTGCCTCAAAGCAGTGTATAGCTCTTGCTTTTTATCAGACTGCATCAAGCGGTCATATTCATTCTTCATTTCCTGTTGATAACCCAGCCGGGTTTCGATGACTTCCAAATCCTCACCAATGGTAACTTCCCCTTTAATGTTTGAGAGGACAAATGATGCTGATTTATTATTGCCTGATTCCAGGCGGGCCATACAGGGTGCTTCCAGCGCACCAGTAAACACGAGTTTTTCATCCGTCACCTCTGAGGCTTGTATTTCAAGTGCATTGCGGGAAGCATGAACGGTTTGCAAAATCAGAACAATATTGTCAGAGACATCACCTGAAACTGAAAGTTTAAATGTTTTGTGGTTTGTACATGAAATAGTACAAATAGTAATTAGCAAAAACAGAGCAATTTTCTTCATTGGTCGTTAAATTGAAACGGCCCTTCATCCCTAATCCTTAAGGGATAAGGGGCCGTTGGTTATAATACATTAAAAAAGCAGGAGCATTATTCTATTTGGCAGGATCTGTACTAAATGTGTATTCTTCGCTGTATATATACACATAGTTAGTTGATCCGCTTTCGTCAACACCTCTTTTGATATAAACATAAGCTTTCATCCTGTACTGTGTATCAGGGTCCAGGCCGCTGATTGTGGTTTCCCAATACTCACGGTATGGGGGGTAACGGGTTACTTTAACCTCACCCTCTTCAATCAGGTCGGAAGGATCGGAAGCAGGAAGGTAATATATTCCACGTCCCCATACTGCATTTCCATTCTCCTCCACGTCAACGCGCAGGTCAAATGAACTTGAGGTTGCCGTCTGTAGTGTAATATCGCTTATTTCGGGATATGGAGCTACTTCCACCGGAATATTACCCAGGTCCTTATCTTCCCCGTCACCCAGGGAAAGAGTTACAGGGTTTGTGGTTATAACAGAATCGTTAAATACTATCATGGAGTAATTACCCTCAGCCATACGATTAATTTTAAATGTCCCGTCGGACATGGAGAAGGTATAATCGGTAGCTCCGGTATCCTCATTGGTTATCATTAAGTATAAGTCGGGAGCTACTGACTGGTCATCGGCCCAAACCAGGGTACCTCTTATCCATCCTTCGGGCAATTCGTACCCGTTTGTAAGATCAATTTTCTCACAGGCACTAAAAACAATAGTGCCGAAAAGAAATAACAGAATATATTTTTTCATTGTTTGCATTTTTAGATTAATTACTGCCCAAGGTATCCCGGGTTTTGTACCATCAGATCATTAATATTCAATTCCTCGATAGGAATAGGCATAATAGCCTTAGGCAGGTCGGCTGAGCTTGCCAACCCTTCTTTTTGATCTATCAATCGTGGTTCGCCTGATGCATCCATAAAACGGAGGCTGGCTTCCCAGTCAAGTCCGGATTCACAACACATTTCCTTCATCAGCACATCATACACGGCATCAAGCAGTTCAGCAGTGCTTGTATAGTCTGCTTCATTCAAAGGTGTATCATCAGCCCTTATAAGAAGCGGGTTCAGTATACTGCAAACCCTTGTTGCATCACCGGTGGTGCGTGCAACAGCCTCAGCTTTCAGCACTATCAGTTCGGCAAGCCTCATATAGGTAAAAGAAGCATTTTCAACCAGTTCTGTTTCTGATTCACCGAAATTTGCAATTTTTGATATCTGATTATAAGTAGTATCTACGCTTTCGGAGCTGAAGCTGTAATAAGGTACAGTATCATTTACAGCCCTGGCATACTGTGGTGAACTACTGCACAAATTATTCAGGAAATCCGATGCATAATAATAAATATTACTATACTGCGCCCTGGTAAGACCAATCTCATCTGATGTAAGGTTACTGGCAAAATGCCTTCCCCAGATAGTTTCAGAAGAAGATTTTTTATTAAAGAAATATGAATAATAATCACTGTGCAGTTCAAATGGGGCCTGGGTCAGTACCTGGTCCACTAATGATATCACCTCTTCATAATCGCCGCTTTCACCTCTCATAGCAAGGGTTTTGGCTTTAAATGCCATGGCTGTATATTTTGACACATGGTAAATATCGGTATGTTGCGGCCCGTTAGCGATCACATAGTCAAGGTCTTCAAGCAGCTTAGTATAACTCTCAGCCACTGTAAGACGGGCTTGTTTATGATTACTCAGTCCGCTTGGCTCTGTACGGTACAGAACTCCATAGGGAGAGCCTGTATCCCAGAAATAGGCATATGAGCGCATAAGATAAAAATGCGCAAAAAACCTCAGGAAGGTTGCCTCGGCTATAATTCCTTCCTTCCTTCCCTCAGAAAATTCATCATCACTCACTTCTTCTGTAAGTGAGATCATAGTGTTTGCCCCGTTGATCATATCGTATGCATATGACCAGGGATACAAATAGCCATACGCATCAGATTGCATGATATTATACATCATTTCACCTTCCCAGCCTGAAGCCTGACCACCGGACTCACTCCCGGATCCCCTGCTTGTCCCGGCCAGATGACCGTACATGCGGGCATAATACCATTCCCAGTATTTGTTACCCAAATATGAATACACACCTACCAAAGCCACTTCGGCAGTACTCTCGTTGCTGATGACATTTCCATCAACCGTACTATGAGCAGGAACCTGCTGATCAAGAATATCTTCGCATGAAACCAGCAGTAATATTGAAATTATAAATAATAATATTTTTCTCATTTGTTTTCGTTTTAAAAAAGATTATCTAAGCATTGCTTTGATACCAAAAGTAAATGTTCTGATGCGCGGATAGATTGAATTATCAAGACCGGCTCCCTGAATAGGATTTGAGGAATAAGCCTCTACGTTTGTTCCCGGATAGGTAGTGAAAGTATAGACGTTATTCACTGCCGCGTAGACATTTACATTACTTAACCCTGCTGCGGCAACCAACTTTTCCGGAAGATCATACCCAATTCTGAAATCAGCAAGTTTCAGATAAGAAGCATCAAATACATAGTTGCTGCTGATATACCTTTCCCATCCTGATCCAAAAGCCTGAAATAGAGCATCCGGGTTATTGGGAGTATAAGAATAGAGAGCCAGAGCATTCACGTTATCCGGGTTAGCTATATTCACATGGAATTGGTCCTGAAGCCCTGTCCAGTGTTTTTGGGCTCCGTATGAGTATTTACCCACCAGACGCATTGTAAAACGCTTGTATCGCAGGTCAGCACTAAAGCCACCAAAGAAATCGGGAACGGAAGTTCCTATTACTGTTCTGTCGTAATCAGGGCTAAGGCTACCATCATCATTCAGGTCTTCATACAAATAGGAACCATCCTCACTGTAAACACCTTCCTGGCGCACGTAGCCATATATCAACCCAATAGGATCGCCTTCGCGAAGCACTGTGGTTGCATAAAAACCGGGATCGTTACCCTGGGCATCACCCACTACTTCCCTACTGAGCTTTAACACTTCGCCCTTGTTATTGGCAATATTGAAGCCAAGGCTCAAAGACCAGTTCTTGCTTTCCAGGGCTTTCACTTTAATATCGAACTCCAGCCCGGTATTATTCACCTCTGCAAAGTTCATATTAATGCTGGTCAGGCCGGCACTGGGGGCCAGCGAATAACCGAACAATAATCCGTCAGTATATTTATTATACCATCCAAGGGACCCGAGAATACGATTATTCCAGAAACCATAATCAATAGCCAGGTCTAACTGGGCAGTTTCTTCCCAGCGTACCTCATCGTTACCAATGCTCACCGGATAGGTACCGGGTTGGCCAAAATACTGGGTAGAACCAAAGCTCGAACGCCAGGCATAGCGACCTATACGGTTATTACCTGTTATACCGTAACCTGCACGTAGTTTTAAAAATGATATTCCCAGCGGCTGGTAATCCATAAAGTTTTCTTCGCTCATTACCCATGCCAGTGCGACAGAGGGGAAAGTACCTGTTCTGTATGCCGGGGCAAACTTTGAGGATGCATCCCGGCGTATAGTAGCAGTCGCAAGGTAACGGTCCCTGTATTTATAATTGGCTCTACCGTACACGGAAAAATAAGCCGATGCATCATCGCTGCCAGAAGTTGAATTCCATTTTGTTGCGTTATAGGCTACATTCTGGATATAATCGTCCGGAAAATCCTGAAATGTAGAAGACATATAACCGGCTTTATCCTGGTTAAATGTTGTACCCACCATAATGTTTATATCATGTATATCGGTAGTTTTAGTATACCTCAATGAGTTATCAATATTAGCCTGGTTAGAATAGGATGTTCCTGCATTAAGTACACCCGAAACACCACCATAGTATCCGCCCGATCCGTTATAGGTGTAGCTGGGCATGAAAGATCTGTTATCACCTGTGTTTTCAGACCATGAAGCTGTTACCTGGTAGCGCAGGTTTTTTGTGAAAAGGATACGTCCGTAACCACTAACTGTATAATTGAGACCGTTAGCAGTACTGGGTGCGTCCAGAGACAATTGCAGTGGGTTATCGCGGTAAAGCCTATGACCGGGACTATAGTAGCGGTAGTATTCTCCGCTTTCATCATACACCGGAACATCTGGGCGCGCCTGCATTACCGTTGTCATGCTTGCTCCGGTAATGGTATTACTTTTGGCTCCATTAAGGCGAAATCCCATTTCAAACCATGTGGTAGGTCTTAGGTCAAGGCTTAACTGAGCGGTCAGGCGATGATTTGAGTTCCCGATAACACGGCCTTTATCCTTAGTGTACCCAAAAGAAGCGTAATATGATGCTTCCTTATTTCCTCCCCTGATACCAAGACTGTGGTTCATATTAAATGGGGTTTGGGTCATCTCATCCACCCAATTGGTATTTGCTTCTTCAAAATACCCGGGCACCAACAGGCGGAAACCGGGGTTCGTCCTGGCATCTGGCCAGTAATAACCAAAATTATCCCCGTAATAGCTGCTATAAAAATTGGCACTGTTGTTAAATCCCTGTAGTGAAAGCTTTCGGAAATCATCGGCATCCAGGGCTTCCATTTTTTCAACATATCCCTGGGTTGAGATATTACCATTATAGAATACTTCGGCATTGCCCTGACCACCCTGCTTGGTTGTGATAAGAACAACTCCTGCACTACCTTTTGACCCGTAGATAGCAGCGGCAGAAGCACCTTTTAATACATCGATACTCTTAATATCATTAGGGTTTATCAGGTTCAAATCATAATTATCAGGCATTGGAACCTCATCAATTACGATAAGTGGATTGGCATCGCCAAGGAATGATGATTCCGGGTTGACCCGCTCGCTGATCCTCATAGTACGCGCAGGTGGAAGCCGCCATCGAC
>CAZGUR010000201.1:0-6106 GCA_964529295.1 uncultured Rikenellaceae bacterium | reverse complement strand
CCGGGGGGTGAGTCGAGTCTCGGGATAACTAAGAATGACAGGGAGCATATGTTTCAGGAAAATGTTGATTATACCCTGCGTGCTTCATCATCAACAACTGTTTCCGGCGAACTGGTTTTCGTAGGTTATGGAATACAAAGTGATGAATTAGGCATCAATGAATTTTCCGGCGCTGACCTGGAAGGGAAGATCGCTATCCGCCTTTATGGTCTGCCCGGACAATCTGATAATAATTCTGTTATGTACCAGAAGTTTATGGAAGACAGGGTGGCCGCTTATGCCCTTATAAGAAACAAGGATAATACACTGCGGGAGATGGGAGCGCTGGCTGTTATTGATATAAATCTTGATATTGATATCGGAAGGATAACGGGTGAGTTTATTGATGATATGCAAATGTCGCCAAACGAGTCGAGCAGGAATACAGATTTTACCCGTTTGAGGCTTGATGACACAGAAGCATCCCCTCAGATGATAAGCATTTCAGGAGGCCACAAGATTGCTGCGGCAGCTTTATCCGGCAGTAATATTGATCTCAGGAAGTATGCCGAAGATGCTGCAGCAGGATTAAAGAAGTTCAAACCTGTTGAAATAGGCGGAACCAGCGTAAATATAAAGACAGAAGTAAAGCAGAGAAGGGTGAATGTGCGCAATGTTGTTGCAATGATTGAAGGAAAAAGTAAAGATGAGTTTGTGGTTATAGGGGCTCATATGGATCATATGGGAATGTCCGGTGGCCGTATATGGAACGGTGCGGATGATAATGCATCCGGAACCGTTGGAGTAATGACAATCGCCGCGGCATTTGCTGCTACCGGTGTGCAACCTGAACGCACAGTTATCTTTTGCGGTTGGACGGGAGAAGAAAAAGGGCTTCTGGGATCAGAATATTTTTCCGGAAACCCGGTTATAAGCACTATGGATAACTGCAAATTCTATATTAACTTTGATATGATAGCCCGTGACAGTGAAGATGACAAAGAGGGACTGGATGTAGGAGTTACATATAACAGTGATTATCCTGAGATACTTGAGATGAGTCAGGCAAATATTGAAGAGTATGGTTTGGAGATGAATTATAACTTCAGGGCACAGGAAAATCCGCGGGGAGGAAGCGATTATACTGCCTTTACCGCTAAGGGAGTGCCAATTATAGCTTTTATGGCAGCCATGCACCCCGATTACCACACTCCAAAGGATGAGGTGGAATATGTTAACTGGGAGAAGATGCTTGATATTATCAAGCTTGGTTTTCTTAACCTCTGGGAAGTAGCCAATAAATAGTTAATATACTTCCGGCACAAAAGTTTGTTCAGACATGGGAGGTCTGAGGTAACCTTCTTTGTTTACCAGAGGGAGCTCTATCTTTTTGTGCTTTATTTCCTTGTATGGAACCTGTGACAGAAGGTGATGCATGCAATTAAGCCTTGCCCGTCTTTTATCGTCTGCATTGACTACGTACCATGGCGATACCTTGGTATCGGTATAAATAAACATTTCATCCTTGGCTTTGGAGTATTCAACCCACCTCGTTCTTGAAGCAAGGTCCATTTTACTGAACTTCCATCTTTTAAGCGGGTCATCAATTCGTTCTTTGAATCTTTTTTCTTGTTCTTCATCGCTTACGGAGAACCAGTATTTGATCAGGAGGATACCAGAATGTACTATCATTTCCTCAAATCTGGGGCAGGACCTGAGGAAATCCCAGTATTCATCCTCGGTGCAGTAGTCCATCACTCTTTCCACGCCGGCCCTGTTGTACCAGCTCCTGTCAAACAGTACTATCTCGCCCTCAGCAGGCAGGTGAGGGATGTACCTCTGGAAATACCATTGTGTTTTTTCTCTTTCAGTTGGGACGCCCAGTGCAACCACCCGGCATATCCTGGGATTAAGCCTTTGCGTGATCCTCTTGATCACACCGCCTTTGCCGGCGGCATCCCTGCCTTCAAAAACAACCACCAGCCTGTAGCCCGTAGACTTAACCCATTCATGCATCTTTACAAGATTTAGCTGGAGCTTTTCCAGCTCCCTGAAGTAGATATTCTTCTTAAGTTTTTTATGATTGTTTTCCATTGGATGAGGTTTATAGTGTATGCAATTTACAGTATATAGGTATTATTATGAAATTTATCTTATGACCGGGATTAAAACCTTAAAAGATATTTTATGAATAAAAGTATATTTATTTTGTTTTTTTGTATTTTAGTAAAATCCTAAATGAATGTTATGATTTTTTTTGATAACCAAAACCTATTATCATGAGTAGTGAATCGTTCAACTTCAATCAGTTTGTTAAAGACTCAATTAAAACACTTACCAAACCAAAAGCCTATTTTGCGGAGATGCCGGTAGAAGGAGGTTTTGGCCCTCCAATTGTTAAAGCTCTTATATATGGGGCCATTGCCGGTATTTTTACTTTCCTCTGGAGCCTTCTTAAGATAGGTGGTGCTGCCGGAGGCCTGTTTGGCGGCGCAATAGGGATAATGGCTTTTATATGGGCTGTTATCGGTGCATTGATCGGCTTGTTCATAGGAGCTGTGATAATACTTATTATTTCGGCTATCTGTGGTGGTTCCACTGATTATGAGGCTAATGCCAGGGTGACAGCCTCAATGATGGTGCTGATGCCTATTACAGCACTTTTTGGTTTTATTGGTGGCGGTGTAGGTTCGTTGATAGGCTTTCTTATTAATCTGTATGGCCTTTTATTGCTTTACCATGCGCTCACCATCACTCTTAAAGGCAGGGAAGGAGCATCAAAGGTTCTGACCATTATTCTTGCCGTTCTGTTGTTTATATTCCTGATTGTAGGGTTCTTCGCCAAAAAGACTGCAAAGAGATTTATGGACGACTTTGGTACTGAGTGGGAACAGACCATGAAAGAATATGAAGATGATGTGGAAAAGAGCGTGAAGGACTTAAGCAAAGAACTGGAGGAGTCATTAGAGGAGGAATAGCCTTTAAGGAAAATTTACAAAAAGCAGTCATGATCATTATGGCTGCTTTTTTTTTCAACAGGCGTTTGAAGGGAAGCGGGAGTTTTGTTTTATATTTTATTAAAGGATCCAGGTATCATAATTATCATATAATAGCAGGATCTGGTGAATTATGTATATATTGAAGGATAAAAATAACTATTCTTCATTTTTAAAACACCTGATCAAATGAAACTTCCCCGTTCATTTTATAACACTCTTACGCTGATAGGGAGCATTCTTGCCGGATTGAGCCTGTCCCTTATCATTTTCTTCATTATTGCCATGTCTGTTTTTGACTTTGGCGGATCTTATATAGGTCTTTTCATATATATTGTCCTTCCCGTTTTCCTGATAGTAGGGCTAATACTTATACCGGT
This sequence comes from uncultured Rikenellaceae bacterium, assembly GCA_964529295.1. Lineage (GTDB taxonomy): Bacteria > Bacteroidota > Bacteroidia > Bacteroidales > VadinHA17 > UBA9300. The sequence goes on along the minus strand of CAZGUR010000201.1, from coordinate 2,751 downwards.
GGGACTGGTACGCAGGACAAAGAAGGAGAAACGCATGAGCAGCAAGGAGGTGTCCAGGGGTATTATTATTGATCTAAATAATAAGAAGCACTGGAATGCTGTTGCCCTTTTTGGCTTTGTTACACTTGTATTTCTTTTTCTTACGGGCATTGGCAGTTATGAGGCTTTTCATTATACCGAGTCAAATGAGTTTTGTGGCCTTATGTGTCATAAAGTGATGAAGCCTGAATATGTGGCATACCAGGAATCGCCACATTCAAGGGTGGCCTGTGTGGAATGTCATGTGGGTGAGGGTGCTGACTGGTTTGTGCGTAGTAAGCTGTCAGGGGTATACCAGGTATATGCCGTCCTGACCAATAATTATCCCAGGCCTATTCCAACCCCTGTGGAGAACCTGAGACCTGCACGCGAAACATGTGAGCGATGTCACTGGCCCGGTAATTTTTACTCTTCACGCCTGCATAATGAAAAGCATTACCTTGCTGATGCCGGCAATACGGAATGGAATATACAGCTTAAGATGAAGACGGGACCTGACCATAGCACCGGGGGATTGAGTGAGGGTATACACTGGCATATCAATCCGGATATTAATATTGAGTATATAGCCTCAAGGCATGACAGGGAATATCTCCCCTGGGTCAGGTATATTAATCAGGCAAGCGGGGACACCATTATTTATGAAGACATAAATGAGAGGCTTGATGACGGGGCCCGTGACAGCCTTGAGGTGAGGCTGATGGACTGTATAGACTGCCATAACAGGCCATCACATCATTACCTTCCGCCGCAGGAGTTTACAGATCTGCTGATAGCCTCAGGTGATATACCTTCTGAGCTTCCTGATGTGAAATACCTGGCTATGGATGTGTTTAATACCAGCTATGAGACCTTTGATACTGCCATGATGCAGATAGAAAACAGGGTGCCCCGGTTTTATAATGAGAATTACCCGGAGCTGGCAGATGAAAAGCCGGAGCTTATCCGCAGGGCAGTCGATGGCTTTAAGAAGGGTTTTGAAAGGAATATTTTCCCGGAAATGAAAGCCAGCTGGGATGTTTATCCCAACCATGTGGGACATGTTGAGTTTAACGGTTGCTTCAGATGTCATAACGGCAATCATAAGAGCAGTGAAGGCAGGGTGATCTCACGCGATTGCAATCTCTGCCATACCATCCAGTCACAGGGGACACCAGGCGACCTGCAGGTTGCTCTTTCCAATGAGTCACTTGAATTTCTACACCCTGTTGACCTTGGAGAGGTGTGGAAAGAGTATGCATGCACCGATTGTCACCGGTACCTGTATTGATCTTTTTATGAAGGCTGCAAAGCCGTTCTTCCCCGTGCAACCCTGCGTGCCATCCCTCTGAAGATAAAATAGTGGAAGGGCATCAGCATAAACCAGTACAGGCGACCGAATACTCCTGTTGGCCTGTATGTAGCCACCTGCCTCAGAACTATATCATCCTCAATGGAAAATTCAAGCCATGCTTCACCGGGAAGCTTCATCTCGGCATATAACAATAATCTTTTGCGGTCTTCATCTGCCAGTAAAACCCTCCAGAAGTCAAGGGCATCACCCGGATATATCTCATTCAGGCTGGTACGGCCCCGCCTTATCCCAACACCCCCTGTGAGCCTGTCAAGGAAACCCCTTATATTCCATATCCAGGTGGCATAATACCATCCTGTCTCTCCTCCTATCGACCATATCCTGTCGCTCACGGCTCCGATATCACTTACGGGCTCTTCCCTTACATCCCGGTACACACCATATTGCGGTACCTGTACAAATTCATACAGCTCCTTTTTTATCCTGCCACTAATCATTGAATCTTTCCATGTAGACATAACATCATTCTGCTCAATCCTGGCGAAGGCCAGGGCTATGGCTTCCTCGTAGGTTATCAGTTCAATACCGAACCTTTCAGCCAGCTTATTGGGCTTGCCAATAACCTCTATTTTCATGCTGTCAACAAGGTTGGCGGCTAGCTTAAAGGAAACTGCGGTAACGAAGAACAGCCAGTAAGAGGATAATTTAGGTGTCATAATAGGCAGTGGAATAATAAATCTTTTGAGCTTCCTGACCTTTGCATACTTAATCAGCATATCACGGTAGGTTAGAATATCGGGGCCTCCTATATCATAACCTTCCCCGTAGCATTCCTCACAAAACAATACACTGGTAAGGTAGGTTAAAACATTTCTCACTGCTATGGGTTGTGTTTTTGTCATTACCCATTTTGGTGCCAGCATAAATGGCAGCTTTTCAACAAGGTCCCTGATAATCTCAAAGGAGGCGCTTCCTGATCCCACAATAATGCCAGCCCTCAGTACAGTTGTGTTATAATTGCCCGAAAGAAGTATTTCTTCTACATTTTTTCTCGAATCAAGATGTTTTGACAGCGTACTGCTGTTTACTATGCCGCTGAGGTAGATAACATGTTTTACACTGGTCAGGTTCATATAGTCACGAAAATTTTCGGCGGCCCTGGCTTCCAGGCTTCCAAAGTCTTTTATTGATTGTGACATGGAATGAATGAGGTAATAGGCCCCGTCAATATCTTTTGGAAGGCTGTCAGGTACAGGAGGCGAGAGAAAGTCAATTTCCAGCAGGCTGACTCTTTCTATAACTGACCGTGGAAGGGATACACGCTCAATATCACGTACACAGCAGATAAGCTCATGTCCTTTTTCAAGAAGGTTATACACCAGCCTCTTGCCGATATAACCGGTGGCTCCGGTAATGAG
>CAZGUR010000200.1:0-6238 GCA_964529295.1 uncultured Rikenellaceae bacterium | reverse complement strand
GAACCTGTCACAGGTGCAGTATTTAAGATTGAAGAGCTTCAGCGGGGTTCAATGAGTAATGAGTATGGTTATTATTCAATGACCCTGCCGCGGGGTGAATACAATGTACATTTCAGTTGCCTTGGTATGAAAAGCCTGAACCGGCAACTCAGCATATATGAAAGCGGCAGCATGAACGTTGAAATGAAAGAGAAGCTGATACCTGTCGGAAGCATTACAGTGACAGCAGATGGAGAAGCCGGACTTTCAAGAATGGAAACCGGGCTTGAGAAACTCAGTATAAAGACCGTTAAACTGCTTCCTTCCAATATGGGTGAAGCGGATATAATAAAGAGCGCACTTCTGCTACCGGGTATACAAACGGTTGGAGAAGGATCCTCAGGTTTCAATGTAAGAGGCGGATCGGCAGATCAAAACCTGGTACTGCTCTATGATGTACCGGTATTTAATACTTCTCATTTTCTGGGTTTTTTCTCCTCAGTAAATCCTGAGGTAATAAATGATATATCATTATTCAAAGGCGGTATACCCGCTAAATACGGAGGAAGGATATCCTCCGTACTCCATATTATCCCCAGGGATGGTAATAAAAAAGAAGTGGGCGGAAGCGGCGGCATCAGCCCTATGACATCAAATCTGATGATTGAGGGTCCCATTATAAAAGACAAGACCTCGTTCCTGGTGGCAGGGCGCAGCACTTATTCAAACTGGGTTTTGAAATTACTGGATGATACAAGCCTGAAAAACAGTAAAGTTTCTTTTTATGACGGAAACATCAGGCTGGTGCATGAGATTAACAAGAATAACAACCTTGAATTCAGCTCATATATCAGTCATGATGATTTCAAATTTAATTCTGACACCCTTTATTCCTATAATAATTCGATAATGTCGCTTAAATGGACACATTCGTTCAGCAATAAACTGTTTGGTGTCTTTTCAGCCAACAGCAGTAAATACAACTATAATATCTCCAGTGAAAGAGACAAGTATAATTCATTTGCCCTGCTGCATGACATAAAGTATTCAGAGTTTAATTCCCACCTTACCTGGTACCCTAACTATAAACACCAGCTGGAGTTCGGCTTACAGGTCAAAGCACACGGCATTATTCCCGGTCAGCTGGTCCCGTCCGGTGATTCTTCCCTGGTAAGGCAGACTATGATAGAAAAGCAGAACGCCCTGAGCCCTGCCCTGTTTATAAGTGATAAGATCAGGCTTACAGACAGGTTCACTATCAATGCCGGTTTCAGATTGTCCTCATTTTTTGCTTACGGTCCTTCCACGGTATTTGAATACCACCCTGATTTTTCGAGGACCACAGCAACAGTAACCGATACCATGCAGTTCGGCCGGGGACAGATCATTAAACGGTATATCAACCCGGAACTCAGGCTCTCAGCAAATTATATGATAGGTTCATCGAGTTCGGTGAAGCTCAATTACAATTCAACGACACAGTATATCCACCAGTTATCAAACACGGCAAGCGTATCACCTACGGATATATGGGTTTTAAGCGGCAAGCATCTTAAGCCTCAAACAGGCAGACAGCTGGCTGCAGGTATTTACACAAATCTTTTTAATAATAATATTGAGCTGTCATTTGAAGCTTATTATAAGAAGATAGATAATATGATAGATTTCAAGGGGGGGGCAAAGCTTCTTTTGAATGAAAATATAGAAACTGATATTATCAATACTACCGGCAGGGCCTCAGGGATTGAGATGATGATAAAAAAAGACAAGGGAAGGCTTAACGGATGGATCAGTTACACCTGGTCAAGTACTGAGATCAGGAGCAACACAGGTTTCAGTGAAGAAATGATCAATAATGGTAGTTGGTTTCCTGCCAATTACGATAAGCCCCATGACCTGTCACTTATCCTTAATTATATTTTTTCAAGAAGGTTCAGTTTATCTGCCACATATGTGTACAGCACAGGAAGGCCGATAACTTATCCTATAGCTGCATATAATTATTCAGGTGCGGATATCCTGCATTATTCCGAGCGCAATAAATACCGTATACCCGACTACTCCAGGCTCGACCTGTCATTTACAATAAACGGCAACCTGAAGGTCAAAAAACTGGCCCATTCCACATTCTCATTCTCTGTCTATAACCTGCTGGGAAGGGACAATGTATACTCGATTTACTTCGATACTGATAATAAACTTGTACAGGGATATAAACTATCAGTATTTGCAAGGCCCATCCCTTCAATATCATATAATTTCAAATTTTAGAAAAATGAAATCTCTATATAAAATATTTGTTTTACTGCTGCCTGTACTGCTTTATTCATGCACCACCAAATTTATCCCTGAAATAGATGAATACGACAATATCATTGTTGTTGAAGGTCTGCTCACCAATGAGGAAAACTCAAGTTATGTTAAGATTTCGCGTACAATCCCGACAGGTATTACCGGCCTGTCATCGCCGGTAGTTGACGCCCATGTCTATATCAAAAATGAGCTTAATGAAGCAGTGGTTTTTTATGAAGACCGACCGGGTTATTATATTCCTGTCTCACCGGGTTTCAAGGGAGAAACAGGCATAACTTACACATTATTTATCCTTACTGATAACAAGCAGTATGAATCAAGTCCAATGCTAATGAGAGAGGTTCCGGCGATTGATTCTTTATACTCGGAATTTGAATTTACTGATGATGGCTCCAGGTATCCCCCCCTCTATACTTATGATGTATACTTTGATTCATATGATTCTTCTGTAAATAATAAATACTTCAGATGGACCTACGAAGAGGTATGGGAATATCACCTCCCCTGGCATTATCCCCCGGACTATAAAAGGATTTGCTGGATAAGTGAAGAATCATCAGATATACTTATAAAAAATAATTCAACCCTTGAACAGTCGGTGGTAGACAGATTTCACCTTGTACACCTTGATAACTGGTCGTCTTCCAAGCTTTTTCAGAAATACAGCATCCAGCTTAAGCAATATTCTATAAGTGAGAATGAATACATTTTCTGGGAGACTATGAAAAAGATGACCGATGAACAGGGAGGCCTGTATGATCCCATCCCTGCACCACTCACCGGAAATATCATTTCAGTACATGATCCTGCAGAACCCGTGCTCGGATATTTCAGTGTCTCCGCAGTCTCCACTAAAAGATTGTTTATAGATAATGACACAATTAAATATCTTCCCGGCGGACAATATTGTGTTACTGATACAGCAGCCACTATTGAAGAGATATCTGGACTGAACAAGCATGTATTTATACTTGAAGAGGTTGATGAGGTGGGTTTTCTTTTAAGCACCTTTGAACAATGTGCAGACTGCAGGCTGAGCGGAACCAATATTCCCCCTTCGTTCTGGTATGATAAGAAATGAATTAAACAGGAAAGAAATGATCAGATCAGTTTACATTTTTAGCCTAATAATCCTGTTACTGCCCTTTGTGACAGCCTCCGGCAATTGGCCCGCAGAAAAGGTTTTTTTCCATACCGACAGGGATATTTACGTGGCAGGTGAAGATGTGCTGTACTCCTTTTATCTTGTTGATCAGGAACAAAGAAGCTCTGAAAAAAGAAGTGTCATTGGCTACCTGGAAATTATAAACCAAAACAATACATCAGTTGCCCAGGCCCGTTTTGAAATTGTTGACGGCTGCAGTAGCGGGGTATTATCAATACCTGACAGCCTTAGTTCAGGAAAATATCTGCTCAGGGGATATACAAGATATTTAAGAAATTTTGGGCCCGATCATTTCTATTTAAAACATATAACAATATACAATCCCTTTAAGGAGAACATAAAGCTCAACCCTGCAGAGACAAAAGGTGAGGAAACAAGAGTTAAAACCGGGGATCCCCTGCCAGGCAACATTCAAGCGGTATCCGCTATAAAGGATGAATTCCAGGCGCGTGAAAAGGTAACCATAAGACTTCAACTTGACTCTTCATCGTTCAGCAGTCCGGGCAATTGTAATATCAGCATAGGGGTATCTGTTCCGGGGGCCGGCGGGCTTGCACATAATATCAGTGAGCAGCAGGCAGGCCTGACTGGAGACAGATTTGATGACGACCACACTAATACAGCAGACAGTTTTAGAATATTCCCTGAGATAACAGGTCCTTTTCTTGAGGGCACAGTTGTATCCAGGCAATCACTGGAAGCCGACGGAGGAAGAATACTGGTTCTTTCCATCCCCGGAAATAATACATATTTCAGATATTCATATACTGATGATAATGGTGTTTTCAGATTTTCTATGCCTCCGTACAGGGGAAATAAAGAATTTATCATTCAGCCTTCTGATTTTTCAAACGATATACTGATAAAAACAAGCTCAGCTTACGCAGAGGCTTATGATTATTTCACCGGCATTGAATGCGGATGGAATAAAGAATTATTGGATCTGGCTTCACAGCTGGCTGTCAATTACCAGGTAAACAAGATTTACGGCATTGATAATGTGTCTCCGGAGCCTGCACAAGCCACTGACAGTTTTTTCAGCAGTTTTTACGGGGAGCCAGATGTCCAGGTCCTCCTCGATAATTATATTGATCTGCCCACCATGGAAGAGATATTTCATGAACTTGTGCCGGGAGTGGTCCTCAGAAGACAGGGTGGAAGTACAGGTTTTGTTTTTACCGGCGAGTTCGGTGGAAGCAAGGGCTATGCTCCGGAAGCTGTTTTCCTGGATGGTGTGCTTATTGATGATCCGGCATTTATTGCAGGTGTTGATCCTGATATGATTAGCAGGATAGATGTTATAAGAGGTGAATACCAGTCAGGCAATATGGTAATGAAGGGTATAATAAGCATATACTCAGCAGAAGGTGATATGCTGGATATTGATTATCCTGATTCAGGATTGCGGACCGCAGGCAGGGTACTAGATATTAAAAATGAATACCGTAACCATGAATATTCAGACAGCCTGGCAACTGACAGCCGGATACCAGATTTCAGGAATACCCTTTACTGGGATCCTGCGGTTAAACCGGATGATAAGGGAATTATAGAATTTACTTTTTATACTTCTGATTTTTTGTCTGATTACCGGATCTCGGTACAGGGCATAACAGACTTAAACGAGTTTATAAACTACTCCAAAGCAATAAGTGTTATTAAATAGTAAAACCAGGCAGTTGTCCGCACTCTTATTCCGGCTTTTATCTTCTGCTTATCTAAGCTGCACTGAACTATCAGGCTTCCGACACGCTATAAATACTTTTGCCTTAAACAAGGTTTACCCTTTAGAAAATCAAGGTTCTGCACTCTCATCCTATAGTTAATGCCAGTGCCGGATGCACGAAAAAAAGAGGGGTAAACTTTTACCCCTCTCAGAAATTTCAATTCAGACTATCAATTTTACTTTCTTCTTGGAATAATTGAATTTGAAGACCTTGACTCTGAAATTACATATCCTTTCTTTGTTTGAGTAAGGACAGTTTGCTTCCAACCTATATCACCTCCAGTGTAACGAAGAATAAAATCAAGAGTTATTGTTTTAGCATCAGTATCCACTTTGCCACCTCCCTCAATTATATAAGTATCAGGATAATCCGTCTCACCTACTACTTGTGAGGAAATAATTAAGGTGTCACCACAATAGAAAGTAGCAACACAAGAACCATCTCCTGAAGTCCAGTTTTCACCCCAGTACATAATAGGATAATCACCAAGTCCATCAATAGTGAATTCATTCAGATTATCTGTCCTGGTAAACACAACCTCACTGGCATGGGCATCAGTTGTACCGGTATAGCTTCCTTCCCATTCATCCCATGGATATGGGCAGAATGTTTCTACAAAAACGTCATATACCAATGGCTCGGATGTTATTCCTGCCATAGTGGTTTCAGTTATGGTCAAGCTAACGTCTCCATCATTAGGAAATGTGACTTCAACATCATGCCCATCTTCACTTACTGGTGAAACTGTGCACCCCTCGCCTGTCCAGCTCCATGTTGATCCTCCTCGGTAGTAGTTTACAGAATATGCATAAGTCAAAGTCTGGGTAGCACTCGACGGGCCATTAACACCCTGCACTTTTGGTATGACTTTGCTGAAATCATATTCATCATTGGCTTTCTGAATATCCGTTTTTTCGCAGGCACCGATTATCAGGACCAGTGCTGCAAAAAACAAGATATATTTGAATATTTTATTTTTCATATTATTGTATTTTTCAATTTTCAATTAAATATCTCCTGTTTCTATTCATCATCCCATCCTGTCCAGTCACCT
>CAZGUR010000199.1:0-6266 GCA_964529295.1 uncultured Rikenellaceae bacterium | reverse complement strand
TAAACTAAAAAGTGTTTTTGGCGCTTTCGTTTTTATAACAGTTAAGTTACCTGACACATCTTTTTGGAGATCCTTATCCAGAACAGGATATTCAGCATACTCCGGGTCTACGGTCAGCACAATGGGTTCCCAGCCGTATTCGGGCAGGTATTTGGCGAACTTAAGCCAGCGCTGTACGCCTGCCCCGCCACAGGGCGGCCAGTAGTATGTTATGATCAGTATTTTTCGCCTGGATTTCATAATACATTTGTTAGGCAATGTTGAAGCATCCTCTTGCGCCGGCAATACCTGGCTGCGAGGTAAGTAAAATATTACTCGTTATCAAGCTTCATCAGGAAGCTGCTCATATCAACATGGCCGGCAATTATGTCCTTCAGCTTTTCCACCTGCACCCTTTCCTGCTTCATGCTGTCGCGATACCTGATGGTAACAGTGTTATCCTCAGTGGTCTGATGATCAACAGTAATACAGAAAGGTGTCCCTATGGCGTCCTGGCGGCGGTACCTTCTGCCTATTGAATCTTTTTCCTCATACCGGCAGTTAAAATAATACTTCAACTCATTCATTATCTTCCTTGATATTTCGGGCAGGCCGTCTTTTTTGACAAGGGGAAGAACCGCCAGCTTTACCGGCGCCAGTACAGGAGGCAGTTTAAACACAACCCTGCTGTCTGTTGATCCGTCCTCTTTCTCCATCTCCTCCACCTTATAGGCTGCTGATATTATCTGCAGGAATATCCTGTCGAGTCCCAGTGATGTTTCAACGACATAGGGGACAAAGGACTCATTGGTATCGGGATTGAAATACTGCAGTTTCTTACCGCTGAATTTCTGGTGCTGCCCCAGGTCGAAGTCAGTCCGTGAATGTATGCCTTCCACCTCCCTGAATCCGAAGGGAAACTTAAATTCTATGTCTGTTGCAGCGGCAGCATAATGTGCCAGTTTATCATGGTCATGGAAGCGGTAATTATCTTCACCCAGGTCAAGTGCTTTATGCCATTTCATTCTTACATTTTTCCAGTGTTCAAACCACTGTTCCTCTGTTCCCGGTTTAATAAAAAACTGCATCTCCATCTGTTCAAATTCCCTCATCCGGAAAATAAACTGCCGTGCCACTATTTCGTTTCTGAATGCCTTACCTATCTGTGCTATGCCAAAGGGTAGTTTCATCCTGCCAGTCTTCTGCACATTAATATAATTAACGAATATGCCCTGGGCTGTTTCCGGTCTGAGGTATATCTTCAGTGCAGTGTCGGCGGTGGAACCCATCTCTGTAGAGAACATAAGATTGAACTGCCTTACATCTGTCCAGTTATGCGTACCCGACACCGGGCATGCTATCTCATAATCGAGTATTATCTGTTTCAGGTCGGCCAGGTCATTATTGTTCATGGCTCCCGCAAAACGTTTGTTCAGTATATCTATCTTTTCCTGGTTGGCAATTACCCGTGGGTTTGTTTCTCTGAACATCTTCTCATCAAAAGAATCACCGAAGCGTTTGCCGGCCTTCTCCACTTCCTTCTGTATCTTGGCTTCAAACTTTTCTATATGTTCTTCAATAAGCGCATCCGCGCGGTATCTCTTTTTTGAATCCTTATTATCGATAAGCGGATCATTAAAGGCATCCACATGTCCTGATGCCTTCCATGTTTTAGGGTGCATAAAGATAGCTGAATCCAGTCCGACCACATTCTCATTAAGCAGTATCATACTGTCCCACCAGTACTTCTTGATATTATTCTTCAGCTCAGCCCCGTTCTGTCCGTAATCATATACGGCGCTCAGCCCGTCATATATCTCGCTCGACTGAAAAATAAAACCATATTCCTTACAGTGCGCTATGAGGTTTTTGAACAGATCTTCTTTTGCCATTCTTTCTGTTTTTCAATATTTCAGGCAAAAGTAATCCAAATAACTTGCTTTTACAATTTGATTTTAAAGCTTGCGGGGATTCCCTATATTTGTATATCAAATCATTATTCCTTATTTATTATGCAATGGTAAGATTTACTGATTTTCTTGTGATTGGATCCGGCATAGCAGGATTGTCTTTTGCACTCAGGGCTGCCGGCAAAGGCAGGGTTCTTCTTCTCTCCAAGGTTGATATTGACGAAACCAACACACTGTATGCACAGGGAGGGATAGCGTCTGTTATGTATCACCCTGACAGTTTTGAAAAGCATGTCCGGGACACTGTGTCAGCGGGACATGGTTATTGTGATGAAGAGGTAGTGAGGATGGTGGTGTCAGAAGCTCCTGAGAGGATACAGGCGATGGTTGATATGGGTGTCAGCTTTGACCGCAACAGTGACGGCAGGTATGACCTGGCCAGGGAAGGGGGCCATACCGAGCACAGGATACTTCATCATAAGGATAACACAGGGGAGGTAATACAGGAGACCCTGAGCAGAAAAGTGAGGGAACATCCCAATATAGAGATATATGAAAAGCATTTTGCAGTTGATATAATAACCCAGCATCACCTCGGTGAACGGGTAACAAGTGCAAGAAGTGATATAAAATGTTTCGGCGCTTATGTTCTTGATACAGTCAGTAATGAAGTATTAACAGTATTGTCAGAGGTCACAGTACTGGCAACCGGGGGTATAGGTAATCTCTACCAGACAACAACCAATCCAGTTGTGGCCACGGGCGATGGCATAGCCATGGTATACAGGGCCAAAGGGATAATAGAGAACATGGAGTTCATCCAGTTTCATCCCACCTCCTTATATAACCCCGGCAAGCGCCCTTCTTTTCTTATTACGGAGGCCCTGAGGGGGTTTGGTGCGGTGCTCAAAAACTCAGAGGGAGAGAAGTTTATGGACCGTTATGATGAGAGGGGATCACTGGCACCCAGGGATATTGTGGCCAGGGCAATTGATAACGAGATGAAGGTTAAGGGTGATGATTATGTTTACCTCGACTGTACCCATCTTGATCCGGATGACCTAAGGGATAGTTTCCCGAATATTACCCGTGAATGCTTAAATTTGAATATTGATATACGAAAAGACCCTATACCGGTTATCCCTGCAGCCCACTACCTGTGTGGGGGTATAAAAGTGGATATGAATGGTGAGAGCAGCATAAACAACCTTTATGCAATAGGTGAGGTTTCGTCAACGGGACTCCATGGGGCTAACAGGCTGGCTTCAAACTCACTTATGGAGGCCGTGGTATATGCGCACAGGGCAGCGGTTCACGCTTCGGACAAAATCGGGAAAACCGGGTATATGGAGTCTGTGCCGGATTGGGATATTAAGGGTACCAGCCACCCGGAAGAGATGGTGCTTGTTACCCAGAACTACAAGGAGGTGCAGGAGATAATGAGCAATTACGTAGGTATTGTAAGGTCAGACCTGAGGCTTGAGCGTGCCAGGAGAAGGCTGGAGATCATCTATAACGAGACAGAGGAATTATACAAAAAGTCTTTCCTCAGCCGCCGGCTGTGCGAACTGCGTAACCTTATCAATGTAGGGTACCTGGTTATTAAGATGGCATCCGGCAGGCATGAGAGCCTGGGACTCCATTACACTATTGATTACCCGGGCAGGGAAGGTTCAGAATTTTAAAACAGAAAGAACAGGTAACACCTGTGGATTAATGAAGACCGGAAAAATGGTCAGAGTTTTTACTAAAATTTAAACTTATGTTTTTCGAATCGGCATTAAAGGGCAAAAATACATTCTGGCGTTATCTAATAATGTTTGTGCTTGTGTTTGCCGCTACCAACACTATAGGGGCCCTGCCCCTGGTTATTGTGATAATTGTCAAGGGACTGAATAACCCGGAGATGCTTGACAACGCAGGTGCCAATATCCTGGACCTGTCAGCTTACGGCATTGATCCCAATACGGGATTATTACTGATGCTGTTCCCTTTTATCATCGGTATCATCACATTATACTTGTTGATGAAACCCCTTCACGGCCGCCGGTTTATTAGCCTGTTTAACGGCGGTGGAAATATAAGATGGAAAAAATTTTTTCTGAGTGCGCTGGTATGGCTCCTGCTTATGGGCATATATCTTTTTTTCAGCATACAGAGTGATCCGGACAATTTCGAGCTTAACAATACCTCAGCATCACTTATATGGCTGGCATTAATAGCAGTATTGCTTATACCGTTTCAAACGGCCTTTGAGGAGTTGCTCTTCAGGGGTTACCTTATGCAGGGGGCAGGAGTATGGTTCAGGAACAAGTGGATGCCTTTTATACTCACATCCCTGCTATTTGGCTTGATGCATTCCTTTAACCCCGAGGTGAAAGAGTTCGGTTTCTGGATGATGATGCCACAATATGTAATATTCGGTCTGGTTTTCGGGATAATGACGGTTCTGGACAATGGCATTGAACTGGCTATGGGGGCCCATGCTGCCAATAATATTTTCCTGTCGGTCTTTCTGACCCAGGAGTCATCGGCCCTTCAGACAGCCGCACTATTTGAACAACAGGAGGTGTATCCCTGGGCTGATTTCTTATCACTGACTTTATTATCCCTTGTCTTTTTAGCTCTTATGGGGATGCTTAATAAATGGTGCTTTACCGGAATTTTTAAGATTAAACACGAGGAATAACGCAATTTTTTTCTGTTTCCGGTGTCAAAGTGATATAGATACAGAAAACAGGCTGAGTGAATATCTTAAATAGTGATAATAGCGAGCAACAAATGATCAGTGCCCTCATTGACGGTGAGGACAGTGCATACAGGCATATTATTGCTAAGTACCGGGAGCCTGTTATTAGGCTGTGCCGGGGTTTTACGGGATCAGCAGATGATGCTGAAGACCTGGCACAGGATGTCTTCATTGAGGTTTTCCGTTCTGTAGGCAGGTTTAAAGGCCGGTCATCTCTTTCCACATGGATTTACCGTATTGCAGTTAATAAGTCTATCAATTTTGTAAGGGACAGTAAAAAGCGTGACCATGATGATAATACTTCAACAGCAGAGATTGAAGGTAAAGATAATGATGATTCAGCTGACAGCCACCTGATGCAAAAGGAACATGCCAGGGCATTACACAGGGCTTTGGATAGACTCCCGGAGTTACAAAGAACGGCTTTTGTACTGAGCAAGTATGAAGACATGAGCTATAGCGGGATAGCCGAAATCATGAATACTAGTATTTCAGCGGTTGAGTCCTTGCTTTTCAGGGCAAAAAGGAATCTACAGAAGCATCTCTACGATTATTATGAAAAAAACATAAAATAGAGCGCAAGTTTTAATAGTCAACTGTGTCAAATTAACAGAAAGAACAAAAAAATGGATTGCAGCAAAATACATAAGGATCTGATTTTTTTCATCGAGGGGAGTCTCGCTGAGGAAAAGAGAAAGTCAGTGGATGAGCATCTGCGCACATGTGAAGATTGTTCAGCCTTTGCAGATATGCTGAAGGCCAGCTTTGATGTTATCGGTCAGGAAAGGGAGGTAGAAGAAGATAAGACTTTTGCTGACAGGGTGATAGAGGGGATGAAGAAAAAAGAGGCAAAGACAATCACCTTAACAGGTATTCTGCGCTATGCAGCAGCGGCAGCTGTTATAATACTGGGTGTTTTTTCAGGGGTTAATATCGCAAGGGTGACCTCGGTTCCGTCTGAAAATAGGGTAAGTGAGTTCAGTGATGAGATTTATTACCTCAATGATATGTACCAGGAGCCTATTGAGAGTTTCTTTCTGTTAAAATATGAGGATAATGAATAAAACAGCAATATATATTATAGTGATACTCTTCCTGCTGGTTACCAATGCAGCCACCATCATTACCACTGTAAGCATTAATAACCGTGCAACAGAAGAGGAAACAGTCACTCCCGTAATAGAGCTTCCCAGGGATAACCGGGTTGGGTATTTTCATAACCAGATAGGTTTGCGCGATGAACAACGCCCGCTCTTTAATGAGTATAACAGGGAGTTCAATATGAGAGCCGGTGAACTGTCAGAAAAGATGAGGGAGCTGCGCCACCGTATGGTGGATGAGATAGCCCGTGAAGATCCGGATACGGCTTTGCTTAATGACATAGCCTCAGAATTCGGGGACCTGCATGAAGAAATGAAAAAGCTGACAATGGATTATTACTTTAATCTTAAATCGGTGTCAGACATCATGCAAAAGGAAAGACTGCATTTTATGTTCAGGGATATGCTTGACCCTGACGGCAATATATACGGCAGGGGCCGTGGAGGAGCCGGACGTCGCATGGGAAGAGGTGGCGGAAGGATGCAAAGAGATTTTAATAATTACTGATGTTTAATATAAATAAATAA
>CAZGUR010000198.1:0-6271 GCA_964529295.1 uncultured Rikenellaceae bacterium | reverse complement strand
CAGCCATCGACACGGGGTTCAAAATAATCATCTGAACCATCAGGCTTATATTCGGCCCTAAGGAAAACAGTAAGGTGGTTGATAAAAGTAACATTGGAATGCAGATTAAACTCGGAGCCGGTAAAAACCCTCGGATCATACAGCACCTGGTGCCTGTATGTCACTGAATTAGTGGCATTAAGTATTTTCCAGAAAGGCTGGTAAATATTATAAGACACACTGAACTGGTTCTGCAATTCATTGTTCCTCCTGAGATACCCCATATCGTTATGGTCATAAGTATCTGATGAGGCTTCCAACTCATAATGAATCCGGAAGGCCCCTCCGGTCTTGCCAGCCTGCAGGCGGTATGCATGGCCAAAATCATCATCAATATCCTTATAATATTTTTGCGATACAGCGAGCTTCCCTGAAACAGAATACTGTCTTGATTTATCCTGCAGCCTGAATTCAGTACCACTTACATTAGCTGTATAGAAATTTTCATCATTCGCCGCATTCCTCCACACATTGGTATTAAACAGGCTCAGGTAGGAATTATTTTTAAGGCTCTGGTCAAGTATAATCATATTGTAGTTAGTGAAGGGGTCAGTCATCACCTTACGTGTCTCTGATGTCTCAGTATCCTCAATAACTGCATACATTGCGTTGGTCATTGCATTAAACACCCCTATTCCCAGCCCGGATTTTGTCCTGCCGGATATCTTTGTTGCGTTTATCAGTGATGATTCCTGCGGATTGTATATTACTTCTTCACCAGTCCCGGCCTCTTCATAAGCGTCGTAATAAGCCTTGGGTTGGGAGCCTACCCTTCGTGAATAAAAAACACCGCCTTTACTGAAAAGTTCTGTTCCTTCCATAAAGAAAGGTCTCTTTTCATTGTATTTCACTTCATAGGGACTCAGGTTAAGCACCTGGTCGTCAGACTGAACCTGTCCAAAATCAGGCACAAGCGTAGCATCAAGTGTAAAAGATTCATTAATCCCATATTTAAGGTCAAGTCCCCCGTTATATGTAAAACCTGCACCCGGCTCACCCGGATCCTGCTCAAGGTAAGCCGAGACATATGGTGTCAGGGACAGGCGTAAAGGCGGCTCTATATCCTTTATGCTTGCCATTTCTCCCAGATGGTTAAAGGTTGATCCCACGTTCCTGTCGACATAGTTCCATGACGACTGTTCCCTGTCGCGACGCACTTCTCTCCAGAAATTTATACCCCATGTCTGTATCTCCTCTTTTGGAAATCTCAATGCTGAATAAGGTATCATTATTTCCGCCACCCAGCCATCATCAGTAATTGAGGTACTGCTTTCCCATACCGCGTCCCACGTATCTGTCATTCTGTGACTGTTTGCACTTCTTGGCGTCCGGTCTGACTGTACATTTGAAACAGACACTTTGAAAGTTGCCCCGTTGATACCATCATTATATGGACTTATATCAACTGAAAACTGATCTGCATTCAATGAAAAGTCCGAATCCCTTTCACCCAATTCTTTATAAATACTGTCAGGTCGTGGGTCATACATCATTGCTCCGATATATATTGCTTTATTATCATACAGAACCCTCACTTCAGTACGGTACTTACTATCGGCTCCGTTATAGGGTGAATACTGTATAAATCTGTTGGCAACATCAGCTGCTAACCATACCGTATCGTCCAGTATGCCGTCAATGACAGGAGGATTGTCTGTTTTTACAGCAGCGATACTTTTCTTACTTAAAAACGGATCTCCCTTCTTTTCCTTCCCCTCCCCATACACAGTTGTCATTCCCGAAACGGACATCATTAAAAGTACTATATACAGAATCCTATTATTTTTACTCATCAACACCTATTTATCTCAATAACAATACATTATAATAATGGTTCAAAACTGCTTACAAAAATATACTAAAAATGCAATTACTGTCTGATATCAGTCCCAATACTACTCATGCTTAACATTTTTTAACCATTTTACACCTGCAGATCAGGCATCCAGTGAGTTAAAAAAAACAGGGGATATAAAAAAGACTGTCTCCCACATCAGGAGACAGTCCATAAATATTTCATTTACTGAGAATAATCTCTAGTTATTTCCCAGGATAAGCGGCAGACCATTTTCACCCGATCCCACTACAACAATTTTTGTGTTTGGTGATTCGGCCAGCTTGAGAGTGGCATCAATACCTTTCTGGGTAAGTATCCTGTCGGTCAGACTGGCACTTATCTCCCGGTTATAATTGGCGATACCTTCAGCTTCTATTAATTTACGATCGGCCTCAAGCCTTTCCTTTTCATTTATATACCTCATGGCAAGAGCTTCCTGTTCCCTGGTTAATTTGCTTTCAATAGCTTTCTTAATATCCGGGGGCAATACTATTGAGCGTATAAGCAAGGCCCTCATGTCGATATTATTCTTATTCAGGATTATAGCTGTCTCCTCAATAATTGATGATTCAACTTCACTCCTTCTGGTGGAATAAATCTCCTCGGCTGTATACCGGCCCGTAACCTGTCTTACAGTCGATCTCACCTCGGGTATTACAAGCCTGTTAACATAATTAACCCCGAATATTTCGTGAAGATAACCTATCCTGTCATATTGAGGGTTGAACCTGACCGTTACATCAACCTGTATGCTCAATCCGTTCTTATCAAGCACATCCATTGTTTCCTCAGCTTTTTGCTCCTTAACATCATATTTATAAAGTGAATTCCAGGGAGCAATAGCTTTGAGTCCTGTACCGACAATATTATCCTTGTCCAGCACACCATTCAGTGTGTTAAATACTACGGCTCTTTCACCCGGCCTGATAATATAAAACATTCTGCTACCGAATAGCAATAATAGAACAACGATAACAGCTAAGGTGATAATAATTGATTGTTTTTGTTTCATCTGCTGCATAATTTAAATTTATGTTTATTTTGACTGCAAAAATAAGGTAAAATTGTTGTATTTCTGTATATTACATGCACTTTTTTATTTTAATAGTTTCCAGTGAAGAATATAAGAAATTTTTAAATGTAACAACCATAAACCCAGCGAAACAATCTTAGGGGCTAAGTCATTTTTTTTGGAATTTCACAAAAGGAAACCGGTTTTACCAGGGAATTGCTTAAAAGATTTATTAAAGGGTGACATTTTTATTGTATAAAGCGAATTTTTAAACGTATGAAAGACACGGAGTTAATTACAAATACCGACGGCAGCATTTTTCATCTTTACCTTAAGCCCGGGGAGCTCGCAGAGAATATTATTATTGTGGGTGATCCGGGAAGAGTTGAGATGATAGGAAAAAAGCTTGACAGCGTGAGAATAAGAAAAAATAACAGGGAATTTTTTACCATCACCGGATCTTACAGGGGTAAAGAGATAAGTGTTATATCCAGTGGCATAGGTACGGATAATATAGACATTCTCATTAATGAGATTGATGCTCTGTTTAATATTGATCTGAGCAGCGGTCAGCCCCTGGCTGAGAGGAAGTCCCTTAAGCTTGTGCGTCTTGGAACATCAGGAGGTTTGCAGGCAGACCTGCAGCCCGGTCAGGCTGTAATAAGCGAAAAAGCAATAGGTTTTGATGCGGTAATGAATTATTACAGCGGAATAGAAAATATTTCTGATCTCCGTTTTGAAACAGAATTTATCAGGCATACATCATGGTCTGACAGGCTGCCGTATCCTTATATTATCGATTGCAGCAATGATCTGCTGAAAAAATTCTCTGAAACAGGCTTTATTAAGGGCATGACTATTTCAACCCCCGGTTTTTATGCTCCACAGGGGCGCACTCTTTTCCTGGCTCCCCACGATAGGGAATTAAATGATAAGATCATGTCATTCAGGTATGAGGGCAGACGAATACTTAATTACGAGATGGAAAGCTCGGCTATTTACGGACTGTCCGTTCTGCTCGGTCATAATGCCATAACAATATGTGCGGCTATCGGGAACAGGGTAACAGGTAAATTCGCAAGCAATTACAAGTCTCTTATGTCAGACCTTGCTGACCGTGTACTGGATATCATCTGATTGATCAGAAGGTCAGCATCTCCATTATTTCTGACATAACAAATTCAGCAGCTTTACCGTCACCATAAAAACCAGGATAACTGAGTTCTTTACGTTCTATTATGCTTCTGAACCCCTCCTTTATCTTTTCAGGGTGTGCATCAACAAGAACGGCGGTTCCGTTGGCAACCAGCTCCACCCATTCAGTCTCTGACCTGAATACAAGGCAGGGTCTTTTGAAAAAGTGTGCTTCTTTCTGCACACCGCCGGAGTCGGTGCATATAAGGGCGGCGTTTTTTTCAAGCAATATCATTTCGAGATATGACACAGGAGCTATTACCTTAACGGCATTGGTGTTTCTTAACTTCTCAAGCAATGCCGGATTATTTTTTTCCAGGGCAATTAAAGTGCGGGGATGAAGTGGTAATACAAGCGCTGTGCTTTCTTCAGCCGTCAGTTCAAGCAGCGACTGCAATATATTATTCAACCTTTCACTGTCATCGGTATTTTTTTGCCTGTGTATGGTAGCCAGCATATAGCTACCTTGTTTAAGCTGCAGTTCATTAAGAAGACCGTTGATCTTTTTGCCGGCCAGGTCTGCAAAAAACAGGCTGTTATCATACATTATATCCCCTGAAAGAAAGATTTTTGGATTATCAACTGTAAAGGGCGGGCTGGCATCCGGACGTATACCTTCCTTCATCAGATTTTTTAGGGCGGCATCGGTAGGGGCAAAAAGCAATGTTGAGAGATGGTCGCTAAGCACCCTGTTAATTTCCTCGGGCATCTCTTTGCTGTATGAGCGCAAACCTGCCTCAATATGTATTACAGGTATCTTAAGCTTAACGGCTGCAATACCTGCAGCAAGTGTGGAATTGGTATCACCGTAAATTATCACAGCGCCTGGCTGCTCTTTCAGAATAACCTCCTCTATACCTGCTATCATAGACGCCGTTTGTCTGCCATGCCTGGCTGATCCCACCCCCAGGTTATAATCAGGTTTAGGTATTTCCAGTTCTTCAAAGAAAACATCAGACAGTTGCCTGTCATAATGCTGGCCTGTATGCAATATTACTTCTTCCACATGCTCCTGGTAGTCCCTTCTTATAACCCTGCTTATTGCCGATGCTTTAATAATCTGGGGTCTGGCACCAACAACATTCAGAAGTTTCTTATTTTGCATAGCTGACGGCTCTTGTTTCCCTGATCACGGTAATTTTAACCTGGCCGGGATAGGTCATCTCATCCTGTATCTTCCTTGCAATATTATTTGACATTGCTTCGGCCTCCTTATCGCTGACAGATTCTGCTCCCACTATCACTCTCAGTTCCCTGCCTGCCTGTATAGCATATGTTTTCATCACTCCCGGATATTCAAGGGCCACAGCCTCCAGCTCTTTCAGCCTTTTAATATACAATTCAACCACTTCTCTCCTGGCGCCAGGTCTTGCACCTGATATAGCATCGCATACCTGAACAACAGGTGATATAAGTGATGTCATTTCAACTTCATCATGATGGGCTCCAATGGCGTTATACACCTCCGGTTTTTCCTTAAATTTCTCAGCCAGCTTCATTCCGTAAACGGCATGTGGCAGTTCGGGTTCATCATCAGGCACTTTGCCAAGGTCATGCAAGAGGCCGGCTCTTTTGGCCAGCTTGGCATTAAGTCCAAGCTCCGAAGCCATAATAGCACTGAGATTAGCTACTTCACGGCTGTGCTGCAGAAGGTTCTGTCCATAAGATGAACGGTATTTCATTTTACCCACCAGCCTAATCAGTTCAGGATGGAGACCGTGAATACCAAGATCGATAGCTGTTCTTTTTCCCACCTCCACTATTTCCTCCTCTATCTGCTTTCTTGTTTTTTCAACAATCTCTTCTATCCGGGCAGGATGTATCCTGCCATCACTTACCAGTTGGTGCAGTGCCAGACGTGCTATTTCTCTCCTTACAGGATCAAAAGCCGAAAGCACAATGGCTTCCGGAGTATCATCCACAATGATCTCAACACCGGTGGCAGCTTCAAGGGCTCTTATATTGCGGCCCTCCCTTCCAATAATCCTTCCTTTTATCTCATCTGATTCAATATGGAAAACAGTCACCGCATTCTCAACAGCCGACTCGGTGGCAACCCTTTGTATAGTCATCATCACTATACGTTTAGCCTCTTTGTTAGCTGTCATCCTGGCCTCATCCATTATCTCATTAATAAAAGACATGGCCTCTGTCCTGGCCTCTTCTTTAAGTGATTCTATCAGCTGGCT
>CAZGUR010000197.1:0-6302 GCA_964529295.1 uncultured Rikenellaceae bacterium | reverse complement strand
GCCGATCCTGAATTCATAAGTGAGCTGCCTGTGTTCAGGCTTCCCTTCCTGTCGTCAAACAGGAAATACAGGACTTTCCAGCTTCGGGGCGATTCAATGCTGCCCGTACCTGACGGTTCATGGGTGACGGGTGAGTATGTACAGGACTGGTACGATATATCGGACGGACAGGCATATATAATCTTTACCATGGATGATGGCATAATGTTCAAGATAACCGAGAACAGGATAAAGAGTGAAGGCAGGCTCCTGCTTTATTCACTGAACCCTGTTTATGAGCCTTTCAGTGTCAGGATAGGCGAGGTAAGGGAGGTATGGAAATTCGTCCATTATATCAGTGCCGAGCTGCCTGACCCTGTACTGCCCGAGAAAGAGCTGATAAACACTGTTGCCAGGATGAAGCATGATCTTGATATGCTGAAGCAGAAGAATGCCGCTCTGCCCGGTGAATCTACGGATTCAGGTGAAAATGCCGGACTGACCGGAGATTCGGCAGCTTCCTGAACTATACTGATCACCTGAAGAACCAGCTTCCTCCTGAGAAATGCAGGCTGTCAATGCCGGGTTCTTCAGACAGGGGGTGAAATACCCGGTCGGCTTTTGCCGGATCAAACAGCAGATTTTTTTTCGGTCCGGGTCCCATGTTATCAGCTATAAGCAGCATTCCGGGATCGATGAATTTTGCCAGCGAGGGTGATTCGCATACTACCGGTATGCCGGCAGGCAGAGTGCTGAATACCATGCTGAAAGACTTTTTTATATATTTGTCCCGGCACACTATATAATACACTTTGGCAGCTCCTGCACCAAGCATCCTGGAGCTGTCCTTGTTCCCTTCCTTATTATTCTCCGTGAATATACTGAATCCATCTTCGATATGCCATTCCAGGAGTCCGGCCGTGGCTTCATGAAAATGCGGACTTATCTTAACAGCTACCGGTGAGAATTCCCGGAATTTATTTATTACCTGGCAGGCCAGGGTGGTCTTGCCGCTGTTGCGTCCTGTGCCTGCTATTATTAGAAGGTTTTTATATTGTCCCGTTACCTCTGTCATTTATATGCAATTATTAATGCCCGCATATGTGCAAATATATAAAGTAGCGCGATTGCAAACAATCACTGTGCATCACGGACAATTAAGCTGTCAATACCTTAAACATTTACCCTGTATTCCTGTTTTTTAGTTGTACCTTTGCAGCCCAATAATTTAAAAATATGCAATCAATACGTAATGTAGCCATAATAGCTCATGTTGATCATGGCAAAACCACGCTGGTGGACAGGATAATACAGGAAAGCAATATCCTTAATACCCGCTCTGATTCGGACGACCTGATACTCGACAGCAACGACCTCGAGAAGGAAAGAGGCATAACCATACTGTCAAAGAATGTATCGGTAACATATAAAGGGGTGAAAATAAATATCATTGACACCCCCGGTCATGCCGACTTCGGAGGAGAAGTGGAAAGGGTGCTTAAGATGGCAGACGGTGTGCTGCTGCTGGTTGATGCCTTTGAGGGACCCATGCCTCAGACAAGGTTTGTGCTTGGCAAGGCTGTTCAGCTCGGACTGAAACCCATTGTGGTGATAAATAAAATAGATAAGCCCAACTGCAAGCCTGATAATGTACAGCAGGATATCTTTGACCTGATGTATAACCTCGATGGTTCGGATGACCAGCTTGAGTTTGAGACAGTATTCGGATCTTCAAAAGAGGGATGGATGAGTCTCGACTGGAAAAAGAAAACGGATAATATACGGGTTCTCCTTGATACCATACTCACTGAAATACCGGAAGCCCCCTATCATGAAGGCAGTCCGCAGATGCAGATAGCATCTCTTGATTATTCAAGCTATGTGGGCAGGATAGCCATAGGAAGGGTGTTCAGGGGAGAGCTGAAAGCCGGTAATGATTATACCCTCTGCAAGAGGAACGATATACGTAAAAAGGTAAGGATTAAAGAGCTGTATGAGTTTGTAGGCCTGGGCAGGGAGGAAGCAGGAACGATAAGGAGCGGAGACATATGTGCTATTATC
Source organism: uncultured Rikenellaceae bacterium (assembly GCA_964529295.1). GTDB lineage: Bacteria > Bacteroidota > Bacteroidia > Bacteroidales > VadinHA17 > UBA9300. The sequence continues at coordinate 4,262 of CAZGUR010000197.1, read as the reverse complement.
GGGCTTGAGGATTTTGAAATAGGTGATACGGTAGCGGACCCTGAAAGGCCGGAGCCACTGCCAAGGATATCAGTTGATGAACCTACTATGAGCATGCTTTTTACAATCAATACCTCACCGTTTTTTGGTAAGGAAGGCAAGTATGTGACATCAAGGCGCTTGCGCGACAGGTTGTTTAAGGAAACAGAAAAGAACCTGGCACTGAAGGTTGAAGAGACAGGATATGAAGACCGTTTCAATGTCTTTGGCAGGGGACTGCTCCATCTTTCCATACTGGTTGAGACAATGAGAAGGGAGGGCTATGAATTCCAGATAGGGAAACCCGAAGTGATATTTAAAGAGGTTGACGGTGTAAGGAATGAACCATTTGAGACGCTGGTGATAGAGGTGCCTGAAAAATTCTCGGGTAAAGCTATTGAGCTGGTTACAGGTGTGCGGGGCGACCTCCTGGTTATGGAACCGCGTGGCGACCTACTGCACCTGGAATTCGATATTCCTGCAAGGGGATTAATTGGCCTCAGGAATAATATCCTGACGGCCACAGCCGGCGAGGCTACCATGACACACAGGTTCAGGGGCTATGGCCTTTATAAAGGCAGCATAGGGCTTGAGCGTAACGGCTCCCTTATAGCCTTTGATGCCGGACAGGTAAGTGCATATGCCCTGGACAGGCTGCAGGACAGGGGCAGGTTCTTTGTAGAGCCGGGCAGCCAGGTATATAAGGGACAGGTAGTAGGAGAGAACAGTCGCGCCGGAGACCTGGAAATAAACGTTACCAAGGGTAAAAAACTTACCAATATGAGAGCCTCCGGCTCCGATGAGAACCTGAAGATCGTTCCGGCAGTTAAATTCTCGCTTGAGGAAGCCATGGAACATATAAAGGAAGATGAATACCTTGAGGTAACACCGCTTAAGCTCAGAATGCGAAAAATCAGTTTTTAGACCTATTTACTGATTCGTTTTAATATTCTAACTTTGTCGTAAAATATCTCTTATGGCGGATTTAATAGGAAGATTTACAAAGCAGGAGGAAACGGCAAACTGGCTGTCTCATTTTGCAGGTGCTATCCTGGCAAGTGCCATGCTTACACTGATGATAGTGGCATCGGCACTGAAGGGTAATGCATGGCACGTGGTGAGCACAGCCATATTCGGGACCACCATGGTTCTGCTTTACTTTTCCTCCGCTGTGGCTCACGGACTGCCACCGGGACGCTTAAAGCAGGTATTCTTTGTTATTGACCAGGCTGCTATTTTCCTGCTGATAGCAGGCACATATACGCCCCTGGCCCTGGTGGCCCTGCATGGTACAGTGGGATGGGTGCTGTTCGGTTTGCAGTGGGCTATGGCCATAGCAGGCATTATAATGCAGGTCATGAGGAAAAACAGGGTTGAAAATGGCGCACCGCTTGTTGATATAATAATATATGTGGCTATGGGCTGGATGTTCCTGATAGCCGTGGTGCCTCTTATCAAATCATTGCCGCTGATGGGGTTTATATGGATACTTATTGGGGGAGCCTGTTATTGCTTCGGGATATATTTCTACAGGAAAGCCAGCTTCAGGCATGCTCACCTTGTATGGCACCTGATGGTGCTGGCCGGAAGCATATCGCATTTCTTTGCTATATTCTTCTACGTGATCCCGATAAGTGTATAAGGATAAGTGGCTATAAGACAGGACAATCGATATCCATCAGGTCTGTGTTCCAGCAGTGCCAGTTATTATCCTGAAAATGGTTCTGATTCCTTACCCTTCCTGCTTTTGTAACAGTGTCCCACTGGATCTCAATAGTCTCAGCCGATAGTGATATGGTGTACCATGCATTATAGTCCAGTGAGGGGTCTTTACCCATGGTAATCGAACTGCCTGTTTGCTCCTTACCTGGTTCCACATACACATAGGTCAGGGATGAAGTCTCTTCTTCATAGTCCTTTGTCCAGTCCACCTCAAGCATCTTAACCGAACCCATATCATCGTATTTATAAACATCCCACGAGGCGGCAGTGTGATCGTACCTTATAATGCCTTCGAACCATTTAAATCCTGATTCAGGTGCGGCAGACAGGGCAATGACCATCTCCATTGAGAATTCTTCATTGTTAAGGCGCCCGGCCGTCAGCGTGGCAATATACTCCGAAGCATCCCATGTGAAGTTATACTCCCATTCCCAGGTGTTATCACCCAGGTATTCAGCATCCTGTCCCACAAGCTGTGCGTATGCTGCAACAGGCAGTGCTATGCTTCCTGATGAAAGTGAACTCCAGATAACAAGGTTCAGGTAGGAGTAAACAAAATTATTATAAGTTGTAACTATGCCTTTCTGCTGGTCGGGGCGACTGTCAAAATCTGAAAAATCCATTACCAGACTTTCAACAGGAGGCAGCTCTGGTTTTTCATCCTGGTTCTCTTTATCACATGATGTGTTCAGTAGCATGACAGCTATCAGCATAATAAGAATAAGTGATCCGGAACGCATAAAATAATTTTTCATAGTGGTATCCTTTTTTTCTGCAGATAATCCTGGCAGAGTTATTGTTTTATATATATACTAAACTCATTATTTATCTCATTATTGCCATTATCCGGCATATAATGAATCTATTACCTTATTAAGACACGAATAAGGGTAAAAAGGTTGTCCTGAAAGAGAGAAATTATTCTTTGGTAAGCTTTATTATCAGCTGGATTATATCTTCCACCTCATCATCCGGAACTCTTCCCTTGTACAGGGCCCGGCATATGCGGTTCTTATCTGCAATCACTATCGTATAGCTGTCCGACGGCACCTTCCACCTTTCGTGCAGTATTCCTTCATTGTCAAACAGTATGGTTGTCCCGTATTTCTTTTCCTTCCTCTTTGCTATCATTCTTATTATACCTGTAGGCTTCCATGTTGATTTTGTATCCACTATCCCAAATCCCTTAAACCGGTCCCTGTCAATTCTTTTATCAATATCAGCGGCCTTGTTGACTTCATCGTTAAAATGATCGTTAAGATCTTCTTCATCCGGATCAACATAATTCATCTGTAACACTTTGCCTTTCCATGTGTCCATGGAGTGAGCTACATCATTGGCATCAGGCAGTATCCATTCCGGTACCTCTTTTCCTACCTCCAGGCCATTGTCCTGGGCAAAAACAATTGTTACTGAGAAGGCCAGTAATACGGTGCTTAGGATTAATTTCTTCATATCATGATTTTTATGATTTAACACGGCAAGGTAAACATTTTTTTAAATTTATTGATCATGCTTCCGTTGGCATGTATGTGCCTTTTAATTTTGGTCATCAATCCCTTTAACTGTCATTAATAAAAAATCGAGGCATTTTGAATAGTCCAAACCCTCATACTCAAGTCCAATCATTCTGATATTTGAATAATAATCCTTAAGTCTCTTATAGTAGTTCTTTTCTAATTGAACAGAAGTCGCCTTTTGTCCAATTTTCTCAATCAGGAACCATTTTTCAATCAATCTTGCGGTACGCCCATTGCCGTCTTGAAATGGATGAATTTTTACAAAAACAAGATGTGATAATGAAGCATAATAAAATATTTCAAATGGATTTAATTCTGTCTGAAGTAATAAATCTATGTCGTAAAATAATTTTTCAAGCTCGGTTTTTGCTATCTCTGGTCTTGCAGCTACATACTCAATTTTATCATCACTGTTAATTACAAACATTGGATTATTACGAATCAATCCTTGTTGACTTTTTGGTAGTAAACTTTTACTCAGGATAGAATGTGTTTTTTGAACATTCTCAAGTGTCAATCTATTATTGTCAATAAAATCATATGCTGAATATAAATCATCAGCTTTTCTTGTATAATCAGGTTTAAATTTTACTTTTAAGAACTTGTGTTTGAAATAGCTATCAAAGTCAATATCCTCTCCCTCAATCTTTGATGAATAAACAGATGAAACAGACTTGTAAAATTGAAAATAGTCAACTGGCATCTCAATCTTTTTGATTTTATCAATTTTATCCAAAGGTGATTCTTTTACAGCCTTTGTAAAATCATCAAGTAATTTATCTGTCAGAATTTTAAAATCCATTTTTTATAATCATTTACACAAAGATAATCTTTTTAAATCCGTATTAAAATCAGTTTATAAACGGAAGCGGGTCTCTCGCGGCATTATCTACAACGCTGTGCTAAACGAAGTTTACTCACATGGTTCGGAAAATCGCTTCGCTACGTTCGCACTGACATCATTGGAAGACACGGTATCATCTTAACCCACTGGAGATGTTT
>CAZGUR010000196.1:1979-6308 GCA_964529295.1 uncultured Rikenellaceae bacterium | reverse complement strand
ATGTGACACGCATTTACGATGCAGGTGTGGCCGGCATACACAGGCTTTTTGACAAGCTACCTGAAATAAAGAAATGCAGGGTTGTAATTGTTATAGCAGGTATGGAAGGGGCGCTTGCCAGTGTGGTTGGCGGTCTAATAGATAAACCTGTTATAGCCGTACCCACAAGTGTGGGTTACGGTGCGAATTTCCATGGAGTATCGGCCCTGCTGGCCATGCTGACCAGCTGTGCTTCAGGGGTAAGCGTGGTTAATATAGATAATGGTTTCGGTGCCGGATTTAATGCAAGTATGATAAACCAGTTAAAATAGATTGTGAACCGCGATTTACTTATTCTGCCAACGGCATATTACCCGCCTGTTCAATATTTTGCTGAGATATTGAAACCAGGAAAGGTGCTGATAGAGCAGCACGAGACCTATCCCAGGCAAACGTACCGGAACCGGTGTTACATATATTCAGCCAACGGTGTACTGCCACTGAGCATTCCTGTTGAACGGGGCAGTTTTCATAAAGTGAAATTAAAGGATATAAGGATAGACTACTCGAGAAAATGGCAGAGAGAACATATGCATGCCATAAGATCGGCCTATAACTCATCGGCCTTCTTTGAATTTTATGCTGATGAAGTACTGGCCCCTCTGCTTACACAGCATAAATACCTTATTGACCTGAATATGCAGATCCTTAATATCCTCTTTGAGGCACTGGAAACAGATATTACGGTAGCAAAAACGGATACCTTTATAAAGGATTACGGGGATAAGTGCCTGGATCTCAGATACAGGCCGGTAACAGCTGACAGCCTGGGTGTACGGGCCGAGGAATACTTCCAGGTTTTCAGCCCGGATCACGGTTTCAAACCTGACCTGAGTATAATTGACCTACTGTTTAATATGGGACCGGAATCATGGTCTTATCTCCGTAAGCTGCCCGGACACTGCTGATCATTTTCTTAATACCTGAACGAAATTGTTATCGTGTTCCGGGAGTCCATGGAGCCTCGGCCCGGACACAGCTGACCTTTTGTTCAACAGGTGGAATGATTCCTTTGCTTAGAATCTTAATCCGAGAGTTGCAGTAACCATATGCCTGTTATAACTTATTTCGGCCGGATTAACATTCTGAAGGTTATACATAAAATACATCTGCTGGTTACTCCTAAGTGCATAAGATACATCAAATGAGAAGTTCCTCTGCCTCAGTCCCAGTCCGGCCGAATATACAACCTGTATATTATCGGCATTGGCCTCTCCCTTAACGAAGGGACTGCCATACAGGGCATATCCGCCCCTGAAATATACCGGGTTCAGCCTGTATTCGGCTCCGAAACGCAGGTTATGTGCCATATCATAGATATCCTTTATACCCTGGTTTTCATCATAATAACTATAATCATCGGAAGCCCTGGAGAACCTGGCCATCCTGTAATCAACAAATTCATAGTCGGCACTCAGCAGTCCTGATTTACCCAGTTGCAGTGCAGCCCCCGCCATTGCTCTTAAGGGTGTTGTAAGGGTATATGAAAACCTGTAAGGTTCATTCTCCCAGTTATAGCTGTCGCCGTTATCAAATTCAGACCTTATATCATCATAATAGTATTCATCAAGTCTGTAGACAGTTGGCGTATGAAAAGCCAAACCAAGCCTTAAAATCTTTACCGGCCTCATTATCACACCCAGTTTAAAGGAATAGCCCCTGCCGCTTGTTTCCACAACATCCCTGTAGGTGAAGTTATTAAAATCAAATATCAGGTTGTCATTATCAGTCTCAGTATGCTCATAGGTTGAATAAGAATCAATCTTATTTATGCCCAGGGTAGCACCTACATACAATTTGTGACCGATATTGGCAGACACACTGAAAGCATGCTCGGCTGCATAACCTTCATGGTTAATAACCCGTCTGAGCGTTTGCCCGTATGTGGAATTGGTATTATCGCCGTACTGCGAAAAAGTGGTTCCATATGAATATCCTCCAGACCCGCCAAGGGTATCCAATAGCCATACTTCAAAGGCTGCCCCGGGAGCACCATCCAGCTCCGAAAAATGTATACCTTCACCTGCTGCAGCCCAGTAATCAGCCATTGAGCTGCTGGTATTCACTCCCCTGATAACAGTGTTTTCATTGAAGTTATTGGTACGGTTAAATGAATAAGCCAGGTTCAGACCTGACAGTCCTTCAGTTCCTTCTTTACTTATAAGCGGGAATACAAAACCCGCCTGGTTAAGGTTGAACTTATATGAATACTCGTTTGACTCCGTATTATTATAATCCGTTACTGACTTATTATAATACATCTGCGGAGACAGGCTTAATTCCATTGACCTGTATATACCCAGTCCAGCCGGGTTCTGGCTGAGCACCGAGAGATCGCCGCCGAGAGCTGTAAAAGCACCTCCCATAGCCTGGAACCTTGCTGATCCTCCGTAAAACAATCTCGAGTACCAAAGTGCCTCATCAATAGTCTGTGCCCTGCTGCCTGTGAATAAGGCAGTTAATGCTATAAGTATAAGTATCGTTCGTTTCATTGCTCTATTTTTATTTAAAAGTCACCCTATCATCATCTTCTGTGATGATTGTTTTAACTAATGAAGAACCTTAAATAATGTAATATTACTTCCTATCTTCCTCCTCTTCTGCCAGATCCTGATGAGCTTGATGTAGATCTGCTTCCTGAACTGCTGCTACTGCCAGACGAAACAGAGCTCCTGCCGGTTGATACGCCGGATGATCTGCTGACCGAGGATCTGCTCCCCGAACTTCTCACTGCTGAACCACTGGAAGATGAACGCGTACTGTTAATACTACTGCTCCTGGAGGAAGAACGATTAATAATTGATCGCGTTGAACTTCCTGAAGAAGAGCTGTTTATTACAGATCTGCCAGAACGGTTAACATTGGAAGTACTGCCTGACCTGTTATAAATTGTACGTCCTGAATTACTGTTGGTAACTGTGCTGCTTCTCCTGTTAACATTATTATAGGCAGGCCGTGTTGTCATCCTTGGATTGGTATATGTAGGACTGTAGGTCCTGCTCTGTGTTCCATATTCAGGCCTGGATGAAGCACGTGTTGTAGCATTAACCTGTGTTCTACGGTTCTGCGCAGAGCTGACAGATCTTTCTTGCGGGTTAACTGCCTCACGTACATTGGCATTACTGGACACCACCGTCTGGTTTGTCCTTCTGCTGCCTTCCCCGGTTCTCACATTAGCCGTAGTGTTATCTGTCGTTCTGCGTGAGTTTGTCACTGCGGAAGAACCACTTCTCTGGCCTGATTCACTTACATACCGGTTCGACAGGGTACTGTATGAATTTCTGCGTTTTACCGGTGTCGTATAATAATCAATATTTCTGTTATAATATGCTGTATAATAAGGGTTCATCCATGCACCACCATACCCACCGTACCTCATATACGGACTGTAATAATATGAAGAGCCAAAATAAGGAGAATAAAACGGATCACGGTAATATGTATAATAATAAGGGCTGTAGAAGGGATCCATCATCCCGTAACCATATGAATAATAAGGGGAACCGAATGTCAGCCCATATCTGAAACCTGACCCGTACCTGAATCCTGAGTAGAAAGGATCTCTCCAGTAAGGATCAAAATAATTTCCGTAGAAGCGGTTAAGGTTACTGGCGTATGATACACCATCATAATAATCAAAAGCACTGCCTTTATCACTGTCGTAATACATCAGGTCTTTTTCATATTCCGCCGGATCAAGATATTCATCCGCTACCAGGGTATCAAGATCATACTTGCTTTCAATCTCTGATATTGACTGGTAAGCCTGCTCAGGAACCATATCATTCTGCACATATATTTCTGACGGAGCAGGTGTATAATAAAGATCATCATACTCGCCACTCATATAAACAGATGAGGAGCAACTGCTTAGCAGAAACACTGTTAAAACTGCGATATAAAGATAAGTTTTCATTTTGACCTCCGATAATTTATATTTCATCCTGCTTAACAAAGAACAAAAACCGTACCAATTAACAGTGGCATGGCAGGTTTGAGTCATTAGTAACAAATATAGTGTTTTTCTTTAATCGTCATGATATATGATGAGTTATGAAAGAAAAAGCAGGTTTTAACGCCTGCCTCTCCTTGTTGATGATGATTTTGATTCACTTTTCGACCTGGATGCGGAATTGCTTTTTACTGCTTTATTACCGCTGCTGCGTGTGGAAGAGCTGCGTACCGCCCTGTTACCCGTGCTGCGAGTGGCAGAGCTGCGTACAGCGCTTCTATTGCTGCTGCGTGTGGCTGAGCTGCGGACCGCACTGTTACCCGTGCTGCGTGTGGCTG
>CAZGUR010000196.1:1350-1879 GCA_964529295.1 uncultured Rikenellaceae bacterium | reverse complement strand
AACTGCGTACCGCACTGTTACCCGTGCTGCGTGTGGCTGAACTGCGTACCGCACTGTTACCCGTGCTGCGTGTGGCTGAACTGCGTACCGCACTTCTCTGAATATTCCGGCTGTTATCAGTCCTGTCAACTGTCCTGTTCACAACTGTACCTGTCGTACTTCTGCTGGCACCTGTAACACTAGCTGCATTCCTGTTAGCTGTAGTAGTCCGGATAACAGTCCGCCTGTTATTACCGTTATTATTCCGGTTATTATCCTGTTTGGCAGACCCGGTATTTATCCTGGTACCCCGCCTGCTGTCAACTCTCTGTGCATCTGCCCTCACAGCCGCATTCCTGTTATAGGAATTAGTGCCGGTAAGCGCATTACGCCTGCTGCCTGTTGCCTGTCCGGAAGACGCATATTTGCGTGCAGGATAATTATAATAGTCATTATAACCTGTATATCTCTGGTAATGGTGTCGTGGCCTGTTATAATTATTTGCATAATAATAATGATTATGTATGTGATAATTATACCTGATCCTGGT
>CAZGUR010000196.1:0-1340 GCA_964529295.1 uncultured Rikenellaceae bacterium | reverse complement strand
TTGGATATATTCCATAATAATAATCAGAGTAATAATAATCAGGGTAATACCCGCCGTAATAGGACCAGGGTGAATTATATCCACCATAGTAGTAATAGGCGGGGTATCCAAAACTCCATCCCATTCCAAAAGTTGTATTACCCGCGTAAATAGTCATCCCCCAGGATGCCGGACGGTAATTATACCAGTATGTTTCGGTATATACCGGGGCATAAAACCCAAAAGTAACATATGAGCTGTGAAAACGCCTTATCCTGGATGCATAATAAAAATCATGTCCTCTTACCGATGTTGTAATCTGAACACCAGGTGATGGCTTGAAGTATTCAGTCTCAGCAGGAGTCTCAGCTGCCTTGATGGGAGCTGTTGCTATCAGCAGTCCTGCTATTATTCCGGTTAAATATTTTGCTTTCATGACACCCTCCTGCTTTTAAATTAACTGTAAGTTTATTTACTTTGCCTGATATTTTCATTTAACAAAATACAAATTCCATACCAAACATCATGGCAGATTTTTTAACAAAAAAAGAAGACAATTACGCCCAGTGGTATAATGACCTGGTAATCAAAGCCAATCTGGCTGAAAATTCAGCTGTAAGAGGATGCATGGTGATTAAACCCTACGGCTATGCCATTTGGGAAAAGATGCAATCTGAGCTTGACAGGCTTTTCAAGGCTACCGGACATGAAAATGCATATTTCCCTCTTTTTATACCCAAGTCATTTTTTGCAAAGGAAGCTGCCCATGTAGAGGGATTTGCCAAGGAATGCGCTGTTGTAACACATTACAGGCTGAAGAACAGTGACGATGGAAAGGGAATAGAAGTTGATCCTGATGCCAGGCTGGAGGAAGAACTTATTATACGGCCTACTTCCGAAACCATTATCTGGAATACATACAGGAACTGGATACAATCATACCGTGATCTGCCATTGCTGATAAACCAGTGGGCTAATGTGGTAAGGTGGGAAATGCGCACAAGACTGTTTCTGCGTACTGCAGAATTTCTCTGGCAGGAAGGGCATACGGCCCATGCCACCAGGGAGGAAGCCATTGCGGAAACAAAAACCATAATTGACCTGTATGCCCATTTTGCTGAGGATTTTATGGGTATACCTGTTTTAAAAGGGTATAAATCTGAATCGGAAAGGTTTGCAGGAGCTGTTGATACCTATGCCATTGAAGCTCTTATGCAGGACGGCAAGGCATTGCAGGCAGGTACTTCTCACTTTTTAGGCCAGAATTTCGCCAGGGCTTTTGATGTTCAGTTCACCAGTAAGGCCGGAAAGCTGGAGCATGTATGGTCGACCTCATGGGGCGTGTCAACAAGGCTTATTGG
>CAZGUR010000195.1:0-6308 GCA_964529295.1 uncultured Rikenellaceae bacterium | reverse complement strand
AGTTAAATTCGGCAATATAGAAGCGAAGGAGATAATGAGGCCCAGGATAGATATCATGGCAATAGAGATGAAGACAGCCTTCAGGGAGGTAATCAGACAGATTATTGATTCAGGCTATTCACGCGTACCTGTTTATTCAGGCACCTTCGACAGTATACAGGGAATATTATATGTAAAGGATATGCTGCCTTATTATCATAAGCAGGACACCTTCAAATGGCAGTCACTACTGCGCCCTCCCTATTTTGTGCCTGAGACAAAAAAGATAAATGACCTGCTGGAGGAGTTCCAGAAAAAAAAGATACACATGGCCATTGTGATAGATGAATACGGCAGTACCAGCGGCATCATCACACTGGAGGATATACTGGAAGAGATAGTGGGCGAAATACCTGATGAAAACGACCCTGAAGAGTTATCATTTGAAAAGATAGATGATAATATATATATCTTTGAAGGCAAAACCCTGCTGAATGATTTTTTCAAGCTTATGGATATTGAATCCGATCCTTTTGAAGAAGTGAGAGGCGATTCTGACACCCTGGCCGGATTGATACTTGAGCTTACAGGTGAAATACCGGGTGCAGGCTACAGTATTGATTATAAAAAATTCCGCTTCAGCATACTAACCGCTGATAAACGCAGGATAAAAAAGTTAAGGGTGGAGATAAGAAAAAAGGTAAATGAAAAAAAGAAGTCTTAAAATATCAGTTTTCCTCATTGCCGTACTTTGTCTTGCGCTGTGGTCATGCAAAGATAATGCAGTGCCGAAGCCCCGGGGTCATTTCAGAATAGACCTGCCTGAAAAGGAATATACCAGGTTCGACTCATTATGTCCCTTCACATTTGAATACCCGGTTTACAGCGTAATAAAGAAAGATCCTGAAATGGATCATTACTGCTGGTTTAATATTGAGTTCCCTGAATACAGGGGCAAGCTGCATCTGAGTTATATGAATGTAAGCAATAACCTTAAGCTGCTTACTGATGACGCCCATACCCTTGCATATAAACACTCGGTAAAGGCAGATGCCATAGAAGAGAAGTTATGGAATAACAGTGAAAAAAATGTTTACGGCATTATATATCTGATAAGCGGCAACGCAGCATCAGCGGTGCAGTTCTTTGTCACTGACAGTTTAAGTCATTACCTTAGAGGATCCCTGTACTTCGATACCCAGCCCGATAAGGACTCACTGGCACCGGTTATCGATTTTTTCAGGGATGATATAGTGCATCTCATTGAGACCCTTGAATGGGAATGAATATAAAAAAGTATAATGGCTTGTATATCAGAACATCATCTTAATGAATACACAGTGCTGGGTGTCTGGAAGATCGAAGAGGACCTGGAGAGTTTATTGTCCATGGTTGAACTCGGACCTGAGGACAAAAAGAAATTCAAAAGCTTCAAGAGTAATTCAAGGAAGCTTGAATTCCTGAGTGTAAGAGCACTGCTGGCCGAGCTGATAGGTCCGGATACCAGGATAGTATATAATAAAAATAATAAACCCTTTATAAAGGACGGCTCACATTTCATTAGCATATCACACTCCAACAGACTCACTGCTATAATGTTGAGTACACGCGAGAGGATAGGCCTTGACCTCGAATATATGAGCTCCAACATCATTGGTATAGCAGCAAGGTTTATTAACAGGAATGAGAAGATAACACGCAAATGGGATCTTATGAGGTACCATCTCTATATCCACTGGTGCGCCAAAGAGGCACTCTACAAGATATGCGACAAGGAAGGCATCAATATGAAGAAGAATATCACCATTGAACCCTTTAAAGTGGAAGAGTCAGGGGATATAAGGGGTATTGTAGAGTCGGACATGATCAAAGAGGCATTCGACCTGCAGTACACACGCTATGATAATTATGCAATTGTCTGGACAAAAAAGGATTATAATGATAGCGACTCTAAAAAGTCAAAGATGTATAGCCCTGCTCCTTGACCCTGAAAACTACGGTCCGGAGAATACAGGACAGCTGTCAGCGCTGGAACGTGAAAGCAGGCCTGATTTCATTTTTATAGGAGGCAGCCTTAGCAGCGTCCATCCGGGAGGGCTTGCAGGAAAAATAAAGGAGGTAACGGATATACCGCTTGTTCTTTTTCCTGGTAACCTGTTGCAGCTGACAGACAGGGCCGACAGCATACTCTTTCTCTCACTTATATCCGGACGGAACCCTGAGCTCCTGATAGGTAACCATGTACTGGCAGCCCCCCACCTGAAAAAGATGGATGCCGCTATTATACCAACAGGATATATACTTATCAATTGTGGGGTAAAAACATCGGTAGAATATATGAGTCAGACAGATGCCATACCATCAGCAAAAACCGATATTGCCGTTGCCACTGCCATGGCCGGTGAGATGCTGGGACTTAAGCTTATCTACCTGGAGGCAGGCAGCGGTGCAGCTCACCCGGTGCCGGAAGCAATGATAAAGGCTGTTAGGCAGGCCATATCTGTTCCTCTGATTGTAGGGGGTGGGATAAGAACGGCCCGGCAGGCCGGGGTAATTTATGATGCAGGCGCCGACATGCTGGTACTGGGTAATGGCTATGAGGACAATAAGGCCCTTCTGGGCGAAACCTGCAGGGTGAGGGACAGTTTCAACAAACAGCGATAAGAAATATTTGTGCAATAAAAAAGTGCGGATCACCCTGGACCCGCACCTTTATTTTTTTATCTTCTCCCGGATAATACCGGCTTAGCCGTTACATTCAAGCACATTGTCTATCTGGTACTGTGCTGCTTCCTTAAACTCACCGTAAAGAGCGTTCTTATAGTTCTCGCATGCCTGTGTATCCTGACCCAGTGCCTGGTAGGCATTCCCCAGCTCAAAATATATTTTGGCCTTGTCTTCTGCACCACCGGTCTCCATCTCAAGAGCTTCACTGAATGACTCCACCGCTTCATTCCATTTCTCCTGTCCTTTAAGGGCCAGGCCCAGCTGGTAATAAACAATAGTGTTACTGTTACCATATTCAATCGAATTCTTCAGGTTACGCTCTGCAGCTGCATAATCCTGTGATGCCATGGCTGTCTGGGCATTATTAAAATAAAAGCCTCTCATCACTTTCTTTATATCACCTGCAGTCCGGTTATCCCTCGCCTGCTCAGCAACCATGAGTCCGGTTACCGCAATCTCTTCCATCTTACTTGCATCTTCCATCTTATCATATATAACCAGCTTGCCAAGATAGGCTTTTGAATAATTGGGGTCTCTCTGCAGTGCATCATCATAGAATCCCAGGGCCTCACTATAATTACCCTCATTGATTGCAGTGGAAGCCTGCACACCCCTTATACTCAGTATCGTTCTCTGTGACCTGGCAGCATTACGCCCTTCTCCCAGGGCATTATATGCCTCAATTGAAGCATCAAGCATCTCAACCGAGCCTTCGTAATCCTTTGCCCCGGCCAGCTTCTTGGCTGCCTCGTAGTACATTTTCGGAATCCTGCTTTGTGCCTGCTCCTTTATCTGTTCAGCTTCTTCGCCTCCAACCTGGTCTGCCAGCTCAATAACATTTTCATATGAACCAATAGCTGTCTGCGGATCAGCCTTTTCCATTTGAAGAGCCTGGTTAAAAGAAGACTTAACATCATTCAATGTCACCTGACCGTAAAGAACCGGTGTAATGCCCATTAATATGAACACTGCGACAATTTTCAGGCTTCTGCTTAATAACACTCCCATAGTAATTGATTTTAATTTAGTTACGTTTAAAAAATTCATGCAAATATAAAAAAATGAATAAAACATAAAAATTTATTTTTTTTTCTCTGCATCGTTGATAACACTCAAAAAGCATACCAACTACCTGTAAAGCTCAATCATTGGCTCTCCCGAACATGCATTGGGGTATGGCAGCCTGCATAATGCAGCAAGGGTGGCAGCAAGCTCATTCATATTCACCTTCCTGGTGATGCTTGACCTGTTGACCTTCCATCCATACCATATAAGTGGCACATGTGAATCATATTCATACACTGAATTATGGTTTGTTATCCAGCTGCCGTTCTCAACCCATGCTGGCTTAAGGTTAATGATAATATCACCGCTCCGTGTAGGGTCGAAGCTGTTGCGCATCCTGGCAAAATGTCCACGTGTAAACTCATTATTTGCCAGTACCGATCCTGACACCGCTGATGAGATACCGTTAAACTGGGTCAGGAATCCGGAGGCTACCTCCTGTACATCCGACAGCTTAAGACCTGAGTCTTCTATAAGAATATGGTTAAGATAAAGCTGTTTTTCATAGTATCCCTTAACCCACTCACCCTGGTCGTATTTTACATTCAGATAGCTGCGCAGCAGGGATATAGCCTGGTTATGCCTGAAATAGCCGGAAGGTATTTTCCTGTCTTTCAGAACAGCAGGTACCTCCGCTATACCATGTGCCGAGGTAAAATAAACAAGTACATTCTTTTTCCCCAGTTTATCATCAATATAAGTCAGCAGATGTTCCAGGTTGCGGTCAAGCCGCAGAATAGCATCTGCCATCTCAACAGAGCCAGGCCCGTAACTGTGCCCGATCATATCTGTTGCTGAGAATGTAATACTCAGAAAATCCGTTACCTCATCCTCTCCAAGCTTCTCCTCCTCAATAAGGCGAATGGCAAAATCAGTTGTATATGTGTCCGATGCCGGCACTTTTCCAAGCAGTGAATAATCTCTTTTCCTGTTAAACACACCCAGCACCGAGCTGCTGCTCATCTTTTTCAGGTCATATGGAAAAACGGATCGCCCTGAGATTCCTGCCTCATAATCATTGGTATCCGGAAGGCAGGCCTTATATTCACCCATGTCCAGCAGTGTATTCCATTCCTTATCGAGATAAAGGTCAGCCAGACCCATATCATTAAAATCAGTGACCCAGGTGGGTAAGGAATCCATATAATGGCTGCTTGACATCCATGTGCCTGTTATGTCATCATACCAGTAGGCTGCATCTGCAGTATGTCCGGATGCGAGTATAGCAGCATGCTCCCTGAATCCCAGGCCGAAAACCCTGGCCTCCCCGGCTGTGGCCATCTTCAGTTCATCCGCAAAGGTGCTGGGCAGTAGCCTGGACGGTGAATGATGCCCATTTGCAAAGCTGCCACCTATGGGATCAACAGTCCTGTCAGAGGTACAGTAAATGATCTCTTCCCTGAGGGGTACATACCAGTTGTCTGCAACTATGCCATGGTGGCGTGGAGAAGTGCCCGTAGCCAGTGTGGCGTGAGCCGGTGCTGACTGTGTAAGAAAAAAATCATAAGAGGCATTTTTGCAAAAGGTGCCTTCATTGATCAGCTTTAATATGCCTCCGTCCACAAACATATCACGGTACTTATCTATATAGTCATAACGGAATTGCTCTATAACTATACCTATCACCAGTCTGGGCCTTTCAGGTGGTATATAGGCATTCTGGGCAGGTACCTGCCACGAAATAAAAATCAGAAAAAACAGTATGATATGCGCGTTCATCTTTCTCATAAGGCTGGAATATCCCTCCTGTGGGGGTTCATAAAAATAACAGATAAAATGAAAGCGCTAAATTATATGTTTTTATATTACATGCAAGAGCTTAAACCTGCCTGTAAACATGCTTTTATAAAAAGCTAATAGCTGATAAAATGCTTATGATAGCTTCGTCCTGAGACATCCTTCAGAGCAAGAATATAATAGCCGGGTGATAAGTCCCGTATATCCAGTTCCATACTCTCTTCACCCCTGTGGATTCTGATAAATCTGTGAAGCTCCATCCCCTGCTTATTATATACACTTATATCAACCCTGCCCTGTGACAGCTGCCCGGCACTGATATACAACCTGTCACCCGCCGGTACAGGCCATACCTTTATATCATCGCTGCCGGTCAAAGCGCCTGCAAGTGATGCCCCCCCCAGCCTTACAGTAATATAACGCTGTTCATCCTCTTCCAGTGTTATACCTGTCAGGTATTCCTCTGCATAGCCATCGGCAGAGATGGTGAGGTTCCAGGTACCCGGACTGAGCAACCTTACGAAGCTGCCTGTTTCAGGGTCTGAATAAATATGGGAGCTGTCTTTGTCGTGACCCTCAATATATATCTTTGCCCTGACCGGTTCTCCCGTAACATTATCAAGCACCCTGCCATGGATACCGTAAAATGCATTTTCAAGGTATCCCAGTAATGACCTGTAATTATATTCCCAGAGTAAGGGTAACTGGGCTGCCGGTGTTTGTTTTGTATCATCCAGCTCAATAGTCACCTCCCTGCCCTGCAGCTCGTATGTTACAAAATCCTGGCGTCCACCAAATAT
>CAZGUR010000194.1:0-6337 GCA_964529295.1 uncultured Rikenellaceae bacterium | reverse complement strand
TATACAAAGTCTCAGCGGACTTAACAGTAACGGCGGCACGCATTTTATCACTACCAGGTTTGGCAATGTTCTTGGTTCAAACGGATCTGTGGTTGAGCGTTTTAAGCAGCAGATAGAAAAGGGCGAGGCTATAACAGTTACACATCCTGACGTGGCCAGGTATTTTATGACCATACCCGAGGCTGTGCAGCTGGTTCTGGAAGCAAGTGCCATGGGAAGGGGAGGAGAGATATTTGTGTTCGATATGGGGAAGATGGTGAAGATAAAAGACCTGGCAGCCAAGATGATAAGGTTATCCGGACTAATACCGGAGCAGGATATTAAGATTAACTATATAGGATTGCGTCCGGGTGAAAGACTCTACGAAGAGCTGCTGGCAGAGAAAGAGAACCTGCTGGCCACATATCATCCCAAAATTTTAAGGGCCAGGGTAAATGAGGTAGGCTATAATGAGCTGCAGCATAAATTTGATGAATTATACACAGTTCTGCACGAGATAGGCAAGAAAGAGGTGGTTAGCTTTATGAAAGATATAGTGCCCGAGTTCAAAAGCATGAATTCGGAGTATGAAGAGCTGGATATGGTAGCTCAGTCACAAAAAGCATAATTTACGTTCCATAATTGCCAAATATTGATATTTTTGTATCCGGTAACCAGAGACAAATAAAAAACATTTCCAATGACGGATAAGAATAACAGTGCCGGCAACAGGACCGGTAATGATGAGATCGATCTCCTGCAGTTGTTTAAGAATTTCGGGGATTTTATTGCCAGGATCTTCAGAGGTCTTTTCAACGGCATACTTGCATTTATAATATTTTCCATCAGGAAATGGGCTTACCTGTTGGTAGCTGTTTTAGCCGCACTGGCATTCTCCTATTTTTATCCAAACATGAAACAGGATATTTATTATTCCGATCTTGTACTCAAATCGAATGCAGTACAGAACCAGGAGATGATATCCTATATCAACAGGCTGGGCAACCTGACCTCAGAGGCTAATTCCACTGTGCTGGCCTCCTCACTTAATATAGACTCAGCAGATGCGGAGAAAATCGGAAGTGTCAGGGCTTACTGGTTTGTGGATAAGAATAAGGACGGGATAATTGATGAAGCCGATATTGATAATAAATTTCTGGCTGATACCAGTGTCAGTAAGGTGGGATCGAGGTTAGGCGTAAGAGTTATGGTAACAGATCCGGGTGTTTATGATAAAATAGCCTCCGGCATAGAATACTATGTTAACTCGAATGATTATTTCAACAGGATGAACGAGTCAAGACTTGATAATTTGAGGGAGATAATCGAGCAGACAGACAGCGAGGTGGACAAACTGGACAGCCTGCAGAAGAAGGAATATTTTAAGATAGAAGAAGTTAGTAGGCTACGGGAAGGACAACTGGTTTTTACCAACGACCCGGAGATTAAGCTGTTGCACGAAGACTTGTTGGGACTGGTAAGAAGCAGGCAGGTTAGCAAGAGGGAGCTGGACATTCATGATAATATAATATCCATTCTTGAGGATTTTACTGTAACAGAACGACCGGCCAACACTGCTGTTTACTATGCTAAAAAGGTCTTACCAGTAATGATAATCCTCGCTTACATGCTGGCCCTGTATATCACATTCAGAAGGAAGATACACGAGGCAATAAGGAAATAAGTAATAGTTCTTATCCGCCAACCATCCCCGGATTCTTCTTCCTTTCCGGGTTCATAACGCCTCGTTAGGAGAGTGTAGAAAATACTGAAAAAAGCTACACCCCAGAATCTGCATAAAATGGATTCAAACAGGAATACAAAACCTGTAATGATCATGAAGCTGGAGTAATAAATTGCCGGAAGCTTTTTATTTTTAATGAAAAGGGGAAGAAATAGACCTGCGAGAAGAACCAGTAGCCCTGCAATTCCTGAGCTTAACCACTGTTCGAGGTACTGGTTGTGACTATTAAAGATGGTTGGGAATTCATATCCTTTTGAAGCATAAATATCTTCCAGGCGGTTTTTAACATCACCTGTTCCAACTCCCGTAAGGGGATTATCTGTGATCAGAAGGAAGCTTGATTCCCATATCCTGAACCTTACATCTATGTTTTCAAGTGATACACCTCCGGTTTGTTTATAATTATCAATGAAATGTGTGATCCTTGGATTCAGATTTAAGAAAACTATGAAGGCAACACTAAATAATGTGATGGCCAGGTATTTAATTATTCTGTTTGTGAATAATGAGATAATTAACCAGAAGCCTATAATTACAGATGCCAGTATGATTGACCTTGAAGATATAAGGAAGATTATAAAATAGAGAAATATAATTATCAGCACTTTATATACTGATCCGTTCTTGAAGCATATCTCCCTTTTTATATCAATAATACAAAAAGAGGCAGCAAGCAATACCATTAGTCCCAGGTATGTAGGGTGGATAAGGAATGAAAACTGCGAAAAGAAAAACACATTTTCCCATTCGTTGATCACAGGATTAAAACTGAATTGTCCGCCTTTTACCGAGATAGTGTATATTATAGCTTTTGCCAGCAGATACAGGGAAATAACGAGTATTCCGGCAGTGAAGCTTATAATGATCTTTTTGAATGCCCCTTCCTGTCTGTATACTTTATTGGACAGGCCAAAAAAAACAGGGAATATGATCATTGAAGCCTGTATGCCCAGTTGGTTAAATCCGTTTGATTTATCTGTACTCCAGAGCAGGCTGATAAGCATTAGGAGGAATAAGCCGGGTAGGAAAGAAAGAGCAAGCAGGTTATTCTTAATATTTGCGCGATTGAACTTTTCCCTGTACCTGCCTTCTATTATCCAGGTGAAAAGCCAGGGCCACATGGCTATAGTGAACAGTTGCCTGCTTATGGGAAGGGTAAAAACCAGCAGAAGGAAAAAGAAAAAGTTTATTTTTCCGTTTATCAAACTCTCTCTCAAATAACTAAAAGCTTTCAATTTGACTTGATTATTCTGTTTTTAGGTGTTTAATTCTTCTATTAAATCAATGTATTTTCTTGCAATTATCTCAGTGGTATACTTATTCTCAAATGCATTGCGGGCATTCACTCCCATTTCATTTCTGAGATTATCATCATTTTTCAATTCCTGTATTGCATTGATAAGCTCGCCGGCATCATGCGGATCAACAATTATACCACATTTTTCCTCTTTTACTATATATGCTATTTCCGATTTATCAGGCACCATTGCTATTACAGGTCTTCCTGATGCAAGTATGCCATAGATCTTACTTGGCACAGCCATCCCTTCCAGTCCTTCACGAAGCGATACTATGCTGGCATGGCATGCCGACAGTGCCTCACTCAGTTTATTACCTGGCTGAAAGGGGAGGAGCAGTACATTATCCTGATCACCATTAATTATCTGCTGTAATAATTCATTTTTTCTTATGCCTCCACCTATTAATAAAAACTTAACACCATCAGGCTTTCGGGCAGCTGCCCTGCCAATGGTCGCCATATCATTCCATAGACCCATATTTCCTGAGTACTGGATAACAAACTGATTCTCCAGTTTATGCTCTGATACAAAAGGATTGCTTTTATAAGCAACAGGCTCAATCAGGTTCTCATCCTGCCAGTGAGGCAGGTATTCAACCCGGTCTTTCACTTGCGGAACGGTATTCTGTATATATTCTTTCATGTCTCTTCCAAGCACGAGGATTATATCGCTTCTTTTTAAAGATCGTCTGAACATTCCCATCCATAACCCTGCAAAAATATTTTTCCTTGACAATTTATCCAGTCTGATTAAACCTTCGGGAAATATATCCAGCATTATATAAACAAATTTGCGTTTTTTAATAAGGCAGACAAGCGAAAGGACAATACCGAGAAAAGGCGGTGTGGTATGTGTAAAAACCGGTGTTTTATCTTTTGAGAACAGCAGTCTTGTTGATGAGCTTAATATAAAAGTAATAATGTTAAGTGCACGTCCATATATTTTGCTTTTATGAAACCTTGTTGAACGAAGGTATTGTATTGATATACCTTCATGATTTGTCCTTTTTGCTTGTTTATCCGAACTGGTATAACTGGGTTGTGCAGCCCATACTTCAACCTCCACACCTTTTCTTACCAGCTCCTTGCACAGGCCTGTAAAAAGGTTTGCCGTAGATACCTCATCTGGATAGAAAACCTGTGAGATCAGAAAAAATTTCTTCAAATGCTTTATTTTGGTGCGGTCTGTTTGACCTGTTCTTCAATCCATTGATAAGTCAGGGCCAGTCCTTTTTTAAGAGGGTAATCAGGCGCCCAGCAAAGGATTTCTTTTATGAGCTTATTATCTGAATTCCTTCCCATAACACCCAATGGTCCGGGTATATGTTTAATAGTTTGTTTCTTGCCGGCTATTTCCATAGCCATTTCAGCAAGCCTGTTTATGGTTACCATTTCTTCCGAACCTATGTTAACCGGACCGATAAATTTATCCTGGTCCATAAATTTCCGCATTGCAATTAGGCATTCATCAATATAGAGAAAAGACCGTGTTTGTTTGCCGTCACCCCACATCTCTATGGTTCCGCCATTTTTTGTTTCTGCTACCTTGCGGCACATGGCAGCAGGTGCTTTTTCCCTGCCATTCTTCCAGCTGCCCAGGGGGCCGAATATATTGTGGAACCTTGCAATTCTGACGTCCATTCCGTAATTCCTGTTGAAGGCAAGGTATAATCGTTCGCTGAATAATTTTTCCCAGCCGTACTCGCTGTCAGGATTGGCAGGGTAGGCAGAGTCCTCTGCAGTCTTGGGATTATCGGGGTCCATCTGGTTAAACTCGGGATAGATGCATGCTGATGATGAATAGAATATCTTCTTAACATTCCTCTTCCATCCTGCTTCGAGTACATTGAGATTTATCAGCGCTGAGTTATGCATTATATCAGCGTCATTATCTCCCGTAAAGACAAAGCCTGCGCCTCCCATATCGGCTGCCAGCTGGTAAACTTCGTCAAAGCCCCTGTCTATAGCCAGCCTGCATATCTCAGGATCCCGGAGATCACCAATTATAAAATCGTCGGCAGCCGTTTCATCATATTCAGGGTATTTGAGATCCACGCCCCTTACCCAGAACCCCATTCTTTTTAAATCTTTTACCAGGTGGCTGCCAATAAATCCACCGGCTCCGCAGACAAGTGCATGTTTTGTTTTCATCATTATCTTGTTAGAACTCATTCAGTTTATTTATAACATATTCAATGTCTTCCAAAGTATGAAAATATGATACTGGAAGACTTAAGGTGGTATTATGTATCTCTTCTGAAACAGGGTATTCCTGTCCCGCTAAAAATTGCAATGCTTCCTGTTTATGTGGCGGAACAGGGTAATGAATATCTGTTTTTATACCGCAGGAGAGCAGGTAATCCTTGAGTTTATCCCTTTCACTATGTCTTATATTGAATATATGATAGACATCTTTATAATCAGAGTCTGTTACCGGTTTAATGAAAGAATCCTTTAGTTCCTGCAGGTACAAAGCTGCCATTTTTCTTTTATGATCATTAATTGTGTTTAGTGATCTCAGTTTTATCCTGAGGAAAGCAGCCTGAAGTTCATCAAGGCGTGAATTCAGGCCAACATACTTATTGTAGTATTTCTTCTCTGAACCGTAATTCCTCAGCATTTTAAGTCGCGTCATATATTCCTCATTATCCGTTACTACCGCACCCGCATCACCAAGTGCTCCAAGGTTCTTTGTAGGGTAGAAGCTGAAGGCTGACATATCGCCGAATGTACCGGCTTTTTTGTTTTTATATTCTGCACCGTGAGCCTGTGCACAATCTTCAAGCAGGTATAGATCATTTTTTCTGCATATCTCGGCAATAGGTTCCATATCACATACCTTCCCATAAAGATGAACCACCATTACCGCCCGGGTTTTCGCTGTTATGGCATCTTCTATCTGTGATGGATCTATATTATAGCTATGTATATCAGGCTCTGCGAGTACGGGTTTGCATCCGGCATGTATTATGGCGAGTATTGTGGCAATATAGGTGTTGGAAGGAACAATGATCTCAGAGTCTTTTTCAATGTCAAGGGCCATGATTGAAAGGGTAAGGGCATCAAGACCGGATGCTACTCCAACACAGTATTTTGTACCGGTATATTCTGCGAATTCTCTTTCAAATGCTTCTACTTCCCTGCCAAGAATGAACCATCCTGAATTCAGGACATCATTAAACTTATCCCTGAAAGATTGCAGGAAATCCTTGTTGACTTCATAAAGGTTTTCGTATTCAACCTTAATAGGGTTCATAGATATAGTCTTCCTCATTAAAATATTCGGATGCGAAAACCATCAGTATCGCATCCCC
>CAZGUR010000193.1:3376-6467 GCA_964529295.1 uncultured Rikenellaceae bacterium | reverse complement strand
GCTTTGTTATGTTCCCCGGTAAGCCCTTCTATCTCTTCCCGTCCCATTACGGTAAATATTTTTATATAGCGTGCAGCATCCTCATCCGACACGTTAAGCCAGAACTGGTAGAATTTATAGGGTGATGTCTTTTCGGGGTCAAGCCACACGTTACCTGATTCCGTTTTGCCGAATTTACTGCCGTCAGACCTGGTTATCAGCGGGCATGTAAGGGCAAAGGCCTCTCCTCCTTCCTTCCGGCGTATAAGCTCTGTACCGGTAACAATATTACCCCACTGGTCAGAACCACCCATCTGCAGCTTACAGCCATATTCCCTGTACAGGTTCAGGAAATCATATCCCTGCACCAGCTGGTATGAGAATTCAGTAAAAGACATGCCCTGGTTGCTATCACTTCCCAGACGCTTCTTTACGGAGTCTTTCGACATCATATAATTAACCGTTATATGCTTTCCTATGTCCCTTATAAAACCCAGGAAACTATAATCTTTCATCCAGTCGTAATTATTCACCAGCAGTGCCCTGTTTGGTATATCCGACTCAAAATCAAGAAATCTGGCCAGCTGCTTTTTCAGGCATTCCTGGTTCTCATGCAACACCTCTTCGGTCAGCAGGTTACGCTCCTGGTTCTTGCCGGAGGGATCGCCTATCATCCCTGTTGCGCCGCCCACCAGTGCTATGGGTGTATGCCCTGCCCGCTGGAAATGCTTAAGCAATATCACCTGCACCAGGTGTCCTATATGCAGGGAGTCGGCCGTGGGGTCAAAACCCACATAGCCTGCTATACGTTCCTTATCCATGTATTCCTGGGTGCCCGGAGTGATATCATGCAGCATCCCCCTCCACCTTAGTTCATCAACAAAATTCATCAGAAAGATATTTATTTACCGAAAGTGCAAAGATAAAAAAAATAGCAAAAGAGATGCCCGCCTGCTGTGCCCGGGAATCGGTATCTATATCAGGATATCCTCAGGATTTCTCTTCTCCTGCCTCTCATGCAGCTTATCAAAGCTCTTACGCAGGTCACCGCCTTCAATAATCGGGAAGAGCAGCGGGGCAAAATCGGCTACGGGATTGTAAAATTTTGATTCGGATATCTTATCCTCCGGCAGAAACTGTGACTTCTGGTTGATGGTGTTAAGGACAACAAAAATGATGCTCAGTATCAGTATGGTCTTTAAAACGGCAAAAAGCATACCCAGCAAACGCACAATAAATCCAAGGGCCACGGCCTTCATCAGCTTGTCCAGTGCCCTGGCAAAAAAATGTATCAGAACAACTATTACAATAAATGTTATAATAAAAGCCACCAATCCCGTGTACTGTCCCTGCATATCAAAATATTCAACCAGCTTGTTCTGTGTAAACCATGAGAACCGTATAGAACCCCATATACCAAGCACCAGTGCGGCTATTGATGCTATTTCAATAAAAAGCCCGTTCTTAAAACCCCTGAACAGGGCCCAGGCTATCAGGGCTAGAATGATAATATCAATATAATTCATCACAGTTGGCTTTACAGTCCAAAGATAAAGTAATTTCTTATTGATGCCACATGCCCCCGGTTCGTATTTATGGCGTAACACGGGGATCAGACCTGAAAACAGCACTGACA
This sequence comes from uncultured Rikenellaceae bacterium, assembly GCA_964529295.1. Lineage (GTDB taxonomy): Bacteria > Bacteroidota > Bacteroidia > Bacteroidales > VadinHA17 > UBA9300. The sequence goes on along the minus strand of CAZGUR010000193.1, from coordinate 4,852 downwards.
CATCCTGCCCTGATTCGTATTTATGACGCAACACGGGGATGACTTGCGCTTTCAGGAACTTACAGGATTATAATATCATTAAAAGACTGATAAAAAGTAAATAATCAAAATATTAGCAGTACCTTTGCAGCCCAATTCACATTTATGAATATATTTAAAGAAACAGGTCTTAACGACGAACTATTAAGAGCTGTCACCAAACTGGGTTTTGAGAAGCCCACACCCATCCAGGAAAAAACAATACCTTCCATTCTTACATCCGGACAGGATATAATAGGACTGGCGCAGACAGGTACCGGTAAAACGGCAGGCTTCGGACTGCCTATAATACAGAAAATCAAGATCGATGACCGCTCAGTGCAGTCGCTGATACTATGTCCCACACGCGAGCTGTGCATGCAGATAACAGAAGACCTGAACAGCTATTCACGCTATACAAAGGGACTGTCGGTACTGGCTGTTTACGGCGGTGCCAGCATTGTACCCCAGATGCAGGCACTCAAAAAAGGAGCACAGATAGTCGTTGGAACACCCGGCAGGACACTTGACCTTATAAGAAGAAAGGTACTTAAGATAGATAATATCTCCTGGCTTATACTTGATGAGGCTGATGAGATGCTCAATATGGGCTTCAAGGAAGACCTGAACGCTATACTGGAAACCACTCCGGCCGGGAAACAGACGCTGCTTTTTTCAGCCACCATGCCCCGTGATGTCAGACGGATAGCCGACACCTATATGAATAACCCGCTTGAGATAACAGCAGGCAAAAAGAATACCGGTGCAGAGAATGTCGATCATCACTATTACGTTGTAAGGGCTGCCGACCGCTATGCTGCCCTTAAAAGGATAGCTGATATCAACACAAAAATATACGGCATTGTATTCTGCCGCACAAGGAACGAAACAAAGGATGTCGCTGACAAGCTTATACAGGACGGTTATAATGCCGATGCCCTGCACGGCGAGTTATCGCAGGCCCAGCGCGACCATGTGATGCAGCGTTTCCGCAAGAAGAACCTGCAACTGCTGATAGCTACCGATGTGGCGGCCAGGGGCATAGATATCAATGACCTAACGCATATTATCAATTATAACCTGCCTGATGACCCCGAGGTCTACCTCCACAGGAGCGGGCGTACCGGACGTGCCGGCAAGTCGGGTATCTCAATAAGCATCACGCACTCGCGCGAGGGCAGGCGGATAAAAGAGCTGGAGAACCTTATAGGTAAGAAATTCACTCTTAAGATGATTCCCGGCGGCAAGGAAATATGTGAAAAGCGCATGTTCAACCTTATCGACAAGGTGGAGAAGGTGCAGGTGGATGAATCCAAAATTGAATCATTTATGCCTGACATCTACAAGAAGCTTGAGTGGCTCGACAGGGAAGAGCTGATAAAACATTTTGTGTCGGTTGAGTTTAACCGTTTCCTCGAATATTACAAGAATGCCCCCGACCTGAATGTATCATCCGAA
>CAZGUR010000193.1:0-3366 GCA_964529295.1 uncultured Rikenellaceae bacterium | reverse complement strand
TCGTTCGAACGCTTTGCACCGAGTGCCGCCAGTTGTATCATCCGAAAAAGGAAGTGATACAAGAAAGAAAAAGCAGGGGTCAAAATCAGACTATACCAATATCTATATCAATATAGGCAACAAGAAAGGAATGGATCCTGCCAGGCTTATTGCACTTATCAATGAAGCAATGAGAAAAAGGGATATACCCATTGGCAAGATAGATGTACAGCGTAATTTCTCCTTCTTTGAGATAGACCGGGCATGGGATCAAAAGCTTTTGCAGGCTTTCGACGGTGCTGTCTACGAGGACCAGCCCGTTGTTGTTGAGATAAAAAATCAAAAGATGCAGCCGTCTTCAAGGCCCGGTAGTTATAAGGGCAGTGCCAAGAAAAAGCACAGGAAAGGGAAAAAAAGGCAGAGGGTATAGTATCAACACCATCTGCCAGACAGTATAAATAGTACTCTCATAACTAAAGACAAGCAAAGCAAGGCACTAAAAAGGCCCGGGGTAAACCATTTTACTCCGGGCCTCTTCTTATGCGGGCAGGTCCTGGACCTGCAGCTGTATTATTTCATCAGCTTATAGCCGTCTTTCTTTCCTTTCTCCTCCTGGCTTATACCATGCTTCATCCAGTAAGGCATGGCTTCATCCTTCAGGTAATGATCAAAAAACTGCATCTTCCTTATCGACAGGTCTTTCCTGTTTGGCCTTTTCATAAGGTTATGGGCTTCGTCATTATAGCTCAGCATCCATGCCGGCTTCCCCAGTCTCCTCAGGGCCACAAAGAACTCTATCCCCTGGTACCAGGGCACAGCCCCGTCATCGTCATTATGCATAATAAGAACAGGGGTGTTGATCTTGGGCACAAAGAATATAGGCGAATTCTCAATATATTGAACCGGTTTCTCCCATAAGGTGCCGCCTATCCGGCTCTGTGTCTCCTCGTACTGGAACATCCTGCTCATACCTGATCCCCAGCGTATGCCGCCATAGGCACTGGTCATATTGCTCACCGGAGCACCTGAAAAAGCACATGCATAGAGATCTGTCTCGGTAATCAGGTAAGCTATCTGGTATCCGCCCCAGCTCTGTCCGTCGAGACCCAGCTTATCGCGGTCAATATAATCATGTCTCTCCAGCAGGGCATATGTACCGCTTACCACTGCATTATAGCAGCTGTGTCCGGGATATCCTTCCACATAGGGTATGTCGGGAACAAAAACCAGGTAGCCGTTGCTTACGGCATATATCCTGTTTATTGTTGAGGCACTGGGTGCAGGGGTGGTGTAATTGTGCAGTCCGTTCGAGCTGCGCTCATAGAAATACACAACCATGGGGTATTTCTTTGACGGATCGAAATTTTCGGGCTTGTATAATAGTCCCTGCAGCCCCTGTCCGTCAAATGACTCCCATTCCACCAGTTCCGATGTGCCCCATATATAATCATCCTGCTGAGGGTTGGTCTCTGATATCTTCAGCGGGTCTGAGAATTTCAGGTCGCTTACATACAATTCAGGATATTCTGCGAAGGTACCTTTCTGATAAATTATTACATCCTCATCCTCCGCTTTAGTGAAAGACCTGAAAGAACGGGGCTGCATTAATATCTTCTCAGGCGCAGCTGTCCTGTCTATCCTTGTCATAAACAAGCCGGCATCCTTTGTCTTCTCATCAAAGGCTGTCAGGTATATTTTCTCCTTCTTTTCAAGGTATTCACTCTCATCACCGCCTCCGGTATAGGCCCTGAATCGTCCACCCGGGCTAAGGCTTGTATAACGGAAGTTAATGTTCTCGTTTCTGCCATAACCACCGGTCACCATTACCGGCTCTTCCGACCCGGTGATATCAAATTTCCAGATATCATAACGGTCATAGATAAGCACATACTTCTCTCCTTCCACCCATTTGTCGATAACACCGTATGGCCTTGGCTGGCTCGGGCTGTCATGCAGCTCGTTATGGAACATCACGTCAAGCCCTGATGTGAGGTCCTTAATATCTCCGCCATCAGTGTTGCGTGACTTCCAGCTTTTACTCTCTATACTCCAGAAAAGCATCTTTTCACCGGAGGGTGAAAATTCAACTGAGGAGGCTGCTTTTTCCAGTATAAGCTCACTCCCGCCCGTTTTTACATCAATAAGATAATAATCGGCATACCTGTTGGCATCCCATGAGCTGAGCATACGGTATTTGAGGTCTGACACCCCAATGGCACGGTCGCCGTCCTTATCGTTAAAATACCTGACCGAGGGAATCTCCTCTGTCGCCAGCTGTACCATCTTTTCTGCTCCTATATGGTAAACAGCATCATAAGTCCTGTTCTCCTCGCGCTTCAATTGCACCTTTTGCTGTGGCTGCAGAAGAGGGTCATGCCAGCTCCATATATCAAGCCTGTATTTCTCATCGGCCAGCAGCGTATCTTCAGGCTCCTCTTCAGGCTTTTCCGCTGTTCCGAAAAACAGCCTTTCCCCTGCATCTGAAAATGAAAGGTTACCGTTCTCGCTAACGGACCATCCTTCTGGCATACCGGCAGTTTCAGCACCTACTACCATTGCGCTCTCGCCACCGTCCCACAGGTAAAGGTCATACACTTTCACTTCCGAAGTATCTGATGTATATATAAAAGACAGCAGGCTCCCGTCTTTATAAACCGTCAGGTTCTTAAGGCTGCCTTCACCATTGAATATTTCCTGACTTTCTTCTTTCCAGGTATCGAATACAGATACAGTATAAGTCTTTATATCTGCAGTGTCTTTCTCAACCTGCACATATGAAATAACAGTGCCCTCACCGGCCACCTCGTATTCAATAACATCCTTAAAGCTATGCTCAGCTTGCTTAACAGGATTAAGAATTACAAGCTCGGTGCCTTCAGCACCATTTTTCTTTCCCCCCCGGCGTCCGTTCGCGGGTGCTTCTTTCTCCTCTTTCTCCTCTTTCTCTTCAGCTTCTTCGCCTTCCTTTTCCTTTTTCTCCCGCAGTGCCTTCTCCTTCAGGTAAGCCATCCAGTCACCATCATCCGAAGGCAGCTTATAGGACTTAACCCTTTCAATAATCACGGGATCAGCACTGCCCAGCACTATTATTCCCAGGTCATCCTTTGGCATCTCATCGGGCTTCTTCTTATCCTTTTTTGCCTGCCTTGTCTCACTGTAAGGAGGCACTATCTTATAGACAAAATAGTTGTTGGCCGGCGAGAATGAGGCGTTATCACCCCTTTCAAATGATTGCTTGCTGTCATCATTCCTGTTATAAAGGAACAACATGCCATCCCCCTCCTGGGGATTAATTTCATAACTTATATACTCGCCATCACCCGTTATCTGCGGGCTGCTGAGACTCTTCCATTCATCATACACGGAATGCTCCAGCGGCTTTTTCTG
>CAZGUR010000192.1:0-6596 GCA_964529295.1 uncultured Rikenellaceae bacterium | reverse complement strand
TGAAAATAAGATCAGCAGTGTCCGACAGAAGAGGGGGATATTCTATGTTCCGGCATAAGCTGGCCTGGCTGACAGCCGTCTGTCACCTAGAGTTGTTTGCTGATTGAAGCAATCTTATGTCTGAAATAATACCTGAGGCAGCTTCAATGTTTCTTACAGGCGACAGTGCAAGCATCCTCCTTACATCATTAAGATCGGTAAGCAATATATCTCCCTTATCGTAGAGGATATCAAAAAGTATTGCTGTTTTAAGTGAGTTGCCCCTGCTTCTGACAGTTTTTTCAAAATTCCTGCCCGGGAAAAAATGGAGGTACCTGGCATTATCAGCCAGATGTTTTATTACCCAGACTGATTCATCAGATAATATACATTTCCTGTATCCTTTTTTTGATAGCCTGATCCATTTAATAAATTCATCTTCACCTGTCATGTTTTTTTGTTTCATGGTCAGCAGTATTTCACTGCTGATGCTTTCCGGGCTCAGGTTCCCTGTATATATATCTGCTACGGAGCTGCCAATATGTTTCAGATGTGGTATAATGTCTGTTAGGATTATATTTTCATCCAGCAGGGAGCAAGAGGATATGAATGACCTGATAAATACCAGGTGGTGCTTAAGGGGATTAAAGTTAAGGGGCTGCGGTATTTTTTCCAGTCTATCCATGCATACAGACAAAAAAGCCCCGGCTTTTTAAGGGCCAGGGCTTTTATATGCTATTTACAAATTAGTTGAGTCTGTTGATTTGCTCCACCGGTGTATTGGCGTACATAATCTTCAGGGCGTTTGCCCTTCGTAAAGCCTGCTTTACTTCTGTTACAATCTGCATCCTTGTGTCCTCGTCAATCTTTAGAGATACAAGCATCTTTGCCTGGTCCGACTCATCCATTGTCTCTCTCTCCTGGGCTATAAAGTCCTGTATATCATCCACTTCCTTAAAGGAGTCGTTAAGCTGGATTTTTGGTTCTGAACCGAAGGTAGCCTGGAGGTTTGGCAGCGGCTTGCCTATATAGACAAAGCTGGCCAGTGATTTCTTCTCCAGTTTCTTACCCTGGGTAGCATCAGGCAGGTTAACCTGTATTTTTAGTTCCACCTCCCTCATAACCGTAACTGTCATGAAGAAGAAAAGGAGCATAAACACAATATCAGGCAGTGAAGCGGTATTAATTTTACCAACACCGGCTTTCCCTGTACTTCTTTTGAATTTACTCATATTACTCTCCTCCAATCTTTTTAGGTTCTGCTTCTGAAATAGGTGCGTTATAGTATTCGTCTACTGCAGCCATCCTGTCCTCGTCAAGGTCATCATACGGGATTCCCCATGTTTGCATGGCAAGGTCATTTCTTACTGCATCCCTTGCTGCAAGCAATTCATTCTGCACAGCTATATATACACCATACTTTGTCCCATAGTCATTCTGCAGAGATATAACAGCCTGCTTGGCAACCCGAACCTGTCCGAAAAAAGGTATATTCTTCTCTATTTTTTCCGGCAGATCTTCGGCATCGTTGGGATTAAGAATGAATTCTTCCGTAATATCCCTGAGCTCCTGGATACTGATTATTTCTCCTTCTACAAGAAGCATGTTATCCTTATTAACTTTAACAACGAGAATGTTTCTCTCGTGGATCTGCTGATCATCATCTTGTTGTTCATCCGGATCCTGAATGGGCGGTAGTTTTCGCATCAGACCTGTATCTGTTGCCATGGTAGTTGTTACCAGGAAAAAGATAAGCAGGAGGAATGCTATATCCGCCATTGAGCCAGCATTTATGTCCGGTACTTCCCTTCTTGCCATAATTAAATTGTTTTATTCCCACGTGGGGATTTTATTAAATACTACTTAAAAATCCTCGAAACAGATGACCATAAGATGGCCAGAAATGCGAGGCCTACAAGAAAATAAGCAGTATACAATCCTGTTCCTACATACTTCAGGGTTGTGGGTTCATTACCCTTACCCGTGAAGTGAGGCAAATTAAGCACAGTGTCATCAGCCATAAGATAGGCTATAAAGATGACTACGGCTGCTACAAGAAGAGATATAATCCCTTTCTTGATGCCTTTGGGGTTAATGATAATATTGATTATTGAAAATATTACCTGTATCCCGGCAGCAGCAAAGAAAAGAATATATGCATATGTAAGGAATGGTTTTGTAACAACCGGTTCCTCCAGCCTTGTCCCCAGGGTGCCTTCCTTCACATTGCCGAAATAGAACATTAGGGCAAATACTACGGTGACAGCCATCAGCAGCCAGAGGATTATCTGAATGATTCTGCTTTTTATATTAGACATAGTTTATTTACTTTTTAAGGTTATGCTTAACAAGCATGTCAATGAGTGATATTGAAGCATCTTCCATCTGGTTTGTCAGACTATCGATTTTTGAAAGGATAGTGTTATAGAAAACCTGGAGGATCACAGCAACGATAAGACCTGATACAGTAGTAATAAGAGCGATCTTAATACCACCTGCTACGAGGCCTGCAGAAACATTACCTGCCTGCTCAATACTGTCGAAAGCTGAGATCATACCGATAACGGTACCCATGAAACCAAGCATAGGGGCAATGGCAATAAACAGGGATATCCATGAGAGGTTTTTCTCAAGGAGGCCCATCTGTACGCCACCATATGATATAATTGATTTCTCAGCCATTTCCACTCCTTCGTCTGCTCTGTCCAGACCCTGGTAGAAGATACTGGCAACCGGTCCGCGTGTATTACGGCATACCTCTTTTGCTTCTTCCACTCCTCCGCTTTCGAGGGCATCTTCAATTTTCTTAAGTAACTTGTCTGTATTTGTTGTAGCAAGGTTAAGATAAATAATCCGTTCAATAGCTATTGCCAGACCAAGTATAAGCGTAAGCAAGACAGCTCCCATAAACTGGGCACCACCCTCAACAAATTTGATCTTGATCTGCTTATGGAGTTCCAGGTCCTCAGTCTCAGCTGCAGCCTGTGTATCCATTTCCTGCTCCGCCATTTCCGGAGTCTCTTCTGCAACTTGCTCAACAGCAGTTGTGTCTTGTGGCTCATCCTGAGCAAAAGCATTAACTGATGCCCCGATAAAAAGCATCCCAAACACAGCTACAAATGCAAATAGTTTTTTCATGGTTTGTTTGTAATTTTAGTTATTAAAGTATAATAATATTCAGCAAATTTATAAAATTCTTTCTTTTACAAGCCTTAAAAGCATATTTTATCTGCTTTTGGCCATATTTATTGTTCTGCGGTAAATCAATTTCTTCTATACGCGGGTTTCTTTTCCTTTTCTTTCCTTTTGACCCTTTCCTTACCCTTTTACCCTTTCTTCGCCTTTCAGGCTCGGTTCGAATTTTATCCCGGTTCTTCGTGAGCTCGCCTTTCAGGCTCGGTTCGAACCCTCACTCCGCTCTTTTCAACGAATATCGCGGAGAGAGAGGGATTCGAACCCTCGGTACCCTTTTGGGGTACACACGCTTTCCAGGCGTGCCAGATAAGCCACTCCTGCACCTCTCCTTTATTGGTCACCCCATGGGATCTGTTAACTTTTCAAAGAATTTTAGGCGGCACAAAATACGAAAAAAATAACAAAAAAAAAGATGCTATACAGTTATTTCTCCCCTGAGGTTCTTATTTAGAAGAGATTTAACCATCCCGGCATCATTATATTTGCCCATAAGATACATTAACTTGCCCACTGCAGCCTCAGTTGTCATATCATAGCCTCCGGTAACGCCTGCCTTAACCAGCTGGCGGCTTGTAATGTACAGGCTCATATCAACAGATCCTGAATGGCATTGTGTTATGTTCAGTACTATTCCCCCCTTTGATATATAGTCTTTTATTTCCTTTATATACCAGCTGTCAGTAGGTCCGTTACCCGTACCAAAAGATTCCAGGATAACTGCCCTGGTAGCCGGTGGCTCAAAGAAGCGATGCACTGTTTCCCTGTTAATGCCCGGGAAAAGCTTAAGTATTGATATGCTCTGGTCCAGCTCCTTGTGTATTTTGAAGTTTTTTCTTACGGTGGCTTTATGTATAAGCTTATGGTTATAATGTATTTTAACTCCTGTTTTTGCGAGTGGCGGATAATCAGGAGAATCGAAAGCGTTAAAGTGTTCTGCACTGAACTTGGTTGTTCGATTGGCCCTCCTGAGGTGATTTTCAAAATATATACATACTTCCGGCACTGTTGGGCTGTTTTTATGTTTTGAAGCAGCTATTTCAACTGCACTTAAAAGATTTTCCCTTCCGTCTGTTCTTATCATGCCTATTGGCAGCTGTGAGCCTGTAAAGATCACCGGTTTTTCAAGATTCTCCAGCATAAAACTAATGGCAGATGCAGAGTAAGCCATGGTGTCAGTGCCATGGAGTATGATAAATCCATCATAATCATAATACTGCTGCTCAATTATAGCTGCCATTTTCTGCCATGCCACCGGATTGACATCCGATGAGTCAATCAGCGGCTCACATGTTATAGAGTCGATTTTGCAGTCAAAACGTTCGAGCTCGGGTACCTGCCTGCGAATATTATCAAAATTGAACGGAACCAGCACTCCTGAAGAGGGATCATGGACCATACCTATTGTCCCTCCCGTATAGATAATCAGTATTTTGTTAAGATTTTCCACTTACGCTTTTTACTGTAATTTAAATAAATTTATACTGTTGGCCGTGGTTACCCTTGCTATTTCTTCAAGAGGCAGGTTTTTTAATTCAGCTATTTTCTCCGCTATGTGGAGGAGGTATGAACTTTCATTGCGTTTGCCCCTCCTGGGTACCGGAGCCAGGTAGGGAGAGTCCGTTTCAAGGATAATATTTTCAAGGTCAAGGGCTTCGATTATCTTGTCGAGTCCTGAGTTTTTGAATGTCACAATACCACCTGCACCAATCATAAATCCTCTGTTTATTACTTCACGGGCCTGTTCAATAGTGCCGGTAAAAGAATGAAATACTCCTTCCAGACCGTCTGTTCCCTCATCATCAATAATAGTGATTATTTCTTCCAGGCTTTCACGGGAATGAATAACTACAGGCAGCTTCTCCTTTTTAGCTATTCTCAGCTGCTCCCTGAATGCTGTTTCCTGCTCTTTTACAAAAGTTTTATCCCAGTAAAGGTCAATGCCTATTTCTCCTATGGCTATGAAATTGTGTTCCTTAAGATTATCAGTGACAGCCTCCAGTTCCTGCCTGTAATCTTCCTTAATGCTTGTGGGATGTATACCGGTCATAGGGTAGCAAATACCCGGGTAATCATCTGCCATTTTCAATACTGCCTCCACCGTGTCCTTATTAATGTTAGGCAACAGCATCTTTGCAATATTATTATCAAGGGCCCTGCTGATAACCTCTTCCCTGTCATCTTCAAACTCAGGCAGGTAAAGGTGGGTATGGCTGTCTATTAACTGCATGCTTAAATATATGGATATTGCTGCAAAAGTATGAAACAAAAAAAAAGGGGCAAATAAATGCCCCTTTAAAATTTATTATGGTGCAGGTAAATACCAGGAACCGTAATAATCAGTACTACCTGCCATCACTTTAAAGCTTGTCCCGGTGCAGATAATACTAATAACCATCAATCATCAGCATCACCGGCCATCAGTCTGAAGCTTATATCAGCGAAGATTCTATCCTCCTGTAAGTGTTTACACTACTCCCTGTGCAAGCATTGCATCTGCAACCTTAATGAATCCTCCGATATTGGCCCCGTTAACATAATTTATAAAACCGTCATCCTGCTTGCCGTACTTAACACAAGCGTCATGGATGTCTTTTATAATGCTCTGGAGTTTATTATCAACTTCTTCACGTGACCATGACAGTCGCATTGAATTTTGCGTCATTTCGAGTCCTGATACAGCCACACCGCCTGCGTTGGCTGCTTTACCCGGACCGTAAAGTATACCAGCTTCAAGGTAAGCATGTATAGCTTCGGGTGATGATGGCATATTTGCTCCTTCGGAGATGCAGTAACAGCCATTCTTGATAAGTGTTTTGGCATCTTCCTCATTGATCTCATTCTCAGTTGCATTTGGCATTGCAACATCACATTTAATATCCCATGGCCTCTTGCCCTCAAAATATTCAACGCCGTATTTTTCAGCATATTCCTTTATTCTTCCGCGCTTAATATTCTTCAGCTCCATTACATATGCCAGCTTTTCATTGTCTATTCCAGCCGGGTCATATATATAACCAGCAGAATCAGAAAGTGTTACTACTTTTCCTCCCAGCTCAGTAACTTTTTCTGTAGCAAACTGGGCCACATTACCAGAGCCTGATATAACAACCACTTTGTCTTTAAGACTGTCACCTCTTGTTTCAAGCATATTCTGTGCGAAGTATGTTGCGCCGTAACCTGTGGCTTCGGGACGTATAACAGATCCTCCCCAGCCCAGACCTTTACCTGTCAGTACACCCGTGAATTCATTTCTCAGTCTTTTATACTGGCCAAAGAGGTAGCCAATTTCACGGCCGCCAACACCTATATCGCCTGCCGGCACGTCGGTGTTGGGACCTATGTGACGCGACAGCTCGGTCATAAAGCTCTGGCAGAATCTCATTACTTCATTATCGGATTTTCCCTTGGGATCAAAATCAGAG
>CAZGUR010000191.1:3363-6622 GCA_964529295.1 uncultured Rikenellaceae bacterium | reverse complement strand
CATTAAGCCATGGATTCAGAAATTACATATTACAGACAGTTACAGGAACATCTTGATAAGCTGCCCATTGGGTATCCTAAAACAAATTCAGGAATAGAATTAAGGATTCTTAAATTACTTTTTACATCTATTGAGGTAAAAGTGGCTCTCTGCCTGAGCCTGGGAAATGCTTCCGTGGAAACGGTAAGGAAAAGACTTGAAAAAAAATTCAAGATTTCGTATGAGACCGAACAAGTAGCAAGAATACTTCATGATATGTTTATGAAAGGTGCTATTAACAGGTCTCGTATAGAGCCATTCAAATATAGTAATGCAATGCTTGCCATTGGGATGTTTGAACATCAGGTAGGTGACTTAAGCAAGGAAATGGTTGAGATGGTTCACCAGTACTTCGATGAGGGCTTTGATGATGAATTTTTCAGGTCTTCATTGCCGCAGTTACGTACAAGTCCCCATATGAAGGCTATTGTGCCTGAATTTCATATCGACACCTACGATAATATGCGGGAAATTGTAAAGAAGACAAGCAAGTCCATACAGGTGGCAAATTGTGTATGCAAGGAAGGGGAAGCAATACTTGGTAAGCCCTGCAAACAAACCAAAGATATCGAAGTTTGTTTGATGTTTGATGCGAAAAATTATTTAGACAGGGGGAAGGCCAGAACTATTACTAAAGACGAGTGCATGGAAATCATTAACCGGGCTGAACGGGAAGGATTGGTACTGCAACCCGGTAATTCACTTCAACCATTTTGTATTTGCCTTTGCTGCGGGTGTTGCTGTGGCGTGTTGACCTCAGCAAAAAAATATGAAAAACCTGCAGAATTAATTGCGCATAACTTTTATGCAAAAGTAGAAGAAGAATTGTGTACTGGCTGCACGATTTGTGTTAATAGGTGTCAGATGGAGGCTATTCAGATTGAAAATAAAAAAGCAATTATTGACCTTTATCGATGTATTGGATGCGGCCTGTGTGTTACTACTTGTAAAACAGAAGCGCTGAAACTGATGGGAAAAACTAAAAAAACGATCCCTCCCAGAAATGCTGCGATGTTGTATTTGGGCATATTGAGCGACAAAGTAAGCAAACAAAAGATGATGGGAAATATGTTAAAACTGCTTACGGGAAAGCAACTTTAGAAATTCTAGCGTCCCGACCACTTCCATCAAACCCTTCAAAGATCACGCGACCGGAGGGAGCGTAATCTTGATTGAAGACCCAACAGGCGTGCGAGTCAATCTTCCCCCGCTACGAAAAAACCACTTCCACACGGGCACTCACTCTTTTTTCCTGGCATGCTGGAAAATCTTTACTCTTCTTGAGGATAATCTTTGTCCAGATCCGACTCAGATTCATGCAATTCTTTTCTAATGGCTTCATTAATATATTGATTCAATGAAATGCCCTTTAATGCTGCATTATGGACTGCCTTTTTATGAAGTTCCGGAGCTAAACGAATATTGAGATTTCCTTTATAGGATTTTTCCAGTGGAAGATGGTTTTTTTTGCAATCTTTAATATGTTCATCCACCATATACTTAAAACCCTCTTCAAGTTCATCTACGGTTTTTCCTTCAAAGCTTATTAAATCATTTATTCCCTCGACCTTTCCATAAAACACTCTGTCTTCGGAGGCAAAGTGCACAGAACCTATAAAACCCTTATATGTGATAATATTTTTCATATTAAATCCTTTGATTTTAATTCATTAAGCACTAGATCAACTTGATAAGTTTTCAATATATTCTCAGGATGTGGGTTGTGAAGTTTAATATTATGTTTTAACTTCTCGTTGAAAAATACTACCCGAGAGCCTGAACCCTGTAATTCAATGTAGCCAAAGCCGCTCAGCATCCTCTTTAATTCACTGTATTTAAAGTCCTTTGGTCTTGTCAGTAATCTGGAAATCAGTTTTTCAAATTTTGTCATCCGATTGAAATTACTAATACAAAAATAAAAAATACATTTAAAAATGCAACTAAATGATAGTGGCAATATATATTCTTAATTCTTCCTCAGTCCAGTGTTTTTTTTTGAGTTTGAAGTCTTGAAGTCACAATTTGTGACATCAAGTTGAGGCGGTATAAGGAAAATGCCATTTGCTTTCACGGAATACGTGTTGCCATGCTATCCAGTGTATTACGGAGCAAAGAGCTATTCAGGTAAATATTCAAATCATTCTGGTATTGATTAAGATCAGAGAGATGCTATTGGATACACTTAGCGTGAAACTTGAACTTGTCTTCTCCTACCTCGATGAACTTATGAAGAAAACTTATGCAAGACAATTAAGGTGGCCTTTGAAATTAGTTGCCAACAATGATTGGAATCTAATCTTTACATTGCTCAATAATAAACCCCTCATCTTTTAGAATTTCAAGCACATTGTCGGGACCAAAGTAATGACCACAGCCAACAAGCATAAAGTAGTTACCCGGTTGTTTTTCAGATAACTGTATCAATTTTTGAACCCAGGCTTTGTTTCTCGCTACAAAAACGCGATCATACATGGCCTTTACCTGCGGGTTTTCGAAATTCATAGGTGCTAAAAATGCTTTTTCAAAAGCATCCCGATCCTGACTGAAATAAGCATCAAACAAAGGCTGCTCTGACATTGCCCTCATTTTGATCGTCTCTAAACCGCTTTCAAGAATCTTAACCTGGGTTTCATGCGGAACTTCGAGTTCAAAAATACTTATTTGTGTCTCGATATCGTCCAATCCATAAATAGCTTTCTTATCCTCAATGGCAAAATCATGAAAATATTTATCAACTGCAAGTTTCGGTTCATAGCCAATTAATCTTGGTGACATTCCCATGACAGACATATTTAACAACCAGCCCTCGTAATGATAATGCCGCTGCAATGTTTCTTCTTCACCCTTGAACAATGCAGCAAGCGTTTTCTTGCTTTCACCACTTAGATAATTGTCCAGGAATTGGCTTTCCTCTAACTTGTCTTTCTCAGCATAAGCAAATATTTGCTCCTGTATGGATTCAAAATCATCTTTTATTTCAAAAATTATGAAATCCGATTTTTTGTATTCCTTCAGATACCCTTCGGGGAGAGGGTAATGTTCCTTTTGGCCTGCATGAATAGATCCGGCAAGAGTGAATTCAGAGCCATTTATTTCTACCTGCCATAGAAATCCGGGAGGGGTTTCAGCCTGGGCACTCAAGCTCTGCTGAGCGACCAGGAAAAAGATTGCTAATAGTATTGTTTTCCATAGTTGTGTTATACATATAAAAACTGCCCAC
>CAZGUR010000191.1:1363-3353 GCA_964529295.1 uncultured Rikenellaceae bacterium | reverse complement strand
TCGTTTTCAAGTTCAAATAGTTCTTCTACTGTGGTGTCAAAGCATTCGGCTATTTTTAATGCAAGTATTACCGAGGGATTAAACTTTCCCACCTCAATTGAGTGTATTGTCAAACGTGTAACTCCAATTTTCTCTGCCAGATCCGATTGAGTAAATCCCCGTCTGGCTCGTTCAACTTTGATTGTGTTTTTCAACGAGTGCTATGTTTTATAGGTTATTACGACATATACTATCCAGACAATCAAAAACAAGATGGAGATTCCCATCACAATGAAATGGCCCATAATTGATTTTGGTTTTCTGAATATCCAGGATGGATTGGTCCTGAGTGATATGCGAAAAGTTATCAGGTAAGCTGCGAGAACAGCTTCGATAACATAAAGTATAGGATAAAAAGAACCCTTAATCCTCTCCAGTGAAGTCATTATCACATATAACATAATCGCGCAAACCAACAACGCAAAGAAAAATTTGAGCAGGGAATCCCGGATCATTGTTACTCTTTCGTCATCATTACTTTCCCTGCTGTACATGATCATCACCATTCCAAAGACAATTACAAAATGATTAATCATGAAAATCCTATCCTCCCAGAAGGCTGCATAAGAATAATCAAGGACCTTAAGTATGACAAAGAGTACAATACCCAGACTTGTTAAAGCAAGACCAAGATATTTAAATCGATGATTGGCTAATGAAGTGCTGCTTATCATAATGCTGATTTAATATACAAATGTATAGTATTATATATATTATGCAAATAATTATATACATTTTTTGAATTATTTTTGATGAGCTTAACAATTGACCAGGGTTGCATCCCCTCAAAGATCACGCGATCCTACGACCGAAGGGAGCGTAATCTTGCTTACAAAGCAGAAAATATCAGAGGAAACCCGAATATTACAAAAAGCAGCCAGATCAGATAAACAGGCAGGTAATTCGCAATAGTCATCTCAACTTTGCTGATCAGGGCATTTTTGAAATTCACTTTATACAAATCTACGATCAACAAAGCCAGGTTGACCAAAATCAGCAAATTCGAACCCAGCACAGCCAGGCGGTTTGGTGTTATACCATAGGTTCCCAGCCGATAAAGGATCGCGCTTAAGGCAACCATGTCGATAATTACTGTGATGATTGACAGGCTGAACAGGGTCAGCTCATTGAATCTTTGCTTTCCGCCTGTTGACGTTCCGGAAATAGAAAAGACAGTAACTGCCATAACACCTAACAGCATCAGATTAAACATCAACAGGAAATCACGGTCGCCAAACAGGTCTTTCCCCGAAATTACAAGAGCCACAAGATAAATTATTGCTGTCAGCAATACCAGTGGACTGAATATTTTTGCTATTACCGGGGCAATCTTATTGGTTAAAGCCGTATAATTCTTAATAATATAGGTGGCAACTATTGGTATGGAGACTGATCCTGCCAAAACAACATTTTTCATGTACAAGCTTTCAATATCAATGCCAATAGACTCAAATAAACCAATTGTTATAGCACTTAACACAGCCCCTGCTATAGCTATTATAGCCATAAGAATGGCCAGATCACCATTATATCTTATATACTCAATTCTTCTTCTCCTGTCCTTTAAGTTAAAATCAATGAAAACCAGTCCAAAAAGGCACCACAACAGAAAGGGTAAATGGATATAAACAAGATTAACAGAGTCATTGTCCCGGACAGCCGGTAAAAGATTAACATATAATGTTACTGATAAAAATGCAGTCGTAATAAATGCAAGACTTTTAAAATCCCTTAGCCTGTTGAACCAGCCCAGGTAAACAGTCATTCCAAAAAAGACAATGATCCCTGCATTCTTTTCATAAAACACAAGATCCGGCATACTGATATTAAAGATATCCGGAACTTTTATCAGGAAACCGGCTATAAAACAAGCTGAAATCAAAACTGAAATATCAATAAGAGATGGTTTTTTTACCCTGTCCCGCATAATATTATAATCCATTCTCACCCT
>CAZGUR010000191.1:0-1353 GCA_964529295.1 uncultured Rikenellaceae bacterium | reverse complement strand
AGCTCAGACTTTTCTATCTCAGGGTAGAGGTCCTCAAAACCGGATTTAAACCCTGCCTTATCATCCCTGTATAATTGCTCAAGTTTAGCAGGATTGTTTATGTATTCCCTTATCTTCTCTTTCACCTGTTATATTATTATTTAAATAAAAAGAGCTTTCCATTACAAAGTATGAAAACAAAAAAAATTATTGCCCCCGTATCAGATTCTCAAGAGCTGATAAATGCTGACTGAACTCGAGTTTACCCCTCCTGGTTGCAGAATAGCTTGTATTTGGTTTACGGTCGATGAATTTCTTTTTTACCTTAATCATTCCCTTTTCCTCCAGGGTTTTCAGATGACTGGCTAGATTCCCGTCTGTTACACCCAGTAGCTCTTTCAAACTGTTAAAATCATAGAATTCATTTACCATTAAAACTGACATTATCCCCAATCTTATCCTGTTTTCAAAAATCTTGTTTATGTTCGAAATAATATCCTTCATGCCTCATATTTTCTGTACATTACCAGAAAGAATGTTTTTCCGGTAAACCCCTGAAATATTCATCAAGATGGATACTCCCCTTATCCAGAATAAAAAAATATGCAACAAGTACTCCTGCTATTGCAATCAGCCCGGCAAACACTCCGGAAAGACCACTAAGAGAAAGAAACCTGGAAGATTTTTCCATTATCTTCCTTATTGCCTGTATATCCCCGGTGGATTTTAAATCGTTTTTCATATAAAAGTACTTTGAAATGCAAAGTTAAATATATTTTTTATTTAATCCTACTTTCTAAGTAGTATTTCTGTTGGGGAAACCGTGATAATCCAGATGAAAGAAAAGCTTTCTCATCTAACTGTTATATATTTGCTAATAATATTAAAACCGTACCTGGTACGGCAGCAGAACATAAGTATACCAATAAAGCTTAAACCATGAAAAGAGAGCGTGCCGGCTATCTGGAAGGCATAATTTCCATAATCGGGAATATCATTCTCTTTGTGCTTAAATTCTGGGCAGGCACAGTTTCGGGATCAATTGCACTTATCGCCGATGCCTGGCACACCCTTTCCGATTCGGTCAGCTCCCTTGTTGTAATCATCGGCACAGGACTGTCAACCCGCAAGGCAGACAGGGAACACCCTTTCGGTCATGGCCGCTGGGAGCATATTGCAGCCCTGTTTATCGGATTCCTGCTGGTAGTGATCGCATATAGTTTTATTAAGGATTCTGTTACACAGTTCAGGGCAGGCGGATCAGCTGATTTTGGCCTGGTAGCTATTATAGTTACCGTCATTTCCATACTTGCCAAGGAGGGACTGGCACAGTATGCCTTTTATCTGGCACGTAAAAGTAAAAATGCTTCTGTA
>CAZGUR010000190.1:0-6629 GCA_964529295.1 uncultured Rikenellaceae bacterium | reverse complement strand
GCTGGATGAAGACTTCAAAAGATCTGCTGCTTTTTGAGCAGCATCTGTACCTGCGCCAGCCCGGGTACGGGACCGGCTACATAACCGGTAAATACCTGCTGTCAAATACCATGATGGAGATTGCCAGGATAAAGGAAGCAAATAATGAACCATTCCGGATAAGGGACTTCCTGGACTGCTTAAATGGAATTGGGAATATCCCGATGTCCCTTGGTTACCTGGAGATGACCGGCAGCGATAAACTGATCAGACAGGCAGTGAAATAATCCTGACAAATACTGGTAGAATTCAGTATTAATAAATTCATTGAGCAAAGAAGCCAATTCTGCTGCTTATAAAAATGCTGTTAAAAAGATTCCCGTCTTTTGAATTTCAGAGGGATGCTCATACACATCTACTTTGAACAGCATAACGGCTAATGGTGTTGAAATGTCTTGAAGAAAGATACAACCATTGATGACCAGTCAGGTTTAGGAAGCTTATTTTCGGTGGTATCAAGCTGAAAGATTGATTAGACCAAAAGATTAATATCAGCCTTCTGTAGAAACAAAGGCATTGGAAAACAAGCTGGAGATACTATTTGTGTGCCAGTTGGATGAGAAACTCAAGGAGCTAGTTTCATTCCGGAAAATAGTGTTGAAATGCAATGACATATCTTTACTATCCTTTATCATTCCAAAGTGCCTACGGATAATAGCGGTAGTGAACGTGCGTTACGGAATGTAAAAGTAAAACAGAGATTATCAGGTCAGTCAAGTCATGGGAAGGGATAGAAATCCTTATGGCACTTAAAAGCATTACTGATACTGCATTGAAAAACAAACAGAATGGTTTGAGAGCTTTATATCTTACTGCCAAATCAGGCTGACTGTTTAGTTGCCTCATAACTAATTTTTATTATATTGCATCATGTATTGGTTGATAGAGGATAATATCTTAATAATAGGATTTCAGGATGGACTACAGATCTTTTGATAAGGAGGCGTATTTAGTTAGGAGTCTGAAAAAAGGTAATATACTGGCATTTAACACATTGTATAAAAAATACAGTAATCGTTTATATGGTTTTGCATTAAGGTATCTAAAATCTGAAGCTGAGGCAGAAGAGTTGGTTCAGGAAGTTTTTACTATAATTTGGGAAAAACGGGCAGATCTTAAATCGGAACTTTCCTTTAAGTCATTCCTGTTTACTATATCTTTCAATATTATAAGAAATCACTTCAGGACAAAAGCTTATCTTTCCAGATATTTTCAGGTTAGAAAGGATGAAGAGGAGGATTTAGAGACATCTCAGAAGATAACATATGATTCATTAAGTCAGTATATAAATGAACTGGTGGATCAACTTCCTGAGCGCCGAAGGGAAATATTCATAAAAAGCAGATTCCATGGTTTGAGTATAAAGGAAATTTCTGAGGAGTTAAAAATTAGTAACAAAACGGTGGAAAATCAATTGACAGCTGCTTTAAAATTTATTAGAATAAATCTAAATAAGGAGAGTCTTCACGGCATACTCTTTTTTATACTTTTTATTTCCTGATTAATTACAAGAGTTTTCTGGGTTCTATACGGCTGTATATCATATTATTGTTTTTTTTTACCATCTAATTATCAATAAATTGTCAATCAGGTAACTTTAGTAAATTAGCTATAGAATAATATTTATCTTTTATTTTACTTTTATTGATAGGTGTTCCATTACTCTTGTGTGTATTATATATATAGTAAGCTATATTTTAAAATAAACATCCTGGAATATTCCAAATTTTTGAATTATTTAGATCAGGATTGCCAGGGAAGACCTGCTTGTTAGGAGTATTTTTTTGAAGTTTTTTTAACTGTACAGATATGTTTGAATGGAGTATTATATTGACAACTTCAGTGACACTCGTAGAGTTAGGTTGATTAGGTTAGGATGAAAGCGGTTCTGTTTGATTATAGAGCCGCTTTTTAATCATTAAGGAATATATGAAATTGAAATAGGTAAAATATTCTATACAAATGCTTGATAAATTAAAAAATAAGAATGGCAAAGATTGACTTCAACAGTGAAAAAATTGAACATTATTATAAAGGAGAATATACTAATAAGGATGAATCCTATATTGTTGAGGTTTTTTGTGATAATAGTAAGGAGAAAAAACTAAAGAGCCTTTTATCCAGTCAGTTTAATAAATTTCTAGTCGATTATGAAGAGGATGAAAAAGACCTTGATTATATTCTTCACAAAATTCATTATGATATAAACACCAGACTGTCGTCACGAAAATTCCGGGTTTTTCAAAATCTTAATAAATGGGCAGTCTTAATAGCAGGCATAATTTTTTTTCCACTATTAATTTATTCCGGGATAGTCACCTTTAAGGGAATTAATTCTAAGAATAAGGTCTGGGTTGAAATCACATCTCCAGCCTGGACCAGAGCTCAGTTCAGTCTCCCTGATGGGACTACAGGATGGTTAAACAGTAACTCAAGTATAAAGTATAACGGGCGTTTTATGAATGATCGTCAGGTTACTCTTACTGGGGAAGCTTTTTTTGATGTTCATAAGAATGATAAAAAACCATTTATTGTTAATACACCTGAAATAAATATTGAGGTGTTAGGAACAAGATTCAACGTAGCTTCTTATGAGAATGAGAATACTGTTGAGGTTGTTCTTGAAGAAGGTGAATTGATAGTTAACGATAAAGGAAGCAATAGTACCTGTACGATGAACGCCAATGATCTTGTGACATATAATAAAATCCTGAAAAAATTTTCAAATAAAGTAGTAGTACGGCCTTATGAATATATTTCATGGACAGAAGGTAAGTTAATATTTAGAAATGATCCCCTGGATGTAATATCCAGGAGGATTGAAAGGTGGTATAATGTAGATGTTGAACTTAAGGATATCTCAAGTGAGGACATCAGGTTGCGAGCAACCTTCATCGACGAGAGCCTTGAAGAAGTAATGAGTCTTTTAGAACAGTGTCTGGAGATTGATTATAAAATTGAAAACCGGACTATCAAACCCGATAATTCATTTGAAAGGGAAAAGGTAATTATTACAAATAGAAAAAAATAGCTTAAAGAAACCAGATAATAATTTAAAAGAATTGCCTATGTAGAAATCTCTTAATAATCTTAATTAAAAAGCAGGAAAGTGGTAGTAGCACTTTCCTGCAGATAGATAACGTTAAGTTATAATTTAAACAAAAACCTAACTTAAACATTTCAAAGTTATGAAAAATAAATTTGTTTTAGGGGGATATTTAACCCCAAAATTGAATAAGCTAATCATGGAACTTAAAATTGCATTCCTTATCGTTATGGCCAGTGTAACAACTGTTTTCGCTGCAGACACCTATTCCCAGGTAGCAAAGGTTTCTCTCGACATAGAGAACAGGAGCCTGGAATTGGTAATGGACGAAATAGAAAAACAGAGTGAATTTTATTTTATCTTCAATCAAAAACAGATTGATGTCAACAGGGTTGTTTCCATTAAGGAAAAGGATGAACTAATTACTGATATTCTTCCTGCCCTTTTTAAGGGAACAAACGTTAATTACCTGGTTATTGACAGAAAAATATTATTAACCACTGATGACCTCGTTGATAATTCTATTATGTCTATCGCAGCAGAGCTTGGAGCCCAACAACAAAGAGTTATAACTGGAACGGTTACCGATGAGTTTGGAGAGACCCTGCCCGGGGTGTCGGTAACAGTATCCGGCACAACAAGGGGCACATCAACCGCTGCCGAGGGTAGTTACAGCATATTAGTCTCACGAGGGGAAGAACTGGGTTTCTCATTTGTGGGAATGGAACCTGTAAAAGTCATTGTGGAAGATCAGACGACCATTGATGTCACAATGGATTATATAATAGAAGCTCTTGAAGATGTAATCGTTGTTGGTTATGGGGTACAAAAGAAAGTAAGTCTTACCGGATCGGTAGATCAAATAGGTGGAGATGAATTAGTTAAAGGGATGCCAAACACTATTGATCAAGCTTTACAAGGTAAAGCGGTTGGACTAACTGTCCTAGATCAAGGAGGTGGTCCTGGCAGGGCTAATACCGTTATAAGAGTGAGAGGTTTGA
Source organism: uncultured Rikenellaceae bacterium (assembly GCA_964529295.1). Lineage (GTDB taxonomy): Bacteria > Bacteroidota > Bacteroidia > Bacteroidales > VadinHA17 > UBA9300. The sequence continues at coordinate 2,543 of CAZGUR010000190.1, read as the reverse complement.
CCACTATCGGGGGAAATGAACCTTTAGTACTTGTAGACGGGATTGAACAAAGATACTCGGATATTAATCCAAATGATATTGAGTCAATTTCTGTACTAAAAGATGCATCGTCAACAGCTATTTATGGATCCAGGGCTGCCAATGGTGTAATATTAATAACAACAAAGAGAGCTAAGGAGGGTGAAATTTCTGTAAACTATAATTTTGCCTATGGTTTGCAAAAATCAACAAATAGTCCAGAATCTATTGAGTTAGAAGATTATTTTAAAATGCAAACTATTGCCTATGACAATGTGGGATTGACCCCTAAATTTGACGAACAGGAAATTGAAGAATATTTAGATGGCGTTAGAAATGACAGATTAACTTATCCCTTACTGAGCGATTGGTTCAACATTGTTTTGCATACAGCTCCTGTGGTAAATCATTCCCTGGTTGTAAGTGGTGGCAAAGATGAACTAAAAGGTCGTTTTAGTTTGCGGCATAAGAATCAAGATGGAATAATTCCCAATGCGAATGCGAAAATTACAGAAGTAAGGGTGAATACAGACTTCAATTTTTCTCCCAGCATGACATTTACATCAGACTTGTATTATCAACATAAAGACTATGTTGCTCCAGTAATGGAAGGATGGGTATTGCATACTTTGTTACACAGATCACTTTTCACTGTTCCTAAATATCCTGATGGCACTTATGGACTTAGCTCACAAGGTGATAATCCTTTAATGTGGGCTGAAATTGGTGGACTTTCCAAAAGATTAGACAATTCATTCTTTGGAAATATAAAAGGAGAATGGAATATCCTTGAAAACTTATCCCTTACGTCACAATTTGCAGCTCGAATGATGAACGACCGTATAAAAGACTATAATAATGCTTTCGAAATCAGAGATTATTATGATCCGACAAAAGTGCTAAAAACCAGGCCTATAAACAGATTAAATGAAGAACTTACTAATGAAATGGAATATACATTAAATGTTTTACTTAATTATTCCATTAATATTATGGATCATGATTTACAAGCGTTATTAGGCTATTCTCAGATTGAAAATAATGGAAATAATTTATTTGCTTATCGACAGGGTTTTTATAATAATGAAGTTCAATCCATAGACCAGGGTACGGATGATGGTACTAAAGACAATGGGGGCAGTCAATATGCATGGGGGCTTCGTTCATATTTTGGCAGATTAAACTATTCATTCAAAGATAAATATTTGTTTGAATTGAATAGCAGATATGATGGATCATCCAGATTTACAGGCAAGAATAAATATAGTTTTTTCCCTTCATTTTCTATTGGATGGAGATTGTCAGAAGAAAAATTCTGGACTTCTTTAGAGGATTTAATAAGTGAATTTAAAGTTAGAGGCTCTTGGGGACAAACAGGAAATCAAGCTGTTGCATTATATAGTTATTTTTCAACTTTAGACCTGGTCGATTATTCTTTTTCAGGAATCCCTGTTCAGGGTTATGTACAGGAGAAATTATCTAATGAAGATATTACATGGGAAACAACTACCCAGGCGGATGTTGGAGTGGATGCTGTTTTCCTGAATGAAAAAATTACATTGACCGCAGATTTTTACAAAAAAAGAACAGAAGGAATTTTGCTAGTTTTACCAATCCCTGAAGTTCTTGGATTGGAACCAGCTCCACAAAATGCTGGAATAGTAGAAAACACTGGATTTGAAATGTCTCTGGGAGTTAGACATTATAATTATGTTAGAGATTTTAATATAAACGCCAATGTATTTTTTACTATTAATAATAATGAGGTAGTAGACCTTGCTGGTACCGGACCTTACATCACTGGAACAGGAAAGAACCCGCAATACATTACGGGTGTTGGATATCCAATAAACTCTTTCTGGGGTTATAAGACAGATGGTTTATGGCAAGAGTCTGACGACATCGAAAACTCTACCACTCTTTATCCAAACACCAAGCCCGGAGATGTAAAATACGTAGACGTGAATGAGGATGGCATGATTACTCCGGATGATGAGATATATCTGGGGAACACTTTCCCAAAATACACTTTTGGATCTAACATTAATATTGGATATAAGAATTTCTCATTAGCCATTTTTATGCAAGGCGCAGCAGATGTTCATACTCGACCTATTGGATCCTTTGTCGAAATGGGTAACATGGAGGCTTTTATCCCAAGCTATTTTGCAGATAATTACTGGACACCGGAAAATCCCGATGCAGAATTTCCCCGACCTACAAAATATGATTTACGGAATTGTCAAAATATAGACAGGTGGGTAATTGATGCTTCTTATTTAAGAGTGAAAAACATTCAATTAATGTATCAGATGCCAGAAAAGTTCCTTAATAAATTCTCTATCAAAGAAATGAATATATATATTTCTGGAACAAATTTATTCACATTATCAAAGTTAACCAAGTGGAACATGGATCCTGAATTATTAAGAGGATACCTTGACTACTATCCCCAGGTTTCTCTATATACAATTGGGGCTAATGTTAGTTTTTAATTACTGTATGATAATTTCGTAAAATCAATA
>CAZGUR010000189.1:0-6641 GCA_964529295.1 uncultured Rikenellaceae bacterium | reverse complement strand
TCCGCAACCCGGGCAGTAATGCATAGTATTATCTGTCAGTACCGAAGATCTCTTATGGACGCGATTCTCTTCTCTTATTATTTCCTTTGGACTAATATTCTCTGCCATTATCTTACCCTCCAATAATTTTTGTTTTCAAATTTTCAACTATCTCTTCGGCTGTCGGGACTATACCCCCCATCCTGCCGAAATGCTCTACCGGCACCTTGCCGTTAACGGAAAGTCTTACGTCTTCCACCATCTGTCCGGCGCTCATCTCCACTGTAAGCATACCTTTAACCTGCCCTGCCAGTCTGCCTATCTCCTTTGAGGGGAAGGGGAAGAGGGTGATGGGTCTTAGCAGTCCTACCTTAATGCCTTCCTCCCTGGCCATCTGTATGGCTTTCTGTGACACCCTTGCGCTGGTACCGTAGGCTATAAGTAAATATTCGGCATCATCACACTGGAATGATTCGAACCTTACCTCTTTCTCCTGCATCTCACGATACTTATCCTGCAGCTTTATATTAAAAGCCTCCTGCTTATTGGAGTCAAGATCCAGTGATGTAATAATATTACGTTCCCTGTCCGGGGTCTTGCCGGTGGTAGCCCACCCGGGCAGTTCTTTTGCTCTTTCTTTCTGTGGCTTAAGCCACACCTTCTCCATCATCTGCCCTATGGCCCCGTCTGACAGTATCAGTGCCGGGTTCCTGTATTTGAATGCCAGTTCAAAACCCAGCTCAACAAAATCAGCCATCTCCTGCACAGAGGCCGGAGCCAGCACTATCAGTTTATAGTCGCCATGGCCTCCGCCCTTTGTAGACTGGAAATAGTCTGACTGTCCGGGCTGTATGGTACCGAGACCCGGACCTCCCCTTACCACGTTAACTATCAGGCAGGGCAATTCGGCACCTGCAATATAACTTATCCCCTCCTGCTTGAGTGATACACCCGGCGAGGAAGATGAGGTCATTACCTTTTTTCCGCATCCTGCACCTCCGTATACCATATTGATGGCAGCCACCTCACTTTCAGCCTGCAGAACAACCATCCCCGTACGCTCATGGGGCTTCTCTGCCATAAGGTACTCCAGCACCTCACTCTGAGGCGTAATGGGATAGCCGAAATAGCCATCGGTGCCGGCTCTTATCGCCGCTTCGGCAATAGCCTCGTTACCTTTCATTAATCTTAATTCCTTTTCCATATTTAAATTTTATTCTTTTATTAATTAAACCCTTATCCGGTAAACAGTTATCACGCCATCAGGACAGACAACGGAGCAATTGGTACAACCTGTGCATACATCCATATTTACGGCTTCTGCATAATTATATCCCTTGCTGTTGACCTCTGATGCCATGGCAATAACCTGTGTGGGACATGCCGTAACGCATATACCACAGCCTTTGCATTTTTCCTTATCGATAACTATCGATCCTCTAAGTTTGGCCATATTCTTTATATTAAATTATTAAACATTTATTTAAAATCATTATAAAACTTTTGCAGTCTCTCTTCCAGCAGCGGAAACATAGTCCGTGGTATAAGCGACACACATGCCCTTAGACCTTCCTTCCTGTCGCTTCCCGTTATATTCAGTGTTATGGCACTTACACCGTAATACAGAAGCTTTTCCAGTAACTGGCCGCTGCTCATACCAGGAAAGGAGATAGTGAAATAAAAACCATCTGCTATAGGCCTGTCAATATCAGTGTCATAGACAATATCAAAACCATTGGCAATAAACATCTGCTTCATCATCCTGGCTTTCTCCCCGTACTCCTTCACATCCTCAATATAATTGTATTCACCGTCATTAACGGCTTTAAGCATGGCATGCAACCCGTATTGTGCGGTATGTGTAACACCGGCCGATAATGCATACAGGGCACCGAAAACCATGGCATGACCGAACAGATCAGAGGTATAATACCTGAGCAGATCAGGATAGCATCGGCTATACAGCTTGTCTGATATAACCATCACCCCCACCCTCTGGCCTGCATAACTGAATGCCTTGGAGCTGGATATCAGCATGATATAATTATCACAGTACTTAGCTACCGTAGGCTGGTATGGCGGCTTACCCGGCCGGCCGTAATTATTGCGGAAGTCCATACCAAAATAAGCCAGGTCCTCAATAACTACAGCATCATATTTTGTTGCCAGCCTGCCAATTATCTCCAGCTCCTCATCTGTAAAACATATCCATGAGGGGTTATTGGGATTTGAATACAGTATGCTGGAAACCTTACCGGTCTGCAGGTAGGACTCCAGCTTCTTCTCCAGTTTCTTACCCCTGTAATTATACACATCAAAGGACCTGTAATCCTGTCCCAGTATCTTTATCTGCTGCTTCTGCACCGGAAATCCTGGGTCAATAAACAGGGTTCCTTCCTTTGAGCTGTCATTCCTGTTAACCACAAGGAAGCTGACCATGCCACCCATCAGGGAGCCAACGGTAGGGACACATCCTTTGGGGTCAACATCAATATCAAGGAAGAGCTTTATAAACCTGGATGTCTCGCTCTTAAGTTGTGGCAATCCCTCTATATTGGGATATAATGAAGTAACACCATCGTCAAGCGCTGCCTTCTCTGCTTTTATTCCCACCATAGGTGATGGGAGTCCGGGTACCCCCATCTCCATCCTAATATATTTCTCACCCGTCTCTTTTTCAATCTGGTTAACCAGTTTGACTATCTCACGTATACTGGCGGTATCGAGCGAGGAAAGACCGCTCTCTTTGATTTTTGTCTCAACTACCGAAGCATCTATCGGTGTATTTCTCATAAAATTCATTTTTTCAAACAGGGTTCAAAAACAGGCAGGGGCAGTTTATCCTAACCGCCCCTGCTAACAAATATTATTCTTTTACTATGAGTAACATCAAAAAGTCAATAAGCATATACATAACAGCGGGTAATAATAAGGGGGCACTGTATTTGTTTGATTTAAAATTGATTAAGGCTCGATCCATTGTTTGTTTAGACTTATTGGGACCCTAAATATACAAAATCTCCGGCCAATTAAAAACATGTTAAAAATCAGGTTTTTTTATTGAGGCAAAAGCCAGTATCATACCCAGTATAATACCGTATATGGCAGCAATAAGCACCCTGAACTGCTCAGGCATCAGGAAGTTGATGGTCTGCGCAGGTATCCAGAAAAAAACTATTGTCTTTTTAAGCACAAATCCCCAGTGGGTGTTCCAGTCTATACCTTTCAGTATAGAGCTGATATCCATCTTTGAAAATAATCCTCTCACTGTACCACCTGTACTTTCTATATGTGAATCGGTGACCTTATGGGCTGTCATCAGAACAGGGGCATAGAAAATATTCAGCAGCAGGCTTATGCTGAATGCCACACCTGCTTTTACTAAAGTAAGGGGACCTGTCATGGAAGCAAGGGCTCCACCTGCACCTGCAAACTCAAGCAAGACCGGCACCCCGGCGGCAAAAATAATAAATGCAGCCTGTATTGTCAGTCCAAGCACACCCCATACAACAGCCCGCGGCAGGATACCAAAGCCAGCGGCAAAATAGCGCCCTGTTTTTATCCTCAGGCCTATCAGCTCACCGGTGGTGGCCAGGATGGCAAACTTGATAAAGCTTCCTGTAAAAGGATAGGATGAATAGAGCCTGTCATAATGATTATACAGCTGGTCGCTTACAATAAAAGGTGTGAATATAGCTGCCAGGAACAACAGTAAAAATATATCGTTTCTTTTCATTTGTCAATTTTTATCCTTGCGTCAACCGCTGTTACGGCCTCCGGTCTTCCCATAAGGGGGTTAAGGTCCATTTCACTTATCTCCGGTGCTGCCTGCAGCAGGGCAGACAATCTCAGCAGCACATCTGAAAATGCTTTTACGTTTACGCTTTCCTGTCCTCTCAGCCCTTCAAGCATCTTATAACCTTTAAGTGACTGTATCATCTCACCGGCCTCATCCCTGCTTACAGGAACCAGTGCTGTATTAAAATCCTTCAGCACCTCTATGAATATTCCTCCCAGACCAGCCATAACAAGATGACCGAATCCGGGCTCGCTGACAGCCCCGGCGAACAGCTCGACACCAGTGATCATGGGCTGCATTAACACAGCCTCCACCTTATCTATCTTCATCAGCCGGCTGAACTCAGCACGTGCTCTTTCCCTGCTGTCTATATTGAGTATAACGCCTCCCACATCCGATTTATGAACGGGTCCCACCACTTTCATCACTACAGGGAATCCCAATTCCGCAGCTTTGTCCGCTGCCTCCTCTCCCGAGTGGGCAAGAGCCTCCTCCACCCTTTTTATGCCTGCAGCATCGAGAAGGGACTGTACGTCACCCGGACTCAAATATCCACTCTCATTATTATCAATCACCTGCCTGATTAGCTTTTTGTCGGGCTCCGGCTGTTCAGCAGCTTCAGCAGCGGGCTTTGTCTGTTCAGCACCCTTAGTGGCGGACTCTGACTGCTCAGTACCCTTAGTGGCGGACTCTGACTGCTCAGTACCCTCACCAGCGGGCTTTGCAGTATTGAGCACCCTTGTCAGGGCACTGGCAAAGACCACCTCATCAGGAAAATTAATATTCCCTCTGGCTATGAAGTCACTGACCTCCCTGCCTGCTGTAATAAGCGAGGGCAGCACCGGGTACACGGGCTTCCGGCATGAGCGTTTTTTATCATGCAGCACATCGTACACATCATCAACAGGGAAGAGTCCGGGACTGCCAAAGATAACAGCCATCGCATCTATCTCATCAAAGTCATTCTCACAGGCATCAATTATGGCCGCCAGCTGTTCAGCGTTGCCCGTGGCAAGGAAATCAACCGGATTGGCAACCGATGAGCCCGGATATAGTTTCTCCAGCAGGGCATCAGCCTTTTCTCCTTTAAGGGCAGGTATCTCAATACCTCCCTTCGACAGCTCATCAGTCATCATCACCGCCGGTCCGCCTGCATGTGTTATTATAGCCATCCTCCTGCCTTCAGGGCGGGGCGACATAAGCACTGCTGCCACGGCGGCCAGCTCATGACGGCCATAGCACCTTATGATACCTGCCTTTCGGAAAAGAGCATCAACAGCCACATCAGGATTGGCCATGGCGCCTGTATGTGAGGAGGCGGCGCGACTGCCCGCAGCCGATGATCCCGATTTGATGGCGGCAATACTGCAACCCTTGTTTATCAGTGATGATGCATGCTTAAGAAGCATGGCAGGCTTGCTGATGCTTTCTATATATAATAATTTTACCGGTGAGCTCTTGCCGTGCTCATATGTCTCATCAAGATATTTAAGCACCTCTTCAACGCCAGTCTGGGCACTGTTGCCAACGGAAAAAACACTTGAGAACCGTATGCCATTGGGTATGGCCGACTCCATAATAAATACGGCAGTGGCACCTGAGCCAGAGATAAAATCAACCCCCTGCGGATCAAGCTCGGGTATGGGTGTTGTGAACACGCCGCTGTAGGACTGGGTCAGCACACCTATACAGTTAGGTCCAATCAGGCAGCCGTCAACAGAATTAATAATATCAACTATTTCTTTCTCCAGCTTTGCCCCTTCTTCATTCTCTTCAGCAAATCCCGCCGAAAGGATAATAAAGGCCCTTGTCTTTTTACGCTGTGCAAGTATCTCAACCGTATCTTTGCAATATTTTGCAGCTACGGCTATAATTGCCAGGTCGGTATCGGGTATGGCGGCGGGACTCCCATAAGCATCCACTCCCTGCACTTTTTCACCGGCTTTGGGATTGATAACAGACAGCCCACCCCTGAAATCACCGTCCAGAATATTTTTCAGCACCTTGCCCCCCGGCTTGGAAATATCATCGGAGCCTCCGACAATAACTATGCTGCCGGGATTTAACAAGTAGTTATTAATCATAGTCTTATAATTAATCAGAAAACGGGTTCAATGGCCGGCAATGTATGAAAATCCCTTAAATCAAACAATGATTTTTTGAGAATTATAAAGCTGAAAGAGAGTAAAAAAACATTTGTTTTTTGGCTGAATGGTATGACCCGATGAATAATTATTTTAATATCAGTGATAAGATATCCACTGAATCAGCGATACATCTCTCACAGACATTTTCAAAAACATTCTCCCTGACAGCCCTGTCATGATCCGCGGGTGTGTCAAGATCATATTTTATTAATTCGCGGCAAATGGTTGTGCCATGCAATTCTTTGAACTCGGAATCAAATTTCCTTATCATACCATATGCTCTTTCCGTACGCTCAGAATTGGAGGAGTATTTATTACCGCAATAAAGGCTGATGGCCATAAAACTACCGGTAACAGCACCACATTTTTCCTGCATATGTCCCATTCCGCCACCAAAACCTGATGATATTTTTTCAAGAAAAGACACATCTGCCTCAAGTTTACCCGCCATGGAGCCCAGCACCGACTGTGAGCAGTTAAATCCAGACCTGAACCGTTCTATGGCTTCCTTCTTTATACTGTCCTTATCCATAAACCTGGAATGTTTATTATTATGTCTTTGATTCTCCTCGCAGCTAACTGCGAAAAACCTTTAGTTCGGCTTAGTCAATGAGTTCGCGTAATTCATCCCCCCTTATATCTCTCCACTCTCTCCCCGTATGATCCATATCAAAGCCTGCTGATATCAATACAAATCTTGAGGGGCGCTTTGAGAC
>CAZGUR010000188.1:4090-6672 GCA_964529295.1 uncultured Rikenellaceae bacterium | reverse complement strand
ACCCGGACCGTATACCGGGACAGTTATAGAGAGCTTTGATCTTGAAACATCACGCATTATACTGAGCGGGCCGCTGCCTGAGATACCTGAGGAAAATTGTAATTTTGAGATCACATCGAATGAAGAGGCCCCTATACTTGGGATACGCCTGCTGACTGAAACAGCCCTGAACGAAGAGTTCCCGCCCATAATCCTTAAACTGGGGTCTACCACCGGAACCAACGCATTGCTAGAGAGAAAAGGTGCAAAGACACTGTTTATAACCACAGCAGGGTTTTCCGATTTGCTTGAGATAGGGAACCAGTCGCGGCCCGATATATTTGCCCTCAATGTAAAAAAACGATCCATGCTGTACAGCCATGTGATTGAGCTGGATGAACGTATTGATGCCGAGGGCAGGATATTACGCCATCTGGATATTGATAAGCTCCGGGACAAACTGAAAAATGAAGATTTCGCTTCATATGAATCAGTTGCCGTATGCCTTATGAACAGCTATCTCAACCCTGTCCACGAATTACTGGTTTGCAAAGAATTAAAGGCAATGGGGGTTGAATATATCTCTGCCTCACATGATATATCACCTCTTATAAAAATTCAGAACCGTGCAGATACAACAGTTGTTAACGCCTATCTCTCACCAGTCATCAATCGTTATGTCAAAGGCATCAAAAAGTATACAGGCAAGAGCCAGTTCCAGGTTATGACCAGCGCGGGCGGACTGTTGCAGGCAGGACATTTTCTTCCTAAAGACAGCCTGCTCAGCGGCCCTGCAGGCGGGGTGGCCGGAGCCCTGGCCATAGGAAGAAGATCGGGTTACAAAAGAATTATAACATTTGACATGGGCGGTACCAGCACCGATGTTTCCCGTATTGACGGATCCTTCGATTACAGGTTTGAGCTGGAAGTGGGGGATGCCCGCATCAACAGCCCGGCCATAGCCATTGAAACAGTTGCAGCCGGCGGCGGGTCTGTCTGTGGTTTTGACGGTTATAAACTATTTGTTGGCCCGGAAAGTGCAGGTGCCTGGCCCGGACCATCATGCTATGGGGCCGGCGGACCGCTGACTGTAACCGATGTCAACCTGCTGCTCGGCCGCCTGGATACCGGCCAGTTTGGCATACCTGTATTCATATCACATGCAGAAAAGAGCCTTAATAAACTGATAAAGGAGATAAAGAAAAAAACAGGCAAAGAAAGAAAGCCGGAGGATATACTTGAAGGTTTTATAGATATAGCCAATGAACTGATGGCGGGAGCCATACGGAAAATATCACTTGCCAGTGGCTTTAAGCCATCAGATTTTGCCATGGTAGCTTTTGGCGGAGCCGGGGGACTGCATGCATGTGATATTGCGGATATACTGGGAATTGGCACTGTCTTACTGCCAAGGGATGCAGGTCTTCTGAGTGCTTACGGTATAGGTAATGCTGCAGTGGAGCGCTTCTCCGTCAGGCAAATACTGGAAGACCTGGACCAGGTAAAGGAAAGACTGGATGAGCTCTTTGCCGGCTGCGAAGCCGAAGCCTTCAGGCTGCTGATTGAAGAAGGATTCCCGGCCGGAAAGATAAAGACCTACCGGAAACTGGCTTTTATGCGCTACAGGGGTCAGGACAGCTGCCTGGAAATACCCTTCAGGGATATTGAAAATCTTGCCGGAGACTTTCGCAGAGTATATAAAGATACCTACGGACACAGTGTCAGCCGGCGAAACATAGAAATAGAATCCATCAGGGCCATAGTAAGAGTATATGAAGAAGAAGCCATGGATGAAAAGCCTGAAACAGGCAGCCATCAACCGGAACCCTCGCACAGGATTAATAATATAACACCTGTGTTCACGCTGGACTCATTAAAACCGGGCGATAGCATTAAGGGCAATGCACTGCTTCTGGACCCTTTTGCAACAACATGGCTGAAAAAATCCTGGCACCTGAAAATAGATCACACAGGAACAGCCATTCTCAAACGCAAACAAAAAAAGACGGTAAAGAAAGACACACAAACACAGGAGACAGAGCTGGAATTATTTACCAACCGTTTTATGTCAATAGCTGAGAACATGGGTGCCCTCTTGCAACGTACAGCCCTATCGGTTAACATTAAGGAGCGACTGGATTTCTCATGCGCCCTTCTGGATGCAGAAGGCAGGCTGGTAGCCAACGCGCCCCATATCCCCGTACACCTGGGTGGGCTGGGTGTTTGTGTAAGAGAGCTTTTAAAACATTTCAGTCTTGAAGAAGGTGATACCATCGTTACCAACCACCCGAAATACGGCGGCTCACATCTTCCCGATGTTACCATGGTAAGTCCCGTTTACCATAAAGGTGAACGCGTCGCCTTTGTGGTGAACAGGGCTCATCACAGTGAGATAGGAGGTATCAGTCCGGGATCCATGCCGCCCGATGCAGCCAACCTGCAGGAAGAAGGGGTTGTAATAAGCCCTTTCCACCTTGTCAGACAAGGAGTGCTTGACCGTGATGGTATTAGGAAGATACTTACTGATTATCCATACCCCAGCCGCTCCGTGGAAGAGAATATGGCCGACCTTAATGCATCCCTTGCAGCCAACCATAACGGAA
>CAZGUR010000188.1:0-4080 GCA_964529295.1 uncultured Rikenellaceae bacterium | reverse complement strand
ATCAACCGTCATGGAAGAAAGACAGTGGTGAATTATATGCAACAGTTACGGGCTTATGCCTCTTCGCGCATGAAAGACACACTGGCCGGATTTAAAGATGGTACATACAGGGCCACAGAACATCTAGACGACGGTTCAGTGATAAAAGCAGTTATCAGTCTTGATGCAAAAAGTTGCACGATAGACTTTACCGGCAGCGCAGAGCTTAATGATTCAAATATGAATGCCACGGAAGCCATAGTCAAAAGTGTAACCATCTACGTGCTGCGGCTGCTTCTGGACGAGCCCATACCCCTCAATGACGGGCTGATGGAACCCGTTAACATAATTCTGCCCCATGGAATGCTGAACCCTGACTTTAATGACAATCCGGAATTATGCCCTGCCGTGGTGGGTGGAAATGTTGAAATAAGTCAGCGCCTGACAGATACCCTGCTTAAGGCTTTCGGTATTATTGCTGCCAGCCAGGGCACAATGAACAACACCCTTTTCGGCAATGATAATTTTGGTTATTATGAAACAGTGTGTGGCGGCTGTGGGGCAGGTAAAGGGTTCAGGGGCGCTGATGCCGTGCACCATCACATGACAAACACAAGGATTACCGACCCGGAGATAATGGAGCACAGGTATCCTGTAAGGCTCGAAGAATTCTCGGTACGCAAAGGATCCGGGGGCAGGGGCAGATGGAAGGGAGGTGACGGAGCCAGGCGTGTTATAAGATTCCTTGAACCGGTTAATCTATCTGTTCTTACCCAGAGGCGCCTCAGCGGCCCGTATGGATGCTCGGGCGGGGCAGACGGACAGCCAGGTGCTCAGTGGGTTATAAAGAACAATGGCGACATCCTTCCACTCTGTTCCGTACAAAATATAAACCTCAACGCAGGCGACTGCTTTGTAATGGAAACACCCGGTGGCGGAGGTTTCGGAAAAGAAAGGTGATTTCCTGAAAAAAATATCATAAAATCATATTTTTTCTTGAATTTTTTTCCGCGATTTGCGATATTGTATCCTGGAAAAATGCTCGCTCATCAATAACAGACTTTTATGAAATATTTTCTTCTCAGCTACGGCATTGCCATATTATTATGCTATATCCCAGTATTTTGCAGTGCACAAACAACACTTGAGGCTGGTGAACTGGCTGTTATAGGTTTCGGTTCGGACAACCCTGACAACTTCCACATCGTTTTGCTTACGGACATTGAAGCAGGTACCGGGATACGCTTTACCGATTCGGGGGTTAAATCTGACGGCTCCTTCAGGGGTAATGAAGGGGCAGTGTTATATACCGCCCCCGAAGCGCTCACTGCCGGCACCGTTATAGGCTATATATCCAATTCTGCCGATTTTACCGCGGATAATGATGCAACAGTCGGTAACAGGGGTCTGTCCCTTGCAACAGAAGGAGACCAGCTGATCGCCTTCCAGGGCAGCTCTGACAATCCCACCTTTATTTTTGCCTTCCAGTCTAACTCAAGCGCCTGGCAGACAGATGCCACCAGCTCAAACACTTCAGCCCTCCCGCCCGGACTCACCGACGGTCTTAATGCTATTGCTGCAGGATCCGGTCCGGGTGAAGGTGATGAATATGATAATACAAGTTATAATATGTCTGTAAGCCACGGGCCGGCAGACTATATTCTCGAAGCCATTGCCGATAAAACAAACTGGGAAGGAGATAACACAGAATATATAACACCTTCAGGCTCATTTGATATAGGTCCGGATAACAGTTCACCCGTCATAGCGGATTTATGGCCCGGGAACGGAGCTGTCAACATAAGCCCTGATGCCACACCTGTAATATATTTTGATGAAAAAATATATGCCGGATCAGGTAATGTTATAATCAGAAATGAAGATGGCTCAGTGTTTGAATCTTCTGATATTGCTGAAGAAGGGGCCGGACAGGGCCTCAATATATCAGATGATAACTACAGTCTGCATATAACACCGGTAAGGTCCTTCAGTGAGGGTGCCTCCTACTATATTGAGATGGACCAGGGAGTGCTTAATGATTACTTCAACAACCCCTTTGCAGGCATTACAGGTGATAATGTATGGAAGTTTCATATAAGACTGGCCACAGATATAGAGTCCGGGTTTCCCCGAAACCTTAAAATATACCCAATACCGGCTGCAGAAGAACTGGTAATAGAGGGCATGGACAATGCCAGGAAAATTGAGGTATTCAATATGGGAGGGATAATGATTCAGAGTGAGACAGTGAAAGGAGTGAACAGTTACCGTCTCCGGCTGACCGGACTGCAACCAGGTATATATATACTGAAGATTTACCCGGGAGGAGCTCACAGGGAATACACCCCCCTTACAAAAAAGTTTATCATGCAGTGAGCCCTTTAGCATCTGTCATTAAGTTGTTGCTTTAAGTATTGCTGTTTTTTTTCCATCTTTGCGGTGGTAATAATTCAGATGAAACGAGTATGAATTTAGCGAAGCGGCCTTATGAAGGCATGAGAAACAATATTAAATTATACCTTATTACAGGCCTGATAATCCTTTTTGCGGCATCATGCCACAAGCCCCCGTCAAACAGGATAGAGGGAATTGATTTTTCTGATTGTGTTATCAGTGGTACAGAATCCACCTTTGAAATAGTCACTTTTAACATAAAGGCTTATCCGGTATATGGTGAAGAGACAGCCAAAACAGTAGCTGACCTGCTTAAACAAATGGATGCTGATATTATTGCCCTGCAGGAAATAAGCTCCGAAGAGGACTTTAACAACCTGGTTGACAGGCTTGTAGGCTGGGAAGGTGTGTACTACCCTATTGATAACTCAATATGGAACCTGGCATACCTTTATAAGGTATCGGAAGTGAGCATTGATGAATCGGAAAGTAAAATAATCTTTGACGATGATTTCTGGTCCTTTCCCCGCCCTCCTTTTGAAGTGCATGTCACCCATATACCAACGGGAACAGAGGCCATACTTATAAATAATCATTTCAAATGTTGCGGCGGAAGCGATAACGAAGAGCGCCGCAGGAGTGCCACTGATTCACTGCATAAATATATATCTGATAATTACCCTGATGAGCCTGTGGTCATACTGGGCGACCTGAACGACGAGATTGATGGTGACAGCCGGGAAACAAATGTTTTCTGGACCATGGTCAATGATCCGGATAATTATTCTTTCACTGACATGAGCATTGCAAAGGGAAGCATGGCCTGGTGGTCATACCCCTCATGGCCCAGTCATATAGACCATATTTGCGTGACGGATGAATTATTCACCAGGATAGACACTGTCATGGTGTTCAGGCTGGACCAGTGCTACCCTGAATACCCGGAAATGATATCAGACCACAGGCCTGTTATCCTCAGGCTGAAATAAGCCGGGACAGGATGTAAAACTATCTATCCGGTTGCAGGAACGACCCTGAGCAAGCCCGGCCGCTTGCGGCCATTATACTATGTACAGCATCGAAACTGTCCACCCGGGCAGACCGGGACATTTCAGCATTTATTATTATATTTAACACTCAAATATATAAGCCGGCAAAGATGTCTGGTATGAGAAAAAACATCATAAATGCCGCAACTGGCATTATCATAGGAGGATTCTTCCTTTACCTGACCCTCAGGAACAAACCCCTCGATAAGATACTTGAGCTTCTGTCAGAAGCCAGGACAGTCTGGATACTCCTCGGCATCGGATTCCTTATTATAATGTTTTTCGTCAGGGCTTACAGGTGGCGCTTACTCATCAGGAACAGCGGTGAATCCCCGGATATAAAAGATGTATCCTACTCCCTTTTGCTGGGCTTCTTTATTAACAGCTTCACCCCAAAGCTGGGGGAGATAATAAGATGTACCTCACTCCAGAAATCATCTGGCATTAAAGTGTCACACAGTTTTGGCACGGTGATAAGCGAGCGGGTGTATGATCTTCTTATACTCATACTGGCAGTTATAATAATCATAATCCTGGAATTCAAGAGGCTGGGCGGGCTTTTGCAGACGGCCAAAGCCAGCATCATTTACTCAGTATCTGAGAATTACCTGAACCTGGTATTCATCATACCGGGACTGCTGATTGTTGCCACGGCCCT
>CAZGUR010000187.1:0-6741 GCA_964529295.1 uncultured Rikenellaceae bacterium | reverse complement strand
AACCTGGCCTGCAAGCTCAATGCAGTCAACCGGGCCTGCCAGCTCAATGCAGTCAACCGGGCCTGCCAGCTCAATGCAGTCAACCTGGCCTGCAAGCTCAACGCAGCTAATGCACTCTCTTAATCCGGGACGTTTGGAGCGAGGCTCTTTACAATTTCATGCAGGCCCCCCGGGTTAATAGTAGAGCTCAACCATGTTAATAGCAGAGCTCAACCAGGTTAATATATGTAAATAAGCATCTGTTCCTTCCCTAAAAACCTGATAAAAATATTGGTTTATTAATCGCCGAAATAGTACATTCGCAGTCGTTAATTATCGACTCGCTTATTCAGATGTATTTCAGAACAAAGAATGCAGGCATTGATTTATATGTGCAGGCTAACATGTTGATTTAAAAATATTTGTAACATACAATAACCATGTATAAAGATTTTAAGGAGCACCTTCAGACGGAACTGGCCAGGATCAGCGAAGCCGGGTTATACAAAAAAGAGAGGATAATAGGCTCGCCCCAGGCAGCAGAGATAGAGCTGACGGACGGAAGCCGCGTACTTAATTTTTGTGCCAATAACTACCTGGGCTTGTCAAACAGCCCGGAGCTTATTGAGGCAGCCAAAGAGGCACTTGACACTCACGGCTACGGCATGTCATCGGTTCGTTTTATTTGCGGCACCAGCGATCTGCACAAGGAGCTGGAAGAAAAATTGTCGGCTTTCTTCGGCACTGAGGACACCATTCTTTATGCTGCCTGTTTCGATGCCAACGGTGGACTCTTTGAGCCGCTGCTCACCAGTGAAGATGCCATTATCTCCGACTCGCTCAACCACGCATCCATCATTGACGGGGTAAGGCTGTGCAAGGCCAAGCGCTACAGGTATGAGAATGCTGATATGGAGGACCTGGAGAACAGGCTGGAGGCAGCACAGGAACAGAGGTTCAAGCTGATCGTCACCGACGGTGTCTTCTCCATGGACGGTAATGTGGCTCCACTGGACAGGATACTTGAGCTTGCCGCCCGGTATAATGCCATGGTGATGGTTGACGAGTCCCATTCAGCAGGTGTGGTGGGCAAAACAGGCAGGGGCGTTACCGAGCTTTTTGATGTCAAAGGGCAGGTTGAGATTATAACAGGCACCCTGGGCAAGGCTTTTGGAGGAGCCATAGGAGGTTTCACCACTGGTAAGAAAGAGATTATTGATATGCTGCGTCAGCGCTCACGTCCCTACCTTTTCTCCAACTCCATTCCTCCCCTGGTGGCTGCCGCCGGCAGCAGGATGATAGATATGATGACAGGCACCAATGAGTTGCAGGACAGGCTCCATCATAACACATCATATTTCCTGGAAAAGATGGAGAAGCTGGGCTTTGATATCAAGCCCACCCAATCGGCTATCTGCGCCGTTATGCTATATGAGGCCAGGTTATCACAGGAGTTTGCATCGCAACTACTGGATGAAGGTATCTATGTTATCGGCTTTTATTATCCCGTGGTACCCAACGGTGAAGCCAGGATAAGGGTGCAGCTGTCGGCCGCACATACCAGGGAGCAGCTTGACAGGGCCATCAATGCCTTTGAGAAGATCGGAAAGAAGCTGAAGGTTATATAATAATTAACCACATTTAGAAGAACCGCAATTCTGGCACATCAGGCATCCTTCCTGGTATATGAGGTTGGTCGACTGGCATTCCTCACATTTGCCTTTTGCCTTGGTGCCGTCAGGTATATATCTTTTCAGAGCCCTTTCAACCCCGTTCTTCCAGTTATTGATTGACTCACTGTCGAGTCTCAGTGATTTCACCAGGTTAACCACGCTGGGTATAGGCATCCCATGTCTGAGCACTCCTGAGATAAGCTTGGCATAGTTCCAGAACTCCGGCTTGAACATATGCGACAGTCCGCCCAGGGTATTCTTATAGCCGTACTTATCGGTATACTGGAAATCATACCTGTTCCTTCCATCCTCATCCTTTGTTTTCACTATCTTCCCTTTAACTATTGAATCGGGTATAGGGAAGATCTCGCTATCGGCCAGACCGGTAAAGACCTCGTACGGCACACCATCCTTGAGTCCCACAAAGGCTATCCACTTTTCATCGTTATTATTAAACCTTATAATATCCGCATCCAGCACCCTGGGTCTTTTCCTTGTTCCACCAACCTTATTTTCTTTCCCTGACACCAGCACGCCGCTTCTTGAGCCGTCGCGGTAAACCGTTGCTCCCTTGCATCCCGACTCCCATGCTGTCATATACAGCTCGCTGACAAGGTCTTCCTTAACCTCCTCAGGTATGTTTATCGTAACACTGATAGAATGATCCACCCATTTCTGTATCTTACCCTGCATCCTTACCTTGGCCAGCCAGTCCACATCATTAGCCGATGCCTTGTAGTAAGGCGACTTTTTGACTACCTCATCCACATCATCATCATCCATATCCCTTACTTCCTCAGGATCATAGCCTTTAATACGCAGCCATTCAACAAATTTATGATGGAATACCTTATATTCCTCCCATGAATCGCCCACCTCATCCTTAAAGCTTACCGTTACATCCTTATCATTAGGATTCACCTTCCTCCTTCTCTTATGCACAGGCATAAACACGGGCTCAATGCCTGATGTCGTCTGCGTCATCAGGCTGGTCGTCCCGGTTGGCGCTATGGTCAGCAGGGCTATATTACGACGGCCGTACTGCTTCATATTTTCATACAGATCCTGGTCGGCTTCCCTCAGTCTCATTATAAAGGGATTGTTCTCTTCCCTCTTTGCATCATATATACCGAATGGACCTCTCTCTTTGGCCAGCATGGTAGACGAGCGGTAAGCCTCCACTGCCAGTGTCTTATGTATCTGCGTCGAGAATTCGGTGGCGTTGTCGCTGCCATAGACAAGCCCAAGGGCTGCCAGCATGTCACCTTCCGCTGTTATACCAATGCCTGTGCGCCTGCCTTCTTTAGCTTTATGATGTATATTCTCCCAAAGTGTTCTCTCCACTGCCTTTATCTGCTCCGGCTCCGGGTCCCTGTTTATCTTATCCAGTATGGCCTCTATCTTTTCCAGTTCAAGGTCAATTATATCATCCATCATCCTCTGCGCCAGGTGTACATGATCTGTAAAAAGCTTAAAATTAAATTTAGCCTTTTCGGTAAAGGGGTTTTCCACGTAGCTGTACAGGTTAATAGCCAGCAGCCTGCAGCTGTCATAGGGACATAGCGGTATCTCGCCGCATGGATTGGTAGACACGGTCTTATATCCCAGGTCAGCATAGCAATCAGGAACACTCTCCCTTTTTATTGTATCCCAGAACAGCACGCCGGGCTCAGCCGAGCGCCAGGCATTATGCACTATCTTATTCCAGAGCTTACGTGCATCTATCTCTTTCTCAAACTTAGGATTATCCGAATCAATGGGGTACTGCTGCCTGAAGGGCCTGTTATCTTTTACCGCCTCCATAAACTCATCGGTCATCTTAACAGACACATTGGCCCCTGTCACCTTACCGGCTTCCAGCTTGGCATCAATAAATTTCTCAGAATCAGGATGCTTGACTGATATTGAGAGCATCAGTGCACCCCTTCTCCCGTCCTGGGCCACCTCTCTTGTTGAGTTGGAATACCTTTCCATAAAGGGCACCACTCCCGTGGAGGTAAGGGCACTGTTTAGCACCTGTGATCCCTGGGGACGTATATGTGAGAGGTCGTGACCCACACCGCCCCGTCGTTTCATAAGCTGCACCTGCTCCTGGTCTATCTTCATAATACCGCCATAGGAGTCGGAATTGCCGTCATTGCCTATCACAAAGCAGTTTGAGAGTGATGCTATCTGGTAATCATTGCCTATGCCCGTCATAGGTCCTCCCTGTGGAACTATATACCTGAAATTCTTCAGAACCGAGTATAATATCTCCTCGCTTACCGGTGAGGGATACTTCTTTTCTATCCTGTGTATCTCTCCTGCCAGGCGACGGTGCATCTGGTCGGGTGTTTTTTCATAAAGCCTGCCAAATGAATCTTTAAGCGCATATTTATTGGCCCATACCCGTGCTGCCAGGTCATCACCCTGAAAATATCGTACTGACTCCCTGATAACCTCATCATGGCTGTATTCCTGTGGGGTATCAGCGCTGCCGGTGGGTGTCCCGGCCTTACCTCCCTGAAGGATTTCCTCCTTTTCCATAGTTCCCTCCATAAGGGATGAGGGTTCATTTTCCTTCTTTTCTTTCTCCTTCTGCGAGGTCAGCGCAGATTCATTGACAAAAAGTTCTCCCATTGACAGATCAGTTTTCTGGATTTTACTTGAAAATAAGCTTGTTCGAATTATGGTCAGTAATTCTTACAGGTTCTGCTAAATTAAGAAAGGCCTCAGGGAGAAGCAAGCCATAATTATTAACAATCAGGCCTAGTTATCAACTTTAGTCGCTATGCCTCTGTCTGCCTGGACTTTACAAAGATCTCCGCCAGCCGGTATCCAGACCATAATGCTGTTAATACATTCACGCAACCCAAGGTTTGCAAGACGGTATTATCAGGGTCTTTCACGCAGCCAGTTAGCTCAGAAAAAAAAGGGCTTGTCTCAAATCCTGTTTCAAGACAAGCCCTTTAATAATATAGGTCTTAAAAAATTACTTCGCCGCTGTCGGTCCTTCCACCAATGTGAATTCAGGATCCGGTCCGGCTTGTGTAACCTGGAACTTCATCGAATATGTTCCGGCGACACCGCTGTAGGTATCAAAGGTAACAATGTAATAAACGGGTATGCCGCTCACCTCTGTAACTGCATCGGGATATTTGGTCGGTAGCAGGGCTTCACCAATAGCCCATTCCAGTGCTTTCTCCCATGAGTCAAAGACATCGGCATCATAGCTTCCGCTCCTTGTATCGAAGTTACCGTAATAGGAACTGGCACCGGTGTAAAATTCAGCTGTCCCGTAAGAGTCAACATAACTATCACCCACATTATTCTTGACATAATTAACGATAATAAGGTAATCGCTGCTGCTCATGGTTAACATAACCGTGGGATCAAACACCCATGTGGTGCCATTATGAATAAACTGGGCATCTTTAGCCACAAAGGCATCATAGGCAGCCCAGCCACTATTATAAACATATTCCATGGCCCTTACGCTTGTTGAGCCGCTTGAATAATACTTATATGCCACCGCTGTCTTATCACCATCCTGTGCATATGGATACATATTTTCCAGCATGCTCGGGATATAGTCTTCGGGACTGTCGGAGCCTGAGAAATTGTCATATTTGCCCGGGGCTCCCATCTCATCATAATCGGCAGAGCTCAGGTAATAAACATTATCCATAGCATCCCAGTCACTGCCGTCAAACTGGTAATATGCGCCACGGTCTTCCTTAACGGTGCTTGAATAAACCGTGTAGTCTTCACTGGGACCGTCCACCAGTTCGAAAGTGGCAGGTGAACCTGAAGCCGTACATTCATATACAACATAATAGGTATGCCCTGAACCGTCATATGTGTCATACTGTATATTATAGTAAACAGTCTGGCCGTTAATTTCCGGAACAGCATCGGGGTATGTCTGCTCAAGCCAGTAAACTATGGCTTCCTGAATACGCTCATCAATCAATGCTTCCCTTTCCGTATTGGTCAAACCTTCAAAACCTTCTACCCATGTGGTATCAGTATCAACTATATCCAATATCCTCTCAGATACACGGGCTTCAAAATTACCGAAGTAAGCACCTGCACCATAATAATACTCGGAGTCACCCCAGGAGCTTACATAATCAGGATCAATATCAGCTTCCACATGATCTACAATAAGCTGGTAATCGGACGACTCAAATGCATGAATCACAGAAGGGTCCTTTATCTCTTCGGCATACTTATATAATGCCAGCACTATATCATCACCTGCTGCATCGGGGTAAGCATCTGCCAGGAATCCCGGTATATGATCTTCAGGTCTGTCATCACCGATAAAGGTTTTGAAAGTCTGGTTATCGCCGCCCATTGCATTATAGTCATCATCGCTAACATAGTATTTCTCCGGACCAGCATAATCATCAAGATACCCGGGATAACCCGTAAAGAAAGTATATGATATTTTTCCCACTGATTTTTCGCCAAGCGCGGGATAGAGCTCCTCCAGGTAAGCGGGCACATACACTGAAGCGGGGTACTCATCGCTGAACGCTTCATTATCTTCAATAAAGTCGGCTGCATCACCATTGGATGTAAGATCAGCAATAGCAGCATAATCATCGGGACCCAGGTCATAAGTGAACTCTGTGGCAAACCCGGTATCCATTTCCTCCATCTCGTCATATATCTCAGCCATGGGATCGCATGACGACAGGATGAGGATCATTGCCATTAAGTAATATATTGTCTTTTTCATTTTGTCCATTTTAAATATTAATATTTATATGGTTATGCCTTAAAAGTTGATCTTCAGGCTGACCATCCATGAGCGGCCCCAGCCGTAATACACTTCTGAATCACTCCAGCTGTGTGATCCGCCATCCCTTGCATCGGATATATATTCGGTGTCGAACAGGTTATTGACATTACCCACCAGTGTGGCACGGTAAGGGCCAAGGTCAAACCTGTACCTCAGGAACATATCAACAAGCTGGTATGAGGGCATCTCCCATGCATCCGGATTGCTGCCTCCGGCAGGTTCAGCAGTCCGTCCTTCTGGATTGAAATTGGCAAACAGCTTATCATAATAATTATAGTCTATTCCGAATTTGAGTCCCGC
>CAZGUR010000186.1:0-6746 GCA_964529295.1 uncultured Rikenellaceae bacterium | reverse complement strand
CCTGTACCTCGAAGGATACCTTATAACCAATATGGACCTGGTGAAAAAGGCATGCTTATACGCCAGGGAAGAGGGACTGAAGGTGGCCATTGACCTTTCCAGCTTTAACGTGGTGGAGGTGTTTATGGATAAATTTTCTTATATTATTGATAAATACGTTGATATAATATTTGCCAACGAGCTTGAAGCAAAGGCCTTCACAGGTTATGGTCCGGAGGAGGCGCTGAAGGCGCTGGCTGAAAAATGTGAGATAGCGGTGGTTAAAACAGGTGAGAAAGGCTCACTCATACAGGGATCACTTATTTACGGTAGCAAAGGAATGATAAAGGTAGATGCCCTGGAGGTGGAGAGCATAGATACCACTGGTGCCGGCGATCTGTATGCCGCGGGATTCCTGTATGGACTGGTAAACGGTGCCACGCTGGATGAATGTGCTGCCTACGGCACTATGATTGCCGGTAAGGTGATACAGGTGATAGGTCCCAAGATAGATAATTATGACTGGCCCGGGATAAAGGATACAATAGCCCGGCACAGTGAAGGGAACTAATATAACAGAGAATAAGAAAAGGAAAGGGGGTATGTTTATGAAGAAGATGAAGGCGCTGATTATAATTTCACTGGCAATGCTTGCAGCTGTATCATGTTCTGAGTACAGTCCGTCAACAACAGTGGAGATAAGGGGTAATAAGTTTTATATTAACGGTTCTCCTACGTACCGGGACAGGCAATGGCAAGGCAATCAGATAGAAGGCCTTCTGTTTAACTCGCGTATGGTGCAGGGTATATTCGATGACAGTAATCCGGATACAAGGATGCTCTGGAAATATCCAGATACCGGTGAATGGGACCCCGACAGGAACACCAATGAATTTGTTCAGGCCATGGAGGAATGGCATAGCTACGGACTTACCGCCTTTACCCTTAATATGCAAGGGGGTAGCCCTACCGGTTATGGAAATGACGGCTGGGTAAATACTGCTTATGATGCTGACGGTAGCCTGAAAAAAAAGTATGTGACACGCCTGTACCGTATACTGAAAAGGGCTGATGAGCTGGATATGGTTGTTATACTCGGCCTGTTTTATTTTGGCCAGGACCAGGAGCTGGCCAGCGAGCAGGCCGTTATCAATGCGGTGGATAACACCCTGGACTGGCTGAATGATGCAGGCTTCAGGAATGTTGTTATAGAGATATGTAATGAGTGTGATGTTAATTACGATCATGATATACTTAAGCCGGAGCGTGTGCATGAGCTGATACAGAGGGTGCAGCAAAGGGAGTACGAAGGTTACAGCTACCCGGCAGGGGTAAGCTATGGGGGCGGTGTTTTACCAGGCGTGGATGTGGTAAAGACAGCCGAAGTTATCTTTCTTCATGGTAATGGTGTGGAGGATCCGGGTGAGATATGGGAGATGGTAAGGCGGGTGAAGGTTATGCCTGACTATAACGCACAGCCTGTGGTTTTTAATGAGGATGATCATTACGGCTTTGATGAGGATAATTATAATATGAAAGCGGCTGTTGAGGCCTATGCCTCATGGGGCTTCTTTGACTACAGGCGTCAGGGCGAAGGCTTTGAAGAGGGTTTCCAGAGTGTGCCGGTGGACTGGGGCATCAACTCAGAAAGAAAAAAGGCTTTCTTTGAAAGGCTCAAAGAAATAACGGGAGGTTTTGACGCTGACGATAAAACGATAAAAGGACAAAGATAGCTTGTGATACCCTTCTCTGTCCTTTTACCTGGTTCATCACCTTATTCGTTAAAATACAACCAGTATTAAGCCATTATTGGTCCCGGTCATTTTATCGTATTACAACACCTTATTCGTAGCTAAAAAAGCAGTTTAATAAGGTCCAATATATTTGTCTGCGTAATCTATCTGCGATCATTTTCCTACTCACCCGGAGCAAAAACGATATCCACCAGGTCGGCATCACTGAAGAATGCTTTTGCAGCTTCCCTGATATCTTCAGCAGTGAACTCCTTTAATATGTCCTCAAAATTTGAAGGATCGTGATAGTTGATGCCGCTGAGGTAATATGTATACAGTGACGACGTCCAGTAAGAATTATGCTGCTTCGATTCTTCCCTGTTTTTGAGTACATTATTAACGGCCTTGTCAAGGTGTTCCTGTCCCGGCCCTTCATCCACCAGTCGCTGTATCTCGTTTTGAACCTTTGCTTTCAGCTCGGTGGCCCTTTCCGGGTCACAATCGAATGAAATTATGGTATTTGCCTTCTGGACAGGGAATTGCTGAAGTGATACCGCCGTTGATACCCCGTATGTTCCTCCCTCTTCTTCTCTTATCTTCTCGGTAAAAATGATATTCAGGATGCCGTTTATCACTCTTGCTGCCTGCCTGTTATATGGATTGAATTCCATATCCTCCGAGTAGCTCAGCACAACGGTGGCTTTTGGTACTGCCATGGGCATCTCTATTACCTTCTCAACCTTCCCTTCCGGTGGCCTCACGCCCCTGTCAACCCACTCTTCCGTTCCTTCGCGGGACGTCAGTGATCCTATATATTTTTCAGCCATCTTTTTAGCCGTCTCTTTCTCAACGTTACCAACAATGAAGAAGGTATAATCATCAGCATCACTGAATCTTTCTTTATACAGCTCCTCTATCTTTTCAAATTCTATATCTTTAATAAAGTCTTCATTAATGACCCTGGCGCGGGGATGGTAACCGGACATAATAAGTGTAAGCGAGTCCTGCATAACCTTTTGAGGATTATTATTCATTGTTTCCATCATAGCTGCAAACCTGCCGGCCAGGGCATTATGCGCCTCGCGGTCGAACCTGGGCTCTTCAAAGCGCAGGTAAAGAAGCTGCATCATGGTCTCGAAGTCGCCGGGTGTTGATGATCCGCTGAAACTTTCCACCGTCTCGGACAGGTTGATACTCATTGAGGCTTTCTTGCCTGACATCATTTTCTGCAGGGCTATATTGTCAAACTCACCTGCACCATAGGCCAGGGCCAGGGTTGACATCAATGATGCTTCGGGTATGAATTCATCATCTATAAGTGATGCTCCACCAAAAGAAAAGGCCTGCAGTGTTACATTGTCTTTCTCATAACCGGCTTTTTTGTATATTACCTTTGCGCCGTTGTCCAGGGTCCATTCGAGGGCATCAAAGTCGCTCAGTTCCTTTGTGTTGATCACCTCGCCGCCCGGCAGTATGCCGTTTATCAGTGTTTCTCCGGATGCGGCATCTGCATAGGCCTCCAGTTCTAAGCTTTCTACCTTTTCCATCAGCTCCAGGGCCTTTTGTTCTGTCAGGTACCCTGCTTCCTCATCTGCCGGCCCCTGTACATAAAGCACACGGTTTTTATCTGTCATCCACTCTTTTGCCATGTCCGACACTTCGGCAAGGCTAATCCGCGGCACTGTTTCTTTCACTTTCTGATATTCATATTCAATAGAAGGCAGCGGTTCATTAATAAGGAAATGTTGCTGAATATTACCTGCCCAGGTATCATTATCTATCTTATCCCTTTCCTTATAGTAGTTATCCCAGTTGGATATCATTTTGGCTTTCGCCCTTTCCAGCTCTCCTTCAGTGAAGCCATGCCTCTTTACCTTTTCTGCTTCCTTATAGATAGCTTCAAATGCTTTCTCTCCTTCACCCTTACTGTAGCTGGCTCCTATGCTGAGCACGTCATAGCCGCGGACAAAGCCGCTATAGCTTATTGAGCCCATAACGAAAGGAGGAGTCCCTTTTTGCAGCAGCTCGTTAATCCTCTGAGACATCATGGAGTTAAACAGGGTTCTGATATACTTGTCCCTCAAATAGCCGGTGCCCTTGCCTGCGGCGTCAACAGCTTTATGTTTTATATACAGGTCCGCCGAATGCTGTGAAGCCTCTTTGTCAGTAACCAGAACATAGCGCATATTATCGTGTTCGGGTACCTCGAAGAAAGGTCTCTCAGCCGCGTCCTCAACAGCGGGTATGGCTGAGAACATGTCTATCACTTTCTCTTCCATGGCTTCAGAGTCTATATCTCCTACTATGGCGATAGCCTGCAGGTCCGTACGGTACCAGTCGTGGTAAAAATCACGCAGGGTCTGGTAATCAAAATCACGGATGATATCAATATCACCTATAATATCCCTTTCGGCATATTTTGACCCTGCCAGCAGTGTGGGAAGAAATTCCCAGGTCATCCTGAACTGGGCTGTGCGGCGTGTCCGCCACTCTTCTGTTATCACACCTCTTTCGGCATCTATCTCTTCTTCGCTGAGAAGGAGGTAATTGGACCAGTCCTTAAGGACCAGCAGGCATGTATCCAGCAGTCCGGGATCATCAACGGGCACATCACTGATATTATAGACTGTTTCATTGAAGGCGGTAAAGGCGTTGATATTACGGCCAAAGGCAACACCGTGCTTCTCGAGTGTGCTTATTATGCCCCTTTCCTTATCCGGAAAATGCTCTGTTCCGTTAAAAGCCATATGTTCCAGGAAGTGAGCCAGGCCGTTCTGCTCATCTTCTTCCAGCAGTGCTCCAACATTCTGTATAATATAGAAGCTGGCTCTTTTTTCAGGCTCTCCGTTGTGCCTGATATAATAGGTCATGCCGTTTTTGAGTGTTCCCGTGCGTATTGCCGGATCGAGGGGCACGGCATCCCCTCCTGTTTGTGCCATGGATGCTCCGCTTACAGCAAGAATGAGCAGTGCAGGCAGAAAAAATTTTCTTCCGATGCAGTTCATAAGATATTTGTTTTAGTTAGACAGTAATATATTTAAAAAAGACCGTGCAGTTCGGCATCGATCTTATCTATTATCTGGCGCAGATGATCTGTGTTATCCGGGAAGTCATAGGCGTCGGCTTCTATTATTAGCACCTTACCCAGCTTATACGACTCTATCCATGCTTCATATCTCTCATTCAACCTTTTCAGGTAGTCTATCCTAATGGAGTTTTCATAATCCCTCCCCCTCTTCTGTATCTGGTTAACCAGCGTGGGCACCGAAGCCCTCAGGTAGAGGAGCAGGTCGGGTGGCTCGATAAGTGAGCTCATAAGGTTAAACAGCGTGAAATAGTTTTCAAAGTCGCGGGTAGACATCAGTCCCATCGAATGCAGGTTGGGCGCAAAGATATAGGCGTCCTCATAGATTGTCCTGTCCTGGATAATCGTTTTATCCATTTTTTTTATTTCGATGATCTGGCTGAACCGGGAATTAAGGAAATATATCTGCAGGTTAAAGGACCATCTCTGCATATCGTCGTAGAAATCATTAAGGTAGGGGTTCTCTTCAACGTCCTCGTAATGTGCTTCCCATCCGTAATGTTTTGATAATAAGCCGGCGAGCGTTGTTTTGCCGGAGCCTATATTTCCTGCTATCGCGATATGCATATCTGTCCTTTCAGTTTTCAGTATATAAAATTAGTAAAATTAATAAGTTCCTTATTACATAAAATCAAGTAATTCGTCAAGGTACTGCCTGTCGTTGGACAGCCTGGGCACCTTGTTCTGTCCGCCCAGCTTATTTTTTTTCTCAAGCCACCTGTAGAAAGTGCCTTCAGGAGCTACGATAACAGAGGGCTTGGTAAGGGTAAGGTCCTTGAACCTTTTGGCTTCGTAGTCTGAGTTTAATGATTTAAGGCTGTTATCAAGCAGGTCTATAAATAATTCAAGGTTTTCAGGCTCTTTCTCAAATTCTATGATCCATTCATGGCGTCCTTTTGCCGTGGTGCTCATAAAATATGGTCCGGCGGTATAGTCCGTTATCAGTGCACCTGTCTTGGCCGATGCCCTCTCAAGTGCCTTTTCGGCGTTTTCTATTATGACTTCTTCACCGAAGGCATTGATAAAGTGTTTAGTGCGCCCGGTGATCCTGAACTTATGAGGGAATAATTGTGTGAAGACTATTGTGTCGCCTATCATATACCTCCATAATCCCCCGTTGGTGGATATTACTATTGCATAATTAACCCCCTTTTCAACATCGGCCACCGTGTATGCTTTCGGAAATTGAGAGTTTATATCTTCTGTTTTTACAAACTCATAAAAAATACCGTAATCGAGCATCAGCAGCATATCATCTGCGCTCAGGTCGTCCTGTATGCCAAAATATCCTTCGGAGGCATTATATGATTCGAGATAGTTCATTTTATCCGAAGGGATAATTTTTTTATATTGTTCGCGATAAGGCTTGAAGCTGATGCCCCCGTGACAGAATAGTTCAAGGTCCGGCCATACCTCCAGCAGGTTCTCTGATTCTGTATAATCGAGGATATATTTTATCAGGACCAGGAACCATGAGGGTACACCTGCCAGGTACCTTATATTTTGGTTAACAGTACGGCGTGCTATTTTCTCCATCTTTTCCTCAAAGTCAGCTATCAGAGCAATCTTTGCGCGGGGCGATTTCATCAGATCCGCCCACAGGGGCAGGTTTTCTATCAGTATAGCCGACAGGTCGCCGTAAAGAGAGTCATTACTGAAATTATTGACCCTGTGACTGCCTCCCAGTGTCAGGCCCCTGCCTGCAAAAACCTTTGTATATGGCTTCATCCTTGAGTATATAGCCAGCACATCCTTACCTCCCCTGAAGTGGCATTCATCGAGCGCTTCGCGACTTACAGGTATAAACTTGCTCTTTGAAGATGTGGTGCCGGATGATTTTGCAAACCACCTGATATCACCGGGCCACAGCAGGTCCTTTTCACCCTGGCGCAGTCTTTCGACATAAGGTTCAAGCTCTGTATAGGTGCCTATGGGCACGGTCTCCTGGT
>CAZGUR010000185.1:0-6761 GCA_964529295.1 uncultured Rikenellaceae bacterium | reverse complement strand
GCCAGGACAAGGGAAAGGATAGAGAGGATAAAGAAGGGCGAAAGAGATCTGTATTTTTAAAAAACACTGAATATCATGGTAAGGATAATTGCAATACGTGTTATCGACAGGATAAAAGAATCAGGCAATACGCAGAAGGTGCTGAGCAGGCATTCGGCAGTGATCAAATCGAGACTGGGCTTTCATGAACTGAATGAAGACATGTGCAGCCGCGAAGGTTATATACTACTGCATCTCAGGGATGATGAGGCAACTGTACAGTCCCTTATGAATGACCTCGATGGTATTTACGGGATAGAGGTGAAGACCATGCATTTGGGACAGGGTGCCGGCGACCGGACCGGAATGGAGGGTGGACCGGCAGCTGAGACCGTAACAGGCGGTGTGGCCGGGGATGCACAGCCGGCCGGCAAAAACGGGCTTATACCGGAGGGAAATCGCGTTGCCATCATAGGCATGCTGATAAAAAACAGGTCGGAGATAGTCGATGAGGTGCAGAAAGTGCTTACCCTTTTTGGCTGTACCATAAGAACTCGCCTGGGCATCAATGAGAAAGAGCATGGTGAGGATACCGGGCTGATACTGCTGGAGCTGGTGGGAGAGAATGCTGAAATGAACAGGCTGGCCGGTCGCATAGCCGGAATAAAGAATATATATTCAGGACTTATCACTTTTGACTGAGTGACCGCAGTCGCTTAGCTGCCTTCCCGGGCAAGTGATCTTTTATAAGCTTATGGGGTCAGCCCTATATTAATCTTTTGTCACCCTGTAAACAACATTCCTTTCCTTCAGGTATCCGAGGATAAATTTCATATGTCCTTCCGTCTTACCGATATATTCAGGCGGGTTTATTCCCGGCGATTCATACATACCCTCCATCATCAGGTTTGCCACAGCAGTGCAGGTATAGCCGGTGGTCCTGGCCATTGATGTGATATTATTCTTCCTGTCATAACGGTCAAAGAGATTATACCTGTACCTGTACCTTTCTCCGCTGTCGCGTCCCTCTATAATAATTCTCATCACCGTGAATTCCTCTTCCCCTTCTTTCAGCTGCCATTTGGGGAACATAAGCTTTGAACTGAGGTCTATGGGCCTTATCTTTTTGCCGCCCACATCAATTTCATCATGACTGAAAAAACCTGCTTCCCTCAGCATCCTCAGGTATTCTATGGTACCGGGATAGCGTAATGTCTTTTCTATCATATCGGGCACCGGTATGGTTCTGATCAGGCTTCTAAGTCCGTCCGAATTCCATGCCTCCAGGGTGCCCACCTCATCAAACTCCATATATTCGGGTTCCGACAGGGCTTCCCTTACCACCAGCTCGCCGTTTATCATATACCTTGCCGGCCTGGTATATTCTTCAATTACATCGGCAGGGGAGAAGAC
This sequence comes from uncultured Rikenellaceae bacterium, assembly GCA_964529295.1. Lineage (GTDB taxonomy): Bacteria > Bacteroidota > Bacteroidia > Bacteroidales > VadinHA17 > UBA9300. The sequence continues at coordinate 5,369 of CAZGUR010000185.1, read as the reverse complement.
GGCCTTATACTGCCAGGGCCATTCCCTCTTAAAGGGGAGTCCGCCCACATAGCACTCATATTTTTCAACGCTCATTAGGGCATGGTGATAGCCCAGGATGATATTGCCCATGCCCGGTGCCACCCCGCAGTCGGTGACCACCGTCACACCCTTGCTTTTAGCCAGCCTGTCAAGACCAAAAGGGTCCTCCGGGAAGAAGGAGATATCCACCATATCTATGCCGGCCTCAATGGTGTCTTTCACTGATTTATAACCCATGGTCCCGGGCAAGGCGCCGATAACAAGGTCATGATCGCGCACCAGGTCTTTTATTATTTCTGAACGTGACAGATCGGCTGTTACCGCCTTTACATTGTTCAGTCCCTTCAGAGCACTGATATTATCCTCTGATATGTCAGCAACGCTTACACTGTAATCATTGCAAAGGTCTTTTACTATAGCCGAGCCTACCAGTCCCGCCCCTAGCACGATAATTTTATTTTTCATCCTTTTATCTTTTTTTCAGCTCACAAGATATGTTTTTTAGATCGTTTCAGGAAAAAGCCATACCGGAAAATAGGGGTGAGGCTGTCTTAATAAGTCATAAGTGTTTAAATAAAAGCTATGCTGTAAAACAATGCCGGTGATGTCATGTGCTTTAATTATTTTAGCAACTTGCAAGCCTTGAAAAAAATTTACGGCAGATAAGACATTAGATATGAAACAAGCATGATATTTTTTTACAGATTGTCATGCAAAAAAAATAAAAACATGAAAAAGATATTTCTGACATCCTTTCTTATTGTGCTGTTTATCAGCTCGTTCGCGCAATGGCCGATAAGCTATTATATGCCAAAGCATATTTCTTTTGACAGTGATATACCACTGCCATCAGAATTTATTGGTCATGATGTGGGTGAATGGCATGTGACCCATGATAAGCTTTATTACTATATGCTGGAGCTGGCAAGGGTATCAGACAGGGCCGTATGGGAGGAATATGGCCTGAGCCATGAGGACAGGCCCCTGGGTAACCTGATCATCAGCTCCGGGGAGAATATAAGGAATATTGAGCAGCTGAGGGAGGATCATATCAGACTGAGTGACCCTGCCGTCTCCTCTTCAATGGATATATCCAATATGCCGGTATTCATAAAGCTGGGCTACGGTGTCCACGGTAATGAGTCAAGTGCCCAGAACGCATCCCTGCTTGTTGCCTATTACCTGGTGGCAGGCACGGGTAAAGAGGTGGAGGATTTGCTGGATAATGCAGTAATACTTATTGATCCCAGTCTTAACCCTGACGGATTGCAGCGCCATTCAACATGGGTGAACATGCATAAGAGCATTACACTTAATCCCGATGCCAATGCAAGGGAGTTTGACGAGGTATGGCCGGGTGGACGCACCAATCATTACTGGTTCGATCTTAACCGCGACTATATCATGTTGCAGCATCCTGAGTCGGTAGGACGCATAGCTGCCTTCCACAGGTGGAAGCCCAATATCAATACAGATCATCATGAGATGGGAGCCGGATCAACATTTTTCTTCCAGCCGGGAGTGAAAACAAGGGAGAATCCACTTACTCCTGAGTCTAACTACAAACTTCATTATGATATTGCTAAATACCACCAGAAACATCTTGATAATATAGGCAGCCTGTATTATTCAGCCGAGGGCTTTGATGATTTCTACCTGGGTAAGGGATCGGCATATCCTGACATCCATGCTTCTGTGGGTATACTGTTTGAGCAGGCAGGGGTAAAAGGCCACCTGAGAGAGACGCAGGGAGGGGTACTGTCATTCCCCTTTGCCATAAAAAACCAGTTTGCCGTTTCAATGTCTACGCTTGAGGCCGGTCTTAACCTGAGGGAGAAGCTGCTGCAGCACCAGGTTGACTTCTATAATGATGTGATGAAGAAGGCGGATAATGATGTGGTTAAGGGATATATATTCAGCGAGCCTGCTGACGGGTCCAGGACGGCCCATTTCATTGAGAACCTGCTGAGACACCAGATTAAGGTGTACCGTCTGGCTTCGGATATTGATGTGGGCGGGAAAAAATACAGGGCAGGCGACAGTTATATTGTTCCCCTCAAACAGCCACAGTACCTGTATATAAAGAGTATGTTTGATACAATAACAGAGTTCGAGGAGGATGTCTTTTATGATATATCCACCTGGGTGCTGCCTATGTCCTTTAATATTGATTATGACAGTTACACAGGCCGTTCGCTTAATGCTGCCATAGGACCCCGGATTCTTTTCCCGCCCTGGCCCGAAGGGAGCCTGAGAGGCGAAAGGGACGCCTATGCCTGGATATTTGACTGGGATGATTACTATACCCCGGGTGCCCTGTACCGTATACTTGACGAAGGTATAAAGGCGCGTGTGGCTACGGAGGGACTTTTGTATGACGATGGTGAATTCAGGAAGGAATTCAGCAGGGGATCAATAATGATTCCGGCCTATAACCAGGAGCTGAGCCGCGATGATATATATGCCCTTATGAAGGATATTGTCAGTGATTTCGGTCTTACCGTGTACGGAGTGAAGACAGGCTACACACCTGAGGGAATTGACTTTGGCAGTAACAGTTTCAGGCTGCCCGACAAGCCGTCCGTAATGATGTTTGTAGGCGACGGTATCAGCAGCAGGGATGCGGGTGAGATATGGCATATGTTCGACCAGCGTTTCCATATGCCCGTCACAATGATAGATGCCGGGGAGATAAGGTCGCTGGATATGTCAGATTACAATGTGCTTGTGCTGGCCGGCAACCCTTCCCTTTCGGAATCACAGATGCAGGAGCTCAGGAGCTGGAACAGAAAGGGAGGTGTGATAATAGCATATAAGGGAGGCAACAGCTTCCTGCGTACCAACGGCATGGCCGATATTGAATATATCCCCTCAGCTGATATTGAATATGGTGACGATACAAAGTATGCAGACCGCCGGGCCCTTTATTCCAGACACAGGATACCGGGCTCCATCTTCAGGATTAAGATAGACAATACTCATCCCCTGTTTTACGGTTATGATGATGAAACCATACCTGTTTTTAAAGGCAGCGCAGGAGCTGTCAAAACGGATGATAATATATTCAATAACCCGGCAGTATATACAGCCAATCCTCTGATGAGCGGTTACAGCTCGGTAGAGAATATAGAAAGAATTGCCGGTTCGGCATTCTGCAGTGTGCATTCAGCGGGCAGGGGTGCTATCATCTCCATTTATGATGATACCAATTTCAGGGCCATATGGTTTGGCACAACCAAGATATTTATGAATGCGGTATTTTTTGGGGGTATACTCTGATGAGTGTCAGGTCTAAACCCCGGTGTTCTGTCTGCGGTGGAAATGTTTTGAATCGCCCCACTCATCATATGCAGGCTCGGCATCAACCATCCTGAGCCTGGCCTCAAGGCATCCCTTGCAGTCGTCAGCCGATTCGTCGGTGCAGGGCTTATTCTCGTACAGCTTATAACTGTCGCGATACATACCCGGGGTTATATTGGGCATAATAACATTGGCGCCCACCTGTATGGCTTTCTCCCTGCCCATAGGGTCTATTGCCTGTAATGCCGTGGCTGCTGCAATATTGATATCCTTCATCATAATACGGAGTACTGCAATCATCTTAAGCGACAGTTTGAAGCGCTCATCCAGGGGCAGCAGCTCATCCCTGTGTTCCGTCAGCGGGGTGTTCTCATGCTCAATATAAGGTCCCATACCCACCATGTCAATATCCATCTCTTTCATAAACAGCAGGTCACCTGCCAGGTCCCGGTATGACTGGAACGGCAGACCTATCATTACTCCCGTTCCTGTCTGGAAACCAGTACTACGCAGCAGGTGCAGGCATTCCAGCCTCCGGTGATAATCATGAAGGCTGTCGCCCGGGTGCAGCTTTGAATAGAGCTCAGGATTGGATGCTTCAATACGAAGGAGGTACCTGTGGGCGCCGGCCTTAAACCATTCGCGGTACACTTCTTCCGTCTGCTCACCCAGCGATATTGTAATACCCAGCTTGTCGTCCGACAGTTTCTTTATCTCTTTCAACAGGCGGGTAATGCGGGCAGTGAAGTGCGGGTTGCTCAGCTCGCCTGACTGCAGCACAACGGAACCATACCTGTTTTCATAAGCATAGCGGGCAGCATCCAGTATTTCACTGTCTGAAAGGTTATATCTTTCAACTTCTTTGTTTGACCTGCGTATGCCGCAGTAATAGCAGTCTTTTTCACATATATTGGAAAATTCTATCAGTCCGCGGTAGTAAACCTTATTGCCTGAGTTTTCCTGTTTTATACGGGCTGATTCACGGAAGAGCTCAGTGCTCTCTTCCCCTTCCGCTTTCAGCAACTCCACTATTTCATCAACACCGAAATTGCCCTTTTCTATTATTTCTTTTACACTCTTTTTCATAGTCTTTAACAGGCCTGCAAATATTGTGAGAATAGTGATGATAATTTATAGCATTTAACAGGCATGCAAATATAGTGAGAATGGCGGAGATAATTTATGATCTTTAACAGGCCTGCAAATATTGTGAGAATAGTGATGATAATTTATAGCATTTAACAGGCATGCAAATATAGTGAGAATGGCGGAGATAATTTATGATCTTTAACAGGCCTGCAAATATTGTGTGAATGGGCTGAATAATTCATTAAGCTTTATCTGATTATAAAAGTAATTGATCTATCTCATGGGTTTTATAAACCAAAACTGAAACCGGCTGTTTCTTATTATAGATGGCAAACTGTTACTAAATAATTATGAAATGAAACTTGCATCAGAGAGGTTCGATAAACTTGACAGGTCTATAACCGGATGGATGGCGGGTAACGGGATTAAAATACTGCGCTGGAGCATAGGCCTGATTTTTCTCTGGTTCGGGCTGTTAAAATATTTTGAGGGATTGAGTCCCGCCCAGGACCTGGCAATAGAAACCATCAGTATAGTGACTTTTGGTCTTATACCGGATAATATAATTATATACGGTCTGGCCACCCTTGAAGTTCTCATTGGTGCAGGCCTGGTCTTTAAGCTATTTTTGAGGGTAACACTGCTGTTGCTGTTTGTCCAAATGGCAGGAACCTTTTTGCCGGTATTCCTTTTCCCGGGGGAAGTATTCAATGTCTTTCCTTATTCCTTAACCCTGGAAGGGCAGTATATAATCAAAAATCTTGTTATAATCAGTTCGGGAATAGTACTGGGAGCCTCTGTCCGGGGAGATAACCCGGATGACAGTCTTTGATACCTGTCACTATTTCCTTAGATTTGTTTTGATATTGGCAGGCTTTGATATGGGTCAAGCGGGGAGAGAGTGAAGAGATATAACGGGGGATGAATTACGCGAGCTCATTGGCTAAACCGAACTAAAG
>CAZGUR010000184.1:0-6802 GCA_964529295.1 uncultured Rikenellaceae bacterium | reverse complement strand
GTTTATATAAGAAATTAACAGGCAGGTTAGAAATCCCCTATGGGGGTTTTTCAAATGAAGATAAGCCCGGGACTTTGGACAAAGTTATCAGGTTTATAAGAGGCAACTTCTTCCTTCCGGATCCAAGAAGAGGATGGAATAAATATGCTGTTAAATCGATTAAGGAAATAATCAAAAAAGAAGAAATAGAAGTTATAATAACAACCAGCCCTCCTCATTCCACTCAACTTATAGGAAAAAAAATCAAGAAAGAGACCAATATAACATGGATTGCAGATATCAGAGACCCCTGGACAGATATATATTACACCGGTAAATTATATCAGACTTTCTGGGCAGCAATGATAAACAAAAAACTGGAAGCATCGATCCTGGAAACAGCTGATAAGATACTGGTTACCTGCAATGCTACCAGAAACCTTTTTCAGGCAAAACTGCAAAAAGAACAAGCCAGGAATAAGATCATTACTCTAACAAACGGTTTTGATGAAGAAGATTTTCACATTCAGAATTACAAAGCACCTGAGAAATTTATAATAACATATCTGGGGACATTTGCAGATAATTATAATATTGATGGCCTTCTTAATGGAATTGAAAATATGGAATCTGATATTGATCAAAGTATTATAATAAGGTTTATTGGAGGCATTAGCGCTTCAATCGTTGATAAATTAAACAGGTATAAGAATTTAATATCTGAATTTATCCCATACATGAATCATAATGAAGCAATCAAAGCTTTGATGGAATCCTCGGCACTGCTACTGGTAATCCCTGCAGCTACCAAGACTCAGGAAATGATTCCTGGTAAACTTTTTGAATACCTGGCAGCCAAAAGACCAATTATTGCCATTGGCCCAAAGACAAGCGATGTTGCTGAAATACTCAAAGAAACAAATAGCGGAAAAATATTTGAAAACAATGACAGCCCGGAAATTAAAGATTACCTGTCAGAATTGTTTAAAAATTTCAAAGAAGGTAAAAGTACAGTGCAATCAACAGGAGTAGAAAAATATTCAAGGAAAGAAATAACTGGCAACCTTGTAAACTTACTTAACAGATTGCAATAATTACAAATTTTTTGAAGTGGCAGTCTATGTCTTATATTATATTGCTTTATGAAAATTCTGATGACCCTGGAAACACCTTTTCCTCCTGATACACGGGTGGAAAACGAAATAGAAACATTACTTAAGGCAGGTTATGAAGTACATCTGATTTGTAATAAAAATCACAGTATTGCTGCAAAGCACCATAAAGCTTTAAAAATACATTATTTAACCCCAAATAAATTAATACGCAAAAGTAGCGTAGGAGCTTTGAAAATACCAATATACTTTATGTATTGGAAAAAGAAATTGCGCCGAGTATTGAAGCAGCATTCTTTCGATGTAGTCCATGTACATGACCTGCCACTTATAAAGCCAGTATCGCAGCTTAGAAATAAATTCAGCTTCAAAATTGTATTGGATCTTCACGAAAACTGGCCGGCCCTGTTAAACGTTACTCCCTATACCAAAACTCTGGCAGGACAATTACTTTGTAGTATAAAGCAGTGGGAAGATTATGAAAAAAAATACCTGCCAGTAGCAGACAGGATAATAGTGGTCGTTGAAGAGGCCAAACAAAGAATACAATCGCTTAGCATTGACTTACCGGAAGTTTATGTCGTCTCAAATACTATAAATCTCAATGACTTACTGCCGGGCGACAGGCAAAGAAAGGCAAATAAAGAAAAAACAATATTTGTATATGAAGGTGGAGTAACATATCACAGGGGACTGCAGAATGTTATTAATGCCTTTGCGAAGATAGGCGATCCCAGAAAAAATGCAGAAATGTGGATCATAGGGGATGGCAGCTACCTTTCAACTCTCAAAAAACTATCCGGTTCGTTAAATCTTAATGACACAGTAAAGTTTTTCGGTTGGCAGCCGCAAGTTGAAGTTTTTAAACTGGTTGGTTCTGCTGACTTTGCTCTTATTCCTCATATTAAAAGTCCTCAAACTGATGCTTCAGCACCACATAAGTTATTTCATTATATGTATATGAATGTCCCATTAATAGCCTCCAATTGTAATAGCATTGAAAGGATAATAAAAGAAACTTCAACAGGATACATTTATAAGCATGAAAATTTAGATGAACTTTCAAAGTTAATTGAACATATCATTAAACAAGAAACACACTTTACATCCCGGGGGAAGAGCTGGGTATTAAAAAAATATAACTGGAAGGAAGACGCTATCCAACTACTAAAACTGTATGAATCATTAGCATGAAAAAAACAAACGCACTGGAACGGAGATACAAAAAGACAACTGAGTTTTTCTTAAAGCATATTGACAAAGATGCCAGAATCCTGGATCTGGGAATTGACAATGATTTCAGTAAACGACTAAGGACCCTTGGATATAATATACAAAACACCAGGGGTGAAGATCTTGACACGGAACCAGGTATCCTTACCCGCTATGGCAGTTATGATGTGGTAACGGCTTTTGAGATTCTTGAACACCTTCTTTCTCCCTTTGTACTATTAAGAGATCTGCCAGCTTCAAAACTGGTTGCCACTGTGCCTTTGAAACTATGGTTCAGCAAAGCCTACAGAAACAAGAAGGATGAACGCGATATGCACTTTCATGAATTTGAAGACTGGCAGTTTGACTGGCTGCTTGAAAAGGCAGGCTGGAATATCATTTACAGGGAAAAATGGACAAGCCCTTCAGGTGAATTTGGCATCAGGCCGGTTCTGAGAAGTTTCTATCCCCGCTACTATGCCGTGTATGCAGAAAGAAGTTAATTCTTTCTTCTGAAATATCCCAGGTATGTACTGAACAGATTGCTTGCATCATCCGATATCCTGAAAACCTTCAGGATAATTACGAAAGCTATGATAATTATGCTGCTTCTCAGTAAAATGTCAGGTATCAAAGACATCTCCGGCAGTAAGCCGATAAGTAAATATATTATAAACGTAAAAACCAGCATTATTAAATGAACTTTTCTGAAAGGCCACAGGCAAAAAAAACGTTTCAACACCAGCACTGTAAGACCTGTATAAACAAACATGGAGATAAGTGATGCAAGGGCGGCACCAGGTATGCCCATTACCGGTATGAGGATCAGGTTGCTGACAATAACAAGAATAATAAGTATCAACATCAGGTAGGTCTGGTATTTATAATATGAAGATGTGGAAAGGATAATCTTGCAGGCACCTGCAGAAGCACTGATAAGATTAGCAAAGCCAAAAAATATTATTACCATCTCCCCTTTTGCATATTCCGGTGGCAGTATCCTGAAAATATTATCCATATTGGCAATAATGCCCACAAAGATCAATAAGCCTATAATCAGCTGGTTTATACTGCTCTTATAATAAACATCATGGATAACCTTCATGTCATTCCTTTTCCAGGCCTCGGATATAACCGGGATGGCAATCTTGCCGAGAGATCTTGCCGGGATAAGTATCAGTGCGGCGAAATATACAGCAATGGAATAAATACCGGCATCACCCAGTCCCTCAAAACTGTTTACCATATATTTATCAATACTGTTTATTGCTATGCCGCTCAGTCCGGCAATTATTCCAAACAAAGAAAGGCTTATTATCTGCCTGATAAGCTCAGGACTAAGAAAGCTCCTGTAGCCGGTAAACCTGAACTCGCCCCTGAATAAAAGATAAATAATGATTATCAGGGCAGGAACGGCCTGTGATAGAACAAAAAGGAAGACATAGGTGCCGAAGTCTATCAGTCTGAAATAAAACAATAAAACCAGGAGTAAGGTTATAAGCCTCAGAACAAAATCGCGCAAAAAAGTGCCGATAACAGCATTGAACAAGACCTTGCAATAATTATCCAGGAGGGTGAAAAGCATGATAAAGCCCAGCAGCAAAGGTATATACCAGGCATACTCAGACAATAAGGCTGACTTTTCCCTGTTATTCTCGATAAAAGTTGGCATGTATATGCTCAGCCCGATAAGGCAGATAATGAATCCTGTTGCTGTCACCAGGGACGCAAGTGAAAGATAACCGTTATGAGCACCGGCAGAAGACCTGAAATACGGAAACAATCTGTTAGTTACATTATTGAACCCCAGCCCCCCAAGCTGTGACAGTATGGTGGCAATGGCTATCATCACCTGCGTCAGGCCTATCTGGTCACTTGTGAATATCAGCGGGGATAGTATGGCCAGGTTAACAAAACCTATTATCACCCCAAGGAATGAATAAACAGTTCCCCTGATAGTCTGCTGTTGAATTAGTCCCAAGCCGGCTATTAAATTAAAAAAGTTATTTTTGTACCAGTACAAATATACATTAATATCAATACAGTTAATATGTCAACCAATACAGCATTAAACAAGTATTTGCCGCACCTTACAGCGATAATAATATTTATTGCTCTTACCCTGGCATATTTCTCACCTGCCCTGGACAATAAAGCACTGCTGACCCATGATACCACTGTTTTCGCAGGAACAGTAAAAGAGATAAAAGACCATCGCCAGGAATATGATGAGGAACCATTATGGACCAATTCACTATTCAGCGGCATGCCGGCATACCTTATATCAACACAGTATCCGGGAAACCTTTTAAAACCGGTATATAATATTTTCAGATCACCGGGAATACCTATCGCCCCGGTCCTTCTGCTGATGATAGGATTCTATATCGTGCTTATTTCCTTCAGGGTCAACCCATGGCTGGCCATACTGGGATCAATAGCATACGGTTTCTCTTCTTACTTCTTTGTTATACTGGCTGCAGGTCATAACACCAAGGCTATGGCACTGGCCTTTATGGCCCCGTTAATAGGAAGCATTGTATATGCATATAAACGTGATAGATTAATAGGTTCGGTGTTCACTGCCTTTTTCCTGACAATGCAGCTTATTGCCAACCACCTGCAAATAACCTATTATACCTTTATGATTGTGCTGGTTTTTGGCATAGTAGAGCTGGTTTTTGCAATAAGAGACAAATATCTGCCGGAGCTTATTAAAACTACAGCATTACTGATTGGTGCAGTTATTATTGCCCTTTCCATCAACTTCGCCAACCTCTGGGTCACATTCGAATATGGCAAGTACACCATGAGGGGAGAGTCTGAGTTGAGCAGCAACCAGGAAGACAAGACATCGGGACTTGACAGGTCTTATGCCACCAACTGGAGCTACGGTATTGATGAAACACTCACTCTCCTTATACCAAACCTCAAGGGAGGAGCCACTCAACCCTTTGACAGGGATTCTGAAACGGTTAAGACCCTGAGACAGAATAATGCAGCACAGTATGTACAGGGAATATTCCAGTACTGGGGCACACAGCCCAATACCAGCGGACCCGTGTATGTAGGTGCAATTATTTTCCTGCTCTTTATCATGGGCCTTGTTCTTCTGAAAGGACCGTATAAATGGTGGCTGCTGGCAGCCACCATCTTATCCATTATGTTGGCCTGGGGAAAAAATTTCATGTTCCTGACTAACCTGTTCTTTGATTTTTTCCCGGGGTACAACAAGTTCAGGGCTGTAACCATGATACTCGTTATTGCTGAGTTCTGTATGCCGTTGCTTGGTATACTGGTCCTTGACAGGATACTGAAAAAAGAAATAAAGAAACCTGAACTCATAAAGGCATTTAAGATTGGAGTGGGTATTACCGGAGGTATTTTGATGCTGTTCCTGCTGTTCCCAGGACTGGCAGGATCATTTATCTCGGCCAATGAACTACAGTATCCCGACTGGCTTAAGGCATCACTTATTGCCGACAGGAAAGAGATGCTGAGAACCGATGCCCTGAGATCACTGGCATTTGTAGCAGCTGCCTCAATAATCATCTACCTGACATATGCCGGAAAGTTCAAAAACAAACAGGCTATCTTTATACTGGCTTTCATGGTGGTGATTGATATGTGGTTTGTTAACAGGAGGTATCTTAATGATGATAATTTTGTCAGGCAAAATGAAGCAGAGAGGCAATTCACACCAACGGCAGCAGATAATTTTATTCTCAGGGACAGCAGCATACACAGGGTGCTGAACCTGACGGCAAGCCCGTTCAATGATGGCACCACATCATACCTGCATCATTCTATTGGCGGCTATCATGGAGCGAAAATAAGACGCTACCAGGACCTTATAGAAAACAGTATAAGCCCGGAGATCAACCGGCTTGCAAACACACTGAACAGTATAAGCTCAGCCGACCAGCTGGATACAGCCTTCAGGGACCTGAATGCCATGAATATGCTGAATACAAAATACATAATAATTAATCCCGATAATCCCCCCCTTGTTAACAACAGTGCCCTTGGCAATGCCTGGTTTGTCGATTCATTTATCCTGGCAGACAATCCCGACAAAGAAATTGAAGCTATAAATACTATTGATCCGGCCCATGAAGCAGTCATAAATAAAAAACATGCGGATATATTAAAAGATATCGACCGGACGGGAAATACATCGGGGAAGATAAACCTTGCTTCATATAAAGCCAATGAACTGGTTTATGAGTACAGCTCACCAGGGCCCAGACTCACCGTTTTCTCCGAGATATATTATCCTAAAGGGTGGAATGCCTATATTGACGGTGAAGCTGCAGAGCATTTCAGGGTAAATTATGTTCTGCGGGCCATGGTTATCCCGGGAGGTGATCATGAGATTATCTTCAGGTTTGAGCCTGAGTCATATAAGACAGGCAACACTGTTTCTCTTGCAGGTTCTGTATTGATGATACTGCTGATTGCCGCTTCCGTTTATTACTTTATCAGAAGAAAAAGATTTT
>CAZGUR010000183.1:0-6809 GCA_964529295.1 uncultured Rikenellaceae bacterium | reverse complement strand
ATTAGTTTACAAATAATACTTTTGCACTGTACATTTTACAGGAACAGGAAATATCATAATGACAAAATATAAAACAAGCCAAAACCCGTTTCATTCAATAGATGAAGCAATTGAAGATATCCGCAGCGGAAAATTGCTTATTGTGGTTGATGATGAAGACAGAGAGAACGAAGGTGATTTTATATGTGCCGCCGAGCTGACGACACCTGAGATAGTAAATTTCATGGCCATACATGGCAGGGGACTTATTTGTGTTCCTCTGCCGGAAGAAAGATGTGAGGCACTCGAGCTTGAGTTAATGGTTGGAAAAAACACCTCCTCTCATGAAACTCCTTTCACAGTGAGCGTTGATCTTTTGAGCACTAAGACCAGCACCGGGATATCCGCATTTGACAGATGTCTCACGATAAATGCGCTTGTTGATCCACGCACAAAACCTGAACAGCTGGGACGCCCAGGCCACATTTTTCCTCTTAAAGCAAAATCCAAAGGCGTTTTGAGACGCGCAGGACATACTGAAGCTGCCGTTGACCTGACCCGTCTGGCAGGACTAAGACCGGGGGGCACACTGGTTGAGATAATGAACGATGACGGATCAATGGCCAGGTTACCCGACCTTATCAAGATATCTGAGAAATTTGATATCAAGATAATCTCTATCCGTGATCTTATAAAATACAGGCTTGAAAAAGAAAGTATTCTTGAGATGGGTGTCAGAGTTCATTTGCCAACTGATTACGGGGATTTTGACTTTATTCCCTTCAGGCAACTCAGCAATAACCTTGAGCATGCTGCACTCGTTAAAGGGGAATGGAATAAAGATGACACTGTACTGGTAAGGGTGCATTCCTCATGCTTTACCGGTGATATTTTCGGATCCCTTCGCTGTGATTGCGGTCCACAGCTGCATGAAGCCATGAAAATGGTTGAAAAAGAAGGCAGGGGAGCTATAATATACCTCAGCCAGGAAGGCAGAGGCATTGGATTGTTTAATAAAATGCGAACATATAAATTACAGGAAGAAGGCAGAGATACTGTTGAAGCAAATATTGAACTGGGATTTGGTGAAGATGAACGCGATTATGGCATTGGTGCAAATATTATGAGAGAGCTGGGACTTGGCAAGGTTAAGCTGGTATCCAATAATCCGGTTAAAAGAGCAGGCCTTGAAGGTTATGGAATAGAAATTATTGAGACAATACCCCTGGCAACAGAACCAAATCCTCATAATGAATTCTATCTCCGGACAAAAGTAGACAAAATGGGCCATCATATCAGCTGCTATAAACATCCCCGCAATAAGCATAATTAGCCTGTCAATATGAACTGCTTTTAAAGCATTTTTATTAGTTTTGTTATATAATCAATCAACTGCTGATGACAGCACCACGCATAATATTTATGGGAACACCTGAGTTTGCTGTGCCAAGCCTGGGTGCTCTTCTGATGAATAATTATAATGTTGTGGCTGTGGTCAGCGCCCCCGACAGGCCTGCCGGGCGTGGATTAAAAAACCTACAGCCGGCTGTAGCCACTTATGCAACAGAAAATTACCTTAATCTGTTACAACCTGATAATCTAAGTGACCAGGGTTTTATTGATACCATAACTGAGCTCCGTCCGGATATAATAGTTGTTGTTGCTTTCCGGAAATTACCTGAAGAGATATGGAAAATACCAGGTAAAGGAACATTTAACCTGCATGCATCCCTTTTACCTCAATACAGGGGTGCAGCACCAATAAACCATGCTATTATTAACGGTGAGAAAACGACAGGCCTGACAACATTTATGATCGATGACAATATAGACACAGGTAATATCATCTTTAGAAAAAAGGTCAGGATAGCAGAAGAAGACAGTGCCGGCAACCTGCATGATAAACTTATGAGAGAAGGTGCCAAACTGGTAGTAAAAACCGTAAAGGCTCTGATTAATGGTAATGTAAAACTAATTGACCAGCGCAGTCTCGTTAAAAGCGACGAGGAATTAAATAAAGCTCCCAGGATATACAGTAATGATTGCTATATTAACTGGGAACAGACTGGTCGTGAAATATACAACTTTATTCGGGGACTATATCCATACCCGGGGGCACGAACAATACTAAGGAAAGATGACAGGGATTATATAATTAAGATAGGCAGATGTAAATGTGCAGGAAAAGAATCAGGACTGAAACCTGGTGAATTATTAAGCAATGGAAAGGATTACCTGATGGTGGGCACTGCCGGAAAGCCTCTTATAGTTGAGGAGATACAAATGGAAGGCAGGAAAAAGATGCCTGTGCCCCAATTCCTGAAAGGCTTCAATATTAAACAGTCAAAAATAATCAAAGACCTTCCGGCTTGAGTTTTCGCAACCATAGTTCAGTACCGGCAGGTGGTTCATAACCGGGATCCATCCTGTTATTCCTGTACAAAGCTTTTAACCTGACACCATATAACTGGGAAACATCATACATGGTTTCACCTTCTTTAAGAACATGAAATTCATTACCTGCAGCTGCCTTTTTTCTTTTGGGCTGCAGGTATAATATTTGTCCTTCATATAGTTCATCCCCCTCATCCAGATCATTATACCTGTGCAACTCCCACCTTAACAGATCATATTCTTCAATAAGACTCTCAAAAGTATCATTCTCCCTTACCCTTATATATTCAATCCTGTTCCTGATTTTTATCCTGTTATTCTTTTCAATAATAAACTCCTCACCAGTCTGTATATCCCCCTCCCTCAAATTATTTCTTTCGTTATCACTAACTGAAATATCCATTTCAGTCGTCCCGATAGCATTATTTATATCCCTGTTGCTTAAGGCAATCTGATCATAAACATGCAGATTATTTTCGCTTATCATATCAATAAGCATCTGCGCATACCTTGGATTTGTTGCGTAACCTGCGCTTTTTAATCCCCGGGCCCAGCTTTTATAATCATCAGGCCTCAGATCAAAGAGAAAACTGTACCTTGATCCCTGCCTCAGGAAATCTGAATGATCATGGTAGGACTCACTGACCTGCTTATAACTCCTGAAACACTCATTGCGCTTATCATCATCATGGTATATCTTCCTACCTGTCCATCCATTATGACATTTTATGCCAAAATGATTATTGGCTTCACGCGCAAGCCTGCTTCTTCCATAATCGCTTTCAACTATTCCCTGGGCCAGTGTGATACTTGCCGGCACACCTGTCCTTCTCATCTCTTTCATTGCCAGTTCTGCATACATATTTACATAATTCCTCAGCCTGGTCTCTTTGTGCTCGGGCACAACAACAGTCTGTACCCTTCTTGATGAATGGCATGAAGATAACAGAACCGTCAGTATTAATATAAATACACTTATTCGCATACATTCCAATTTGTTCCAAAAATAACAAAGCATATACATCTTTCCTTTCCGGTAACGGGAAGAAATTAACTATTAGTATATAGTTTTCAAGAAATCACACTTCCCACACACTGCTTAGCCACTTAGCTAATAATATTTTTAGTATTTTGCAGCATATACACATAAGTTATGGTAAAAAGAAGAAAAGTGGAACTCATATATAGTGAGTATAATACAAAAGAAGAATTACCCGCTAAGGAGCAGATTTTAATAGAAGCAGCAAGTAAGTCATCACTGAATGCATATTCCCCATACTCTGGCTTCTCTGTAGGAGCAGCAGTAATGCTTGACACCGGGGAAATCATCACTGGTAATAACAGGGAAAATGCGGCTTTCCCTGCAGGTATATGTGCCGAGCACGCCGCCATTGCCTGTGCAGGATCTAATTATCCCGGATCAGTGATAAGCTCTATAGCAATATGCGCCCGTAAAAAGAAAATTCTGACTGATGAGCCTGTATCACCCTGTGGCAAGTGCCGGCAGGTAATATCAGAAGAGGAAGACAGGAGTGGCAAACAAATCAGGATAATTCTATATGGAGTATCACGGACCCTGATCATTGACGGAGTAAAGAATCTGCTGCCATTACATTTCAGCAGCTCCGCCATTTCTTACTGATTATCATCCCCGACAATCATTTGAAAACCTGCTCCATGTATATTCTTTATAGATATCCCTGCATCACCTGAAAGGTACTTCCTCAGTTTTGTAATGTATACATCCATGCTCCGGGCCGTAAAATAATCATCAGACCCCCATATGGCTTTAAGAGCTGTTTCACGGCTTACAAGGGAATTGGGTGACCCCGCCAGTATTTCAAGTAACTGAGCTTCTTTTGGAGATAGTTTTTTCTCATTAGCACCCAGCGAAAGTGTTCTTAACTTACTATCAAACTGGTACTTCCCGATCTTTATCCTGTCGCTTTTTTTCTTACCCCCCTCCCTCCTGCTGATGATAGCCCTTATCTTTGCCAGCAAAATATCAGTATCAAAAGGTTTCGTTATATAATCATCGGCGCCCAGACCATAACCATAAAGCACATCATTCTTAAGCTTTTTTGCGGTCAGGAAGATAAGAGGAATGGTTCTATTAATAGCACGTATTTCAGAAGCTATAGTGAAACCATCCACATTGGGAAGCATAACATCTAATATACATAGATGATAGTGTGATTTTCTGAAGGCTTCAACAGCATACTTACCGTCATCAATCCACTCAACACTGAAATCATTAATCTCGAGATAAGATTTAAGAACGGATCCAAAACTCAGATCATCCTCAACAAGCAGGATTTTTGATATATCACTCATAGCAGGTTATCATTTTGTGGCAAAAACACTTCAAATGTCGTGCCTTTTCCTGATTCACTTAGAACTTTAATATCTCCCTTATGGGCATCTACAATAGCTTTTACATAGCTTAATCCCAATCCAAAGCCCTTTATATTATGAACGTTTCCGCTCGACTGCCTGTAAAACCTGTCAAATATTTTCGACTGTACAGCTTTGGTCATTCCTATACCCTTATCTGATACTGACAGGACAAAATAGCCATCCCTGTTGCTTGTTGTAAGTGTAATTTCAGGCTCATCCACACTGTACTTATTCGCATTGTCAAGGAGATTATGCGTCAGGTTTGTCAGGTGTTCCCTGTCACCAAAAACCACAGGGTCATCAGATCCAGGATAAAAAAAGATATTGCCATTCCTGCCTTCAACCTGTATTTCAATAGTCTCAATAGCTCTTTTTATTATTGAATGCATATCAGTCTCAGAGAAATTAAATTCCTGCTCACTCTTGTCAAGTGAGGATAACTGAAGTATATTCTCAACCTGCTTGTTCATCCTGGTATTTTCCTTTTTTATCATGCTGATAAAATGCTTTACCCTGTCTTCATTATTTATTACCCTTGGATTGCTTATTGTGTCGGCTGCAAGAGATATAGTAGCTATTGGCGTTTTAAACTCATGAGTCATATTATTTATGAAATCAGATTTCATTTGCGATGTTCGCTTCTGACGTAAAATAAAGAATATGCTAAGTGCAAAGGTTATTAATATTATCAAGCTAAATAACATGGACCCGCCCAGCAGCAGAGACATAGATGAAAGAATATAGTTTTTACGATCGGGAAAAATGACCGAGAGTCTGGTGCTGCGAGGAATAAGCCTGTCATTGAACATGTTAACCGTATACTTACTGGTCATCAACTGTGCCTCTGAGGAAGGTTCATATACCCCGTCAATTATATTATTGTCCTCAATAATGGCAAACTCAAACGAGGTGTTAATCCCTGAATTTGCCAGCTCATCATAAAGTACCGACAACACTTCATCACGATTGGCCCTGGAGTTCAACTCCCAGTCGTAAAGCTCAGATATCATTCTGTCAGCCATGTGCTGAAGATCTCTTGATTTCCTCCTTAGCCACAAGCGCAAATAATCCTGATCAATATCAGCAGAGTTATCACCAAGATTATTTTTACTGCCCTGTGGTACTTCCAGGTAAGCACTGTCATCAATAATATATTGCCTGTAATCACCCAGCACATTGAAATTATCTCCATCGCCGGTCATCCTGAAAGAAAAGCTCTCTCCCATCCCTCTCATCTCCTGTTTCTTGCTGATTTTACCACTGTCCGGTCTCCATTCCCGGGGTGGATCAGCCTGCATTTCGCTTATCTGCGACTGGAAAAGAGAATCAGCAACCATCATACGCTCATAAAAGGCCATTTGCCTGGATGATTCTATTTTCCTGGCTGTGCTTTTCAGACTGTTGAATACTGAGCGACTGAATAAATCATTACGAACATTAACAGCATTATTTATCCATATAAGCTGCACTCCGATAATGCCGGATAAAGATACAAGCATCAATGATATAAGCCCTATAAGTTTCCATCTCCTCATATCACAAAAATATAATTATAATATGATACAATTTAAATTTTAACTTTTCCTTAACCAGATTTAACCCCGGCTTAACTAACTCAGCTTAATATTATTATACATTTGCTGAAGCATTATTTAAAAAAGAGCAGTGAATGATGATCTCGAAGAGTACTTATTTAATGTAATGCTATTGATTATGACATCCTGATCTCTGATATTTTCAGTTTCAACTAAATGGCTGTTTTATTACAAAGCAGCCATTTTTTATAATAAAGGTTTTAATTTCGGCCATATATCACTGTCCGGAACATCCGCCACCAGGTCCAGCTTGATCTTTTTTACAGGATGGATAAATCCAATCTTCCAGGCATGCAATGATATGCCTCCATCATTATTGGACCTTGGGAAACCGTATTTAAGATCCCCTTTAAGCGGACAGCCAACTTCTGCCAGCTGGCACCTGATCTGGTGATGCCTCCCGGTATGCAGGTCTATTTCCAGCAAATAATACCTGTCGCTTCG
>CAZGUR010000182.1:0-6893 GCA_964529295.1 uncultured Rikenellaceae bacterium | reverse complement strand
ATGGTAGCGAAAGACAACACCTTCAAGGATGACCCTTCGGGACACTCAACACCTGAAGCTGTCAATCAAGCCGTGGATGCTGATTCTCCGATAAAGCTATCAGAGGCAAACCAGATGATGGATGCTGTCGAAGGCAATATCGAGGAACAAATTGAACAGACAAAATCACAGAATGACACAGAAATTGCACCGGACTTGCAACAACTGAAACAGGAACAGGCAGAGAAGAAGAAAGAACTTGAACAGGCAAAGGAAGAAGTAACACAGGAAAAGGCGGAAGTAACCGAAAAGCCGGAAGAAAAGAAAGCTGACCGCTATGCCAACAAATCAGTGGAAGACATCATTGAGATGCACAAGAACGCACAGGCACAGCTGACCAAGTTAAGCCAGAAGGAAAAGGAATACCAGACCAAAATCAAGGAACTGGAAGAAGTCAACACCAAGATTGACGAAATTGAAAGGCAGGCAGTAGCAAGACAACAGACTAGCCCGAAATTGCCCGAATTTCCATCCGATGACCTTTACTATGACGATCCGGTGAAGTACAACAAGCAGATGAAGGAATATAACGAAGCTTATATCCGCTCAATGATTGCCCCTTTAAGAGGACAGGCTTATCACACCGAGAAACAGAAGGCAATCAATGCCCTAAAGGAAACAACAAAAGAAAGCCTGATACCCTATTCAGAAGTTGAAAGTGAAGTTGAAGGCAGGCTCAAAAAGAATCCGAACCTGTTTAACCAGCATGGAATCAAAGCACGTGAGTTTGTCTATAATGAAATCCGTTCCGAGAAATTGCCGGAGAAAGAAGCAGAGATAAGGGAGAAAACACGGGAAGAAATCCGTGCTGAGTTGGAGAAAGAAAAAGC
The DNA here is from genome assembly GCA_964529295.1 of uncultured Rikenellaceae bacterium. GTDB lineage: Bacteria > Bacteroidota > Bacteroidia > Bacteroidales > VadinHA17 > UBA9300. The sequence goes on along the minus strand of CAZGUR010000182.1, from coordinate 6,024 downwards.
TGACATGAATAACTCACAGATTATGTCTTCCGATATAACAACTCAGAGGAGAGAGAGTAAGCCGATTGACTTTTCAGAACAGCTTGCAGCTACTGATGACCCAGAACAGGTTATCCGAGGCATTAAGGCAAAGTATAAAATCAGCAATGATATATAAGTTCTAAGGCCAATGGCAACAGGGGAATCCAATTAATTAAAGGTGATTTATTATGGCATGGGATACTGGTGCTGCTGCTAATAATTTAGCAAGAAGTGGCGGAGTTAGTTCCGGAACTGCCGCTAAAGATATAAAGACTCTCTATAAGGCGATATATCTGAAAAATAGACAACCGGAATTGGTTTTCCAACAGTTTGCACAAAAACAGTCAAACATGGATATACCATTGAACAAAGGTGATAATGTAGAATTTACGAGATATGCCCCATTGAACGACTATAACCCCGATTCAAGGGCTTATGGACTGCTTGCAGAGGGTACTAACCCTGACCCTGAAACTTACTATGCCCAGACTGTAACCGCAGTACTGGATGAATATGGTAACTTTGTACAACCTTCCTCAAGATTATGGCTGACCGCTTTTGACCCCAAACTTGGCGGATTGTCAAGGTTACTCGGTTTACAGTCCGGAAAGACTTTAGACTTAAAGATTCAGAATGTACTGGCTCAGGGATTTATAGGTATAAGGGCTGATACTGATACAGGACATCAGGGTGAAGTAAGTGTTGCTTCAAGTTCTACCACAACCTTAGTTAAAGTAGATACTTTACCGACTACTATGACCGAAAATGACACAGGCGTTATCGTGTTTACCAGCGGAAGATGTCAGGGTATAAGCAGAACATTTACTGTTGATAATAGTGATGACTTGGTTGTTTCTGCTTTACCACAAACCCCACAGGACGGAGATACCGCAAGGGTAGTTTGTACCGAAGACTTGACTACAGGCGACAAATTAAGTGCTGACTTAATCAAGAAAGCTGTTGCCTTGCTCGAGGAACAGGAAACACCGACCTTCCCTGATGGTTACTACCACGGGATTATACCCGCAGGTGCAATGAAGTATGACTTTATGGATGACACTGAATATATCAACTTAAAGCATTATGCAGCCCCGAAGGATTTATACAGAAATCTTGTAGGTGAGTTTGCTAATGTGAGATTCCATAAAGATACCCATCCTTACAAGTTTACTGCTGGGACTGTTGATACTTATGTGGCTACTGCTGCCCCCCGAATGGTAACAATCTTTGGAAGCGATGCCTTCGGTAATGTGAAACTTGCAGGCAAGGATCAGGTCTTCGAGGTCTGCCCGCCTGAATTTACCACAACCAACCCGATGGCTATGTGGGGAACAATGTCATGGAAGAATGTCTATGCCCCATTGGTGTTAAACGGTGCATGGGGAGTTAATATCTTCGCTGTACCGACCAGTTTATAAGCTAATCATATAACCCAATAGGAAGCGGGCGGGACGATAACTCCTGCCTGCGTAAAATATAAAGGAAGTGAATTAAATGTCTCAAACAATTACAAAACACATAGGAGAGGGATTTGGTAAAGGGGAAGCCTATGCTGCTTTAGCTTATGACTCAGGTGATAGTTTTGGCGGTATGCAGATTAAAGGTATTAAATTAAGCCCCGAATCGGGAAATAGGGCGATTCAAATAGGGGATGATTCAACAGACGAATCTTATACTGCCGGTACTCCGCTGGTTTCAATGTATTTTACTTCAAGTAATACAGGTTCTACTAATGCCGAACCAATTTATATTAAGTCTACCATGACAGGTGAAGATGGTTATGGTGGAAGATGTAGGTTCCATGCCTATAAAAATGTAACTGGTGGAACAAACTTTATGGCATTAAAAGCACAGGCCGAGTTTGGCGATAGCGGAAGAATATCCGGACTGGCTGCTGCCTTCTGTGCTGAACTTGTCATGCCTAATGAAAATACAGGTTCAGGCGGTGCATATTCCGTATTGGAACTGGAATATGTTGCTGGTGGAAACTCACTTGTTACTGCTGGCGGATTATCAGGGAACTATGCAACATTCATCTATATGAACAATACGGGCGATGCTGACGGTGATTTTGATGATAATGGTTTCTTATTTGTATTAAAAGGTCTTACATCTGGTAGCGACCATTTATTTTACGACGATACAGATGCACCTTTTGATGCTTTTTTAAGAGTCGGTGTAAATGATGATACTTACTATATCGGGCTAATGGATACAGCGGCTGCTGCAACTTAAAAATTGCTAGTTTATACAGGCCGGGGAGTGCCTTAAACTCCCCAATTAAATTTAGAAAGGGGTTTTTATGAAGTTAAATGTTTTTGAAAGGCTTGCCCTGCTAAACGTCTTACCGAAACAGGGTAATTTTGTAACCTTAAAGATTATTCGAGAGCTAAAGGAAGATTTGTCTTTTGATGAAAAAGAAATTAAGGAACTGGAACTGACTGTTGATTCTGAAAATGGTAATGCAACCTGGAATCCCGAAAAGGACAAGGGCAAGGAAATAGAGATAGGGGGACAGGCAAATAAGGTTATTGTAGAGGCACTGGAAAAACTTGATAAGCAGAACAAAATGACCGAAAACCACATGAGCCTTTATGAGAAGTTTATAGGTGGTGATTCCAATGCCTGATAGAGATAAAACCGGTCCAAGAAAGAGAAGCCCATACCCTTCCAAACCGAAAGGTGGAAGAAGAAAAGGGGGCTGTAAATAATGCCAAAGGGTGTTGTTAAAACAAAAGCTGATGAAAAGAAATGGCAGAAAGCCAAAAAGGCAGTTGGCAATAAATATAAGGGTAAAACCAAATGGAAAGTTGTCAATTCTGTCTATCAGAAGATGAAGAAATGAAAGGGGAATGTTATGTCAATGAAAGTTAGCCAGTCCTATATGGAGGAGTATGTCATTACTCCCTTCATGAAGAAACTGGCAATCATAGAACGGAAACAGAATGAACTGGAAAAAAAGATTGATGCAATTAATTTTAACTTGAGCCAGTCCAAAGACAAGCCTAAAGATAAGAAGGTGAAATAATAATGGTAACAGTAAGCGGAAAACAAGGGGCTACTGGGACAATCTATACCGGACCGTGTAAACTTCACTGGGTATTGTTTACCGGTGATACAGGAGATGAGCCTACTTTAACGATATATGACAATACATCTGCAGCAGGAACTGCTGTATATTTCGCTATGGTATCCGATGAGAACCATAGTTTCTTTGTAGCCTATCCGGAAGGTAAAGAGCCAAAGTGTGATACGGGTATTCATGCTGTCCTGTCAGCTGAAGAAGGGGATTACATTATTGGATATGAACCGAGGTAGATTATGCCACGATACGACTTTCAATGCAATCAGTGCAACAAAATAAGTGAAATGATTGTTCCCTCAAGTGTTAAAACAATCAAGTGTCAATGCGGGGGAGAAATGAAAAGGCTTTTCCCTAAAAGAGTAACTATTATCGGTATGCAGTACAATCCCAAGATGGAACGGGATTTTTACAAGGTCTATGATGATGACTCCGAGCCGGACTGGGGACTTTTGGAAGACGCCAAAAAGGATATGGAAAAGGCTAAAAAAGAAGGTGTGATAAGTGCTTGAGAATATAGCAACAATTATAACCGATGTCAGAAGGTTGTTAGACGAGTCTTCTGCTAATTTCTGGACTGATGATGCAATAACCGACTGGGCTAATGAGGGAATGGAAGAGATTGCCCATGAGACCTTTTGCCTTAGGACATGGAAAACCTATACCATCCTGGCTGATGATATTTTTGATGAACGTGAGTTCAGAATGGATGATGATTTTATAGCCATTGACGAGGGATTAATTTATTACAATGATAAGGCTATTTATCCAACTTCCATGAGAAAACTGGTCAATCAGAACCCCAAATGGCGGGATAAGGAAGGGACTCCAAGTGCTTACTATGTCAGGGGGGATATGCTGGGATTTAACCGCAAGATTACAGCAGGGGACACTGTTAAGTTTTACCAGATAGAAAGGGCTGCTACCATGAGCGGAGATGTTGAACCATTTAACGGGGATTATAGGTTAATCAACTTTAGAAAGCTCATTCGTGATTATGCCCTTGCCTTCTGTTGGTGGACAAAAGGGGAAGATAACAGGGGTGACCGTGCATGGATGCGTTATTTAAACGGGGTAGAGAAGATGAAGGATTTGCTTAATATTGACATGGACAGCTCTTACAATGTGATACCGGAAGATAATCCGGGACATATGGCGTTAAAGAAAAGATTTCCTGATTGGAATGGTTAAGCTATGGCTAAAAAAATATTTAGGATAGGAAATGACCAAGACCCTTTTGCCAGTGTACGCTTAAGGAGCTTACCCTATGACGCAGATGCAAACAAGAACCTGTATTTTGACCAGTGGGGCAATTTTATCAAAAGGGCTGGTTATGCAAAATATAATACCGATTCATTGAGTGCAAGCCATAAGATAACAGGCTTGCATCGTTTTTATAAGCAGACCGAGTCAAGTAAGTTTACCTTGGTGGTTTGTGATACCAAATTATATAAATTAGGTGAGACGGGAGACCATGACGCAACCGAACTTAAAGACAGCTTGACTGCTGATTCAGATACTTATTTTCTAGATTATGTTGACCGTTGTTTAATTGTCAACGGTAATGAAGACATGATGAAAACCGACGGGACTGATGTCTATTCCGGTGGACTGGCTGCTCCGGCTTCAGCACCAACAGGGGAAGCAGGTGCAGGCGGTAGCCTCTCTGCAGGGGATTACATGTATAAGGTTACCTATGTGGACTCTGACGGAAACGAGTCTAATGCCTCCGACGCCTCAAGTGCTATCACGGCAACCGCAGACCAGAAAATAACGGTAACCATACCTGTTTATGAGGGCAGTGATTATTCTGTTGCTTCCAGAAAAATCTATCGGACACTGGCAGACGGGGCTTCCTATTACTATGACGGGGAAGTTTCGGATAATTCCACCACTACTTTTGAAAGTACTCAGTCCGATACAGCTCTGGTTGTAGCCAATTCACTGGAAAACACTCACGGGGAAGACCATAACGCCCCGCCTTCTGCACCGTCTTTGATTGCCAAGCGTGGCGGTAGAATCTATCTGGCAGTAGATGAAAATTTATACTTCTCGAAAAGGTTTTATGAACATTTTCCTGCTGATTATTATATTCCAGTGGGAAATATGACCAATATTACCGGCATTATCAACCAACTGCATACTTTACAGGTCTCTACCAAGACAAGCGTGGAACGATTACTGGGAACTTCTGCTCAGATTGAAAGAGCTGATTATTTCCAGTTTAAGGATTCCTACTCATCTGACGGGGTTTATGCCTCACGAACGATGATCAACTGCAATAATTACATTATTTTTCTCAATCGGGACGGGTTACAGGTACTCAATGTTGACCAGATTAAGCCTTTAAATACCATTGTCAATGAATATCTCAAAGACAACATGAATGACACCTATATCAACCGTTCAGTTGCCTGTTTCTGGAACAACAAATATATCCTGTCTTATCCAAAAGGGGCAAATACTGTACCCAGTGAGACAATCTGGATTGACTTAAATGACCGCAGTTACGGGATATTTGATTTTGCCTTCAATGTCTATTCAGTCTGGAATAAGGACGGGGAAAACAGCTTAAAAGCAGGGTCAACCACAATAGGCAGGGTCTATGATGTATTTTCCGGTCTGGATGATGACGGAAGTGATATTGAAGCCTATCTGACAACCCCCTATCTGTACTTTGGGAATCCTGATACCTATAAGAGATTTTTCAATATCTATATCAAAATGAAGACCACTACCGGAACAAGTTTGAGATTTTACTATACTTTAGATAATGCTTCGGAAACCTATGTAGATAAGACTTTAACCGCTGATACTACCAAATGGTACAAGATAGATTTTCCGGGTGGACAGAAAGCAAGGGGAATCAAGTTAAGACCCCGCATGAGTGATAAATATTATTATGAAATTCAGGGAATGGA
>CAZGUR010000181.1:6137-6970 GCA_964529295.1 uncultured Rikenellaceae bacterium | reverse complement strand
TTTTAATTGCCATAACTGTTTCATCCCTCATAACAGGCTTTGCGCATTGGCTTAACAATTATCCGCAGGGTCTGAGGAATGTTCTGTTCAATAATGCACTTATCTATTCCGTGGTGAATGCTTTTTTTATGTCAATCCTTGAAGCCTGGATATATCTCGATGAAAGCATGAAGGAAAAGGTGAAAGCCGAAAAATTGCAGCAGGAGCTGATAACAGAGGCTGCCAACAGTGCGAAATACGAGGCGCAAATAAAAATTGAAGAGGAGAAGAATAACTATGCCCGTCAACTGATAGAACAGGAAAAAAGGCTGAACAGGCACCTGGAAGAGGAGATAAAAAAGCGTGAAGACATAACCCGGCAGCTGGATGCGAGTCGCGGACAGCTTAACAGCATCATACTGAACCTGGCAGGGGCAGCCTATCGCTGCCTCCCGGATGAAGATTATACGATGAAATATATAAGCGATAAAATCTTTGATATTTCCGGCTACCATGCGTCTGAGTTTATAGATAATGAAAGCCTTAGCTATGCTTCCATTATTCATCCCGGCGACAGGGAACTGTGCAGGAAGAATATTCTTGAAGCCACTGAAGGGAAAAAGCATTACGAGTTTGAGTACAGGATCATTCATAAAAACGGACAGGTGATATGGGTGAACGAGAACGGCAAAGGGGTTTACAATGAAAGTGAGCAACTGATGTTTTTGGACGGTATTATTACTGATATCACCCCAAGGAAAGAGGCTGAACTGGCTGCAGCAGAGAGTGAGCGGAACTTTAAAGAGGTCATCACTGAAGGCCGCCCTAACCTGGACCTCGTTCCGAGCGACCAG
>CAZGUR010000181.1:0-6127 GCA_964529295.1 uncultured Rikenellaceae bacterium | reverse complement strand
CAACCGATATTTGAACTTGACATTGAGGGTAACATATTATTTGTCAACGGATCGGGCAAGGAGTTTTTCGGAATAACAATGCCCGAAAATCCGGATGAGAAAATATCTGCCCTTGATTATATGGTTAAGGAGGATGTGCCGAGGGTTCAGGAGAATATTAAAAAGTCAAACCAGGCCATGCTCTCCACTCCACTCGAGTATACCGTAAAGAGACCCGATGGCTCAACCTGTCCGGTGCTGATCTATGGCTCACCCATAATACGCAATGGCAAGGTTGTAGGCCGCAGGGGTATCATCATTGATATCTCTGAGAGAATAAAGCAGGAGCAGAAAATACTAAAGGCAAAAGAGGAACTGGAGCGTATCAACAATACCCTTGAACAGAGCATTGCCGAGCGCACAAAACAGCTTACCGAAGCGAATACACAGCTGCTCAAATTGCAGAAAGAGAACCTGCAGTCGCAGTTCGAAGTGCTGAAGCAACAGGTAAACCCGCACTTCCTTTTCAATAGTCTAAACGTGTTAACCTCCTTAATCAAGGTTGATCCCGACCTGGCAGAGTCATTCACCGAAAGGCTGTCGAAGGTTTACCGCTATGTACTGGAGAATAAGGAGAAGGACCTGGTCAGCCTCAGCACTGAGCTGGAATTTCTGAATGCTTACCTGTTCCTGCTCGAAATCAGGTTTATGAAGAAACTATTCATCGATATTAAAATCGATAAAGCCTACTATGATTACCTGATCCTGCCCCTGGCCATACAGCTGATAATTGAGAATGCCATTAAACACAATACATTCTCAAAGGCCCAGCCTTTAAAAATTGAAATATCTGTTGATGAGCAGCAGCGCCTGATAATTGTTAACAACCTGAATGTGAGGGAAACAAAATTTGTTTCAACAGGGGTGGGTCTCGAAAATATTACACGCAGGTGTGCACTGGTGACAGATCAGAAACCCGTGTTCCGGAAAACAAAGGAGCATTTCATTGCCAAGCTGCCACTGCTCAGACAAGAAAAAATTGAAAACGATTAATACTACAAAAAATATGAAAGTCGTAATTATAGAAGACGAAGCGTTTGCCGCTTTGCGATTGAAAAAAATGATCCGGGATTATAATCCCGAAATCGAAATACTTGCTGAACTGGAATCGGTAACCGAATCGGTAAAGTGGTTTAAGTCAAACCCCGAACCCGATCTTATATTTCTGGATATCCACCTTGAGGACGATCTCAGCTTCGCCATCTTCGAACAGGTAAATATCTCGAGTCCTGTGATCTTTACCACGGCATTCGATGAATATGCCATAAAGGCGTTTAAGCTGAAAAGTATCGACTACCTTCTTAAGCCCATTGTTCACGAGGAGCTTGCTGCTGCACTAAAAAAATACGAGGATTTCAGCGGTCTGCACCGTGACTCCGTTGACCTGCAATCGCTATACAAGCTGCTGACCACCAACGAAAAAAAGTACAGGGAGCGCTTTTCCATTACGGTAGGCTCAAAGATCAGGATGGTTGAGGTAAAGGACATTGCCTACTTCTTTGTAATGGATAAAGGCGTTTACCTGCGTACAGCCCAGGGCAGCACCTACAGTGTCGATTTTACCCTGGATAAGCTGGAGGATATGCTTATGCCTTCTTCCTTCTTCCGCATTAACCGTAAATACCTTATCAACATTACATCAATTGCCAATATGGTAACTTATTCACGCGGCCGGGTGAAGCTGGAGCTGAAACCCAAAGCCGACAATGAGCTTGATACTATTGTAAGCATTGACCATTCGCCGGAATTTAAAAAGTGGCTGAACCGTTGAGCAAGTGTAAGAAGACCCCAAAATATTGATAATATCATGAATGAAGTAAAACCAGTACATACAGAATATATATCCCGGATCAATAAAACATTTGATTATATTGAAACCCATTTAGAGAAATCCATGACATTAGAGGAATTAGCAGAAGTTGCCAGTTTTTCCAAATTTCATTTCAGCAGAATATTTCATTCAATTGTAGGCGAAACACCTTTTCAGTTTATTTTAAGGATCAGGATTGAAAAAGCTGCAATGTTAATTGCAACAGATAAAAAGGAGAGTATTTCAGTGATAGCTCACAAATGTGGCTTTTCCGATATATCGATATTTTCACGGAATTTTAAAAAGTATTTTCAGGTATCCGCTTCTCAATACAGGTCGCAAAAATCAAAATACAGCAATTTAAGTCAACAAGATAGCAATAGTCATCAAAGCGAAAAGAAGCCTACTCAATATTTTTGTCCTGAATTAAAAACAATTAAATGGAGGACAAATATGAAATTAAACAAAAGTGTGGAAGTCAAAGAACTTCCGAAAATGACAGTTGCCTACATCAGGCACATTGGCCCATACCAAGGGGACGATAAATTGTTCGAGAAAATCTGGAACAGATTGTTTTCCTGGGCAGGCCCACGAGGTTTATTAGGTGGTGAGGATTTCAAATCCCTGGTTATCTACCATGATGACCCAAATGTAACCAATGAAGATAAACTGAGAATGAGCGTTTGCATTACTGTGCCAGCTGACACAAAAGTTGATGGTGATTTTGGAAAGATGGAAATTGAGAAGGCCAGGTACGTAATTGCCCGTTTTGAGCTTACCGCTCAGGATTTTCAAGAAGCATGGAACTGGATTTACGGTCAATGGTTTCCGACAAGCGGGTACCAACCTGATGACAAACCTTGTTTTGAAATGTACCCGGAGGAGCCAAAAGATGGAAAATTTATTGTTGACATTTGTGTTCCTGTAAAACCAATTTAAGAATGTAAGAGGACTTGCCTGAAGGCAGGTTCTCTTATATATTTATCAAAAATGAAAGTGCTGTTTTTTATGTCCTTCTTCATTATCGTGCTACTACTCACAAAGAAACCAATGCTATATAAATCGACAATGAACCGGGCTTGCGAGCTCACGAAGTAATTTTAAACTGATGAAAAAAACAATAATTATTATGACACTGATTTTATTTTCAATCTCCGGGCTTTTCGGACAGAACCTGAGGCGCACATATAAAAATGTGGTTCAGGAAGGCTTAGCCCGTACATCGCAAATGCCTGCAGATACCATAACAGAACAGGACCTGGACGATTTGCCGCCATTGCTACGGGATTTTTTAAAGATCAGCGGGGTACCAGGACAGGAACATGTAAATAATGTTAAGATCGTGTTCAAGGGGCGCATGCGCTCAAATCCCGATGAGCCGTGGATGTATTTCACATCGGAACAATACAATTTTTTTGATAAGCCTGTGCGGGCATTTTATATAAGGGCTAAAAAGATGGGTATACCGGCAAACGGACTGCATTTGTACCGGGACGAAAAAGCATATATGAAAATAAAACTGGCAGGCCTGTTTAAAATAATTGATGTGGACGGACAGGAAATGGACCAGAGCGAAACGGTTACTTTTTTAAACGACATCTGCTTTTTCGCGCCTGCGGTGCTTGTTGACATGGATAATATTGAATGGAAACAGCTCGGCGACAGGCAGCTTGAAGCTACTTACAAAACCGGCACCCAGAAAGTCAAAGCCCTACTCGAGTTCAACGATGATGGCCGGCTGGTAAACTTCATCAGCAACGACCGTTACGAGCTTGCAGGAAAAGAATCATTTCAAAGACCATGGTTTACACCGGTAGAGGAATACGGTACATTTGGACAAAATACACTCCCCCGGCAGGCCGGAGCATGGTATAAAAGACCTGAAGGTGATTTTTGCTACGGAGAGTTTACAACAATAGAAGTTGAATATAATGTTCATTAACAGGTTGTGTTGGAAAAAAATAGAACTACCTTACCTCAAAATTACCACTATGCTGATTAAACTCCGGAAAATAAAAGCCTGTATGATTTTTCAGATTGCAGGGATAACAGGGATGGTGCTTTTTGCACTGTCCTGTAATACCTCCGCGCCCCAAAATCATATCGATAATGAAATAATGGTACAGGTGCCTGAATCGCAGCTTTATGTCCGGGTTCGGGGAAATCCGGATAAGCCTTTGATAGTGAACCTGCATGGTGGTCCGGGTGGATATTCAGGTATAGATATAAAGCTGATGGGACCCGGACTGGAAGATAAGTTTCTTGTGGCTTACCTCGACCAGCGGGGATGCGGTAAGTCACTGGAATGCACGGATACAACATTGCTTACAGTAGAGCAGTATATTGAAGATCTGGATATTGTGATCGACACCCTGCGGAGTCGCTATGAAAAAGAAACAGTAAACCTGATGGGTACTTCCTGGGGTGGCATGTATGGATTTTTATACCTGCTGGAAATCCAGGATAAAGTCAGTTCATATGCCTGCATCGACGGAAAGGTTAACAGCAACTACCAGAACCATTCACTTATCGATTTTGAGACGAAGAAAGCAAAAGCTTTGCTGCAAACCGGCATTTCCGAAGAACGAAAAAATGAGCTGGAGCATATCGTAAGCGAACTGGCGCGAATTAAAAAAAGCAATTTTGAACATTTTCATACTGATGTAAACTGGATGAAGCATGAAGTGCCTCCCAGGCTGGGGTTTAACGCTTATTTTGCCGATACTTCCAAAATCATTTCGTTCAGTGATGTTATCAATGACACAGCCATGCTTCAGTTAATGAAATATTCAAAGGATGAATATGCGCAAATTGGCGAAAAAGCAGAGATTGTCAATGCCGCGTTCCGAAATACTCCTTCGTATAATAATATCAATATTGAGCCTGATCTGAAAACTATCAAGACACCAACCATTATCATCCAGGGAGAACAAGATTATGTTGTTGGCACAGGACATGCTGAACTGATTTACAAGGCACTGACGGGACTGTCGGACGAAGAAAAGGAATTACATATTATTCCCGGTGTTGGTCACTGCCCGGCAATCGAAAGTCCTCAAAAATTGTCTGACCTACTGATCGCTTTCTTTTGATAAGATAATTTTTTCGGCTCCTGTCCCTGTTCTCTGTTCCAGGTCTCTGTCCCTGTTCTCTGTTCCAGGTCTCTGTCCCGGGTCCCTGTCCCGGCTCTCTCTCCCCAAAGCTCAGCTCCAGGGTACCTCTGGTACGGCGGCAGCTAATGCGCTCAGCTAATTCAAATAGTCTTATGCCATAGGGATGATTTATTGTCTCTCTTTTTTTTCCTGATATTATATCTTCGGTAATCATATAAAAAAATATGGCAAGGAGGAAATGGAAAAAAGGACAAAAAAGCCCCGATGTATACATCGTGGCTGGATTATATTTTCTTGTTTATAGAGAAAGACTGCTTAACTCTTCCCCAAAATCATGGAGAGCTTCCTCAATTCTTCTCTTTTGTTTTGGACTTGGGGTTTTAACTCCACTTGCATATTGGCTTACTAGACTTTGATTCATCCCTGTAAGTCTCGCTACTGCCGATTTGGTCATTATGCCAGAGAACCATTCAAATAATGATTGAACATCTATGTTGAATGATAAATTATATTCCCCGGCAAATATTTCTGGAATTTCATCTCCGTCTTCTCTCATTCCTTCCAGATGAAATTCAACAGCATCCGTAATGCTGTTTTTGACATCCTGAAAAGATTTCCCGGTTGATATACACCCAGGTAAATCAGGTACAAAGGCAGAGTAACTCCCTGATTTGGTCTTTTCGAGAACGACTTGTATAGTTTTCATTGATAGTTCTGTTTTGATTAATATTTTGCGATTTGTGTTTCCTTTTTATTGTTTTTAACTGTAAAATCTGTGATTCGATCTTGATTTAAGACAAGCTGGCTATTTTAAGCCAGCCTGTCTAAGAATACTAGCAATCGTACCCTTTCCTAAATCTTTTGGGCCTTTAAATGGTATCGTAACCTTGCCCTTTTTCGTGGGATGCTTATAATGACGATGAGATCCCTTCTGCTTATGAAAAAACCATCCATCTTCTACAAGCAAATCTTCTACTTCTTTTGTAGTCATTTTATAAACTCCATTAAATTTATTACTTCAAAGAACGAAGTAACAATACAAAAGTAATACATTTATTACTTTCATGCAAGATAAAAGTAATATTTTTATTACTTTATTTTAAACTTGTCACTCTCGCAATCTGATCGGTGCGCATGCCTTAAGTACAACACCCAGCTTCCCGTA
>CAZGUR010000180.1:0-6983 GCA_964529295.1 uncultured Rikenellaceae bacterium | reverse complement strand
TTTTTCCCCGTTCACGGTCAGATTACTTATGCCATTGACCTCAGGTATGGCAGTATAGAGCTGGCTGGTGTTCCTGTCGGGCATGCGGACATTAATATTGAAATTCCCGGGTTTATCAGGATTTACCGTAATCTTAACCTTTCCATCCCATGGGTAATCAGTTTCCTGTATCATTTCAATATCCCTGCCACCGGCAACATTTTCAAGCTTTATGGTGCTGCCTATGAAAAGATTGACATAGATACCCTTGTCATCAGTAACATATGTCCATGTAGGCACCATCAGAAGTGTTCGCGGTATATTCCCAACGCAACACGGACATACATGCCATGAATAACGGTCATTGCGTTGAGTCATCGGGTTGGTGTAGTAAAAATTCTCACCCTCTATGTCCAGTGATCCGAGCAAAGCATTATACATCGTTTCTTCGTAAAGGTCGGCATATTTGGCATCATGATATGCAAGATTCATCTTGTACTGGAAGAAAATTAGCCCGCAGCTGGAGCATGATTCGCAATAAGCGTTATGCCTTAGTGAGTAATCCGGTCCAAAGCCCTCTGATGTTTCCCCGCTGCCAACACCACCGGTAACATAATATTTCTTGTTTACCATATTGTCCCATAAGGACATAACGGCACTCTGGTAATCAGTATCAGCTGTTTCAGCTGCAACATCGGCCATGCCTGAATAGCTGTATACAGCCCTTACGGCATGACCTACGGCTTCATACTGTTGCTGTACCGGCACATGGCTCTGGTCGTATTCAGAACCCCCTCCACGGTTGTCAAGCAGGAATTTTGCAAGGTCAATATATGCATCGCCACGTCCGTTGCCTTCCATATCATTTACAAAGCGTCCGAAACGTACAAGGGCCTGTTCCATCTCCTGGTGACCGTCATACCATTCCTGCTTATCAGGACCCGGACCGATATTATCAACCCAGCAGTCGGCCAGCTTCTTGGCGGCGTCATACAGCCGTGTGTCAGTGCCTTCGGTGAGGGTATAATGGTTAATGGCTGATTCGATAAAATAACCGGCTACATATCCCTCATGTGTTGACCTGTTATCAGGTGACCATCTTTCTTTCCACCTGCTTGTGTCACGCAGGGTATAGGCCGTCTGAAGGTATCCGTCACTTTCCTGGGCAGAAAGTATAATGGGTATCCACTCCTCTATGGTTTTTTTCATTTTTTCCTGGGCTTCAATTATTTCCTTATCGCCCTGTGGGTCAACCATAAGTGCAATGCTCATGGACTCAATAGTCTGGTGCACCCATGCATTGGAGAATACGTATCCCTTATGCCTTCCGTGAGGCTCTCCGCGCAATGCTTTGGCAGCCTCAATAAAATTGTCTATTCCACCTTCCCCTCTTTCCAGATCATCTCTGTTGATCTGGTCTATGCACCATGGTATCCAGTTTACAATTATGGCTTTGGCCCTTGAATTCCATAAAGGGTTATCTATCTTATACTTTTTTGTATATACAACATTAAGCCTCTCTTCCGGCGGGGGATTATGTGCCTGTACTATCAGTTCGGAGGATTCTTTCATTCTTCCCGCCTTTACTTCAAATGAGAGTGTGTACGTTCCCGGCTCTGAGAATGTTGCTGTTGTTTCAGCGGATCTTGAATCTTCGAAACTGACTTTGCCCGGACCCGATACTTTTTTCCAGCGGGTGCTTTTAACCGGGCTTACAGATTTGTAAGTACCGTTTAAAAAAGTCCTGCCCCCGGTAATAACGCTTCTTTCATGACCGGCATCTGCAATCGGAGCATATTGTGCAGAAGGGTCTGAAGAAATAACCTCCCACTCAAAAATGGCAGAAGTCTTTTCCTCTTTATTGCTTACTTCAAGACGCAGATTTTCTGTCTCTATCTCTTCTATGTTTAAAGTAACAGGCTTCCCTGCATCGATTTCCCCGCCTGAGATAATATTAACCGGCATGTATTTATCTCCATCCCTGTATTTTATATTATATGACACAGGCAGGGCAATTCTCTGATTAGTGTCTGCCCAGTGCAGATGGATCTCATCAATGGAAACGGGCTCCTGCCATATATATTCAATCCACACGGCATCTGCAGGCCTGCGGCTCCAGAATACATAGGCTTTATTCCTGGTATCTTCATTGCCTTCCGGAATAACACCATCGTTAATTATGGCCATTCTTTCCGGGGTCATATAGCCTGATGACGATATCGGGCTGGCTATTAATGCAAGGTTTGAACTACCTTTTTCCGCATCATTGCCTGCGCATGATGCGAAAAAGGCTACTAAAAGTGTTAAAACAACACTTATAACTGTATAATTTTTACTTTTCATAGCGTTGATATTATTGGATTTTGTAATTACCTCTGCTAAAATATGAAAAAATTCTGATTTGGGTGAGGGTATCAATGATATTATTAAGCATTTTATACATTTATGGGAATGTAGTTTATTTTTTGATTATTCTGTTTTCCCTGGGCTTTCTTTTAAAAAAGAAGAACAGTGAGGTGGATATTATAATCATACCTGTAATTGTTATCCAGTCTGGCTGTTCACCGGGCAGCACTATCCAGCTGAGTATTGCACCAAGAACCGGAATAATGAATTTCCAGAGATTGAGATCAGAAACTTTGACACCCGGTATATGAAGGGCTTTATACCAGAGGGAAAATGCTGCCGCAGACATAAAGCTGAGCCATCCCAGTGATGCCCAGTACTCGAAGTTTTGTGGGAATGAGTTATATCCCTCCAGGGGTATTGAAATCAGGAATAATGCCAGTCCGCCTACAAGCAATGAGAAAGAGCTTAAAACAAGAGGGTTGATCTTTTTACCGTATTTGGAAACTATAATATTACTGAAACCGGAGGTGAAATTTACTCCGAGAAGCAAGAGTATTCCTAATATTTCCAGTTCCTGTCCAAGATCAAGCGATTGTCTGCCGAAGCTCACAAAAACAACCCCTGCTATGCCTGCAATAAGTGTTGCCGTTCTTTTTTTTGTAAAAGGTTCATTCCTGATCATAAGAGCGGCAATAACAGCAATTATGAAAGGTTGGACACCGATAATAACTGCGCCTACGGCACCCGGAACAAGGTCCATGCCTGAATAGAACAAAGCATAGTTTAAAAATGTCTGGGTGAGGGCAAGTAATAATAATATGCCGTAATTATCTTTTACAGTTCGGATATACCTTCCCGGCCTGCAGGTAAAAGGAAGAATCAGCAGTCCGGATATAAAGAATCTTGTACCGGCAAATGCGAGCGGACTGGAATACTCCAATCCTATTTTAATACCTGCAAATGCAGTGGACCAGAGCAGGCAGGATGCTATGGCCAGCAGTATTGAATTTACCTTGTTTTTCAATGCTAAGCTGATTGATCATGAAAAGTTATAACTATAATGCATAATCAAGTGCTTTGATCAGCCTGTCTGCTTCTTCAAGTGTGTTATAATGTACAAGTGATATCCTTACAACCCCGTTCTGTTTTTCCAGGTCTAGATCGCGGATAAGCCTGTATGCATAGAAGTGTCCCCACCTGATCGCCACTTTCTTTTCATCGGTTTGCAGTGTTATCTCCCTGCTGTCACGGTTCTTCTGAACAAATGAAATTGTCGGAACACGTATATCCGAGGATGATTCCTTCCTGCCGATTATCATAATATCCTTACGTGAATTAAGATAGTCAAGTACCCTGGAGGAAAGTTCTTCCTCGTGTTTTGCTATCAGCGAATATATATATCTGAATTTTTCCCCGGCATTATCATTTCCTGTATAGCCATGCTTTTCTGCAAGGTCTGTGAAATAATCCGGCAGGGCACCCAGACCATGGCAAAACTCGAAATTATAATTTCCCGGCTGGAATTTATAGGGTGGTTCCTTTATGAAGAAGTGGTTAAATCCCGGGAGGGCGTTAAGGATATTCAACTTGCCGTACATCATTGCATAGTGGGGACCATAGGTCTTGTAAAAGCTGAAAACAAAGAAGTCAACACCGGTTTCCTGAACATCAACCTGGCGATGAGGAGTGTAGGCCACGGCATCCACACATACCATTGCTCCGTATTTATGTGCCATGCGTGTGAACTCTCTTACCGGGTTCAGCATTCCCAGCACATTGGAGGCGGCAGTGAATGCTACCAGCCTGGTTTTTTCATTCAGCAGGCTTTCAAGATCCTCTTTTTCCAGTTGCATCGTTTCCGGGTTCAGCTTCCACTCCCTTATTGTGAAACCGTAGTTCCTCAGTTCTCTCCAGGCCCCGATATTTGCTTCGTGATCACAATTGCTTACTATTATCTCATCACCGTCTTTCAGTATTCTCCTGAAATTATCAGCCAGTATTCTGACAAGGAGCGTGGTTGAGGATCCAAGTATTATTTCCCTGGGGTCATCTGCATTAATCCATTCGGCCAGTTTCCTGTGTGCTTCAGCATGTCTTTCTTCGGCAAGAACGGAGTGAGGGTAGGAGCCGTCAAGCTGCACATTGGATGTGTAGAAGTGCTCATTTATCCTGTCAACCACGGGCTTTGCTATCTGTGATCCGCCGGCATTGTCAAGCAGTACCCAGTCTGTGTTCAGTCCAGGGAATTGTGATCTTATGTAATCTAAATTCAGCATGTTTTTCTGTTAATTTTTATTAATATATAAGCGCTTTCGAAGGAAGGAAAGGGCCTTCCGCCTTAATCATCAAATGTAATAAATAAATTCGACTAGCGGATAGGATTATCCCGGTCTTGCCCCCGAAAACATTGCGGGGATGGGCATTAATGCATAGCATTTGGTAATGCAGCTACTGAATTTTTTTATTGGCGCTACTGAGAAAACGTTCAGAATGTTCAGCAGGGGGCATGGGGCAATGATCCATCCGTTTGAAAAAATTATTCCTGTTTCTGGCTATTATATCATAGATCCTGTCATTAAGGGATTCAGGAAGCACGTTGAAGGATAATAGTAATTTATAAATACCCCCAATATGCCGGATTATAGTGAAAACAGCTTCTGATTTGAGAAGGTATTTCCCATCTGAATAGAGTATTATACTATCATAGTTTTCGCGGAGCCTTACCGGGACATGATATAATGCAAATTCTGACTGCAATGAGCTGAAATGGAAAAATTTGATTTTATCCCTTTTAAGTATAAAGCGTACAATATTATTGCAGAGGGCGCAGTAACCATCATAGAATACTATTTTTCGATCATCTTGCATACAGGCTAAACAATCCTGTACCCCCTTAAGTTTAAGTTCTTTCTGCTTAAACATCCTCAGGGCACTTATCACTTCTTACCCGGTCTTATCCGGAAATGTCTCTAAATACTCAGCCCTGTGCAAGGTATATTGGGAATTATCCCGCCTGACTGAAAATATCTAATAAACGAACCGTATAGCAGGTTAAAACAGATTCCACTCCGGCGGGTCCACGCCCAGCAGGTGTTTTACAAAGAAATCCCTGCGTTTGTGTTCTCCGTAGTCACCACCGCTTGAGTGTTTCATCCCCGGAACCAGTAAATAGTCAAAATCCTTATTTGCTTTAATCAGGGCGTCAACAACCTGCACTGTTGAGGCAGGGTCCACATTATTATCCATCTCCCCGTTGATAAGAAGCAACTTGCCTTCCAGCTTATGGGCGTTATCAACGTTTGATGATTCAGCATATTCCGGTCCTACAGGCCATCCCATCCACTGCTCATTCCACCATATCTTATCCATGCGGTTATCATGGCAGCCGCAGGATGATACGCCAACCTTGTAAAATTCAGGGTGGAACAGAAGAGCCCCCGTTGAATTCTGTCCACCGGCAGATGTCCCGTATATACCTACACGTGATATATCCATTGCGGGATATTTATCAGCTGCCTCTTTCATCCATAATATCCTGTCAGGGAAGCCTGCATCCTTTATATTCTGATAACATACATCATGAAATGCCTTGGACCTGTTTGATGTCCCCATCCCGTCAATCTGCACCAGTACGAATCCAAGTTCAGCCAGTGCGTGCATGTTGCCCATATAAGGTCTGAATGATTTCGGAACAAAACTGGAATGCGGTCCGGCATATATGTATTCAATTACAGGATATTTTTTCGATGGGTCAAAGTTTTGGGGACGTATTATTATTCCCCATATATCGGTTTTCCCGTCCCTTGCCTTTGAAACAAATACTTCCGGGGCTTTCCATCCCTGTTTTTTGAGATCAGAAATATCGGCCTCTTCAAGCTTCATTACCTCTGCCCCGGTAAGTGCTGACCGGAGTACTGCCACGGGTGGATTTTCTACAGTAGACCAGGTATCCACAAAATATTTCCTGTCAGGAGAAAAGTGGGCATTATGGTTACCATAACCCTCAGTCAGGCGGCGGAGGCCGGTGCCGTCAAAGTTAATCCTGTAATAATGAATAAAATACGGATCTCCTTCTTCCTTGCCGCTGGCCATAAATATTATCTGCCTGTTAAGACTGTCAACATACTCCACATCCCTCACAAGCCATTCACCTGAGGTGATCTGGTTCTTAAGCCTGCCACTTGCACCGTCGTAAAGGTAGAGGTGGTTCCATCCATCCCTTTCGGATGCCCATATTATCTCATTACCGTCATTTACGTTATTCCTGTATCTTTTGCCGCTGTAATCAATGAAAGTCTCCGATTTTTCATCTATAATAATCGTTTGTTCTCCTGTTTCGGCATCTATATTAATGACCCTGTAAACCTGGTGGCCTCTTTTATTATATTCATAGCTAAGCGTTTTGCTGTCCCGGCCCCACCTGTACCTGCCCACTGAGTACTGGTTTGGGATAAGAGTCCTGTCAACGCTGATATGTTTTTTTGTTTTAATATCAAATATCTGGGGATAATGCTGTGGAAGCGCATCGCCCGGTTTTGCATATTCGTAAACATGATGCTTTGGCTGTAGCTGGTCATCCGGTGCCGACTCCACATAATGTATCATATGTTTCTCTGCAGGCTTCACCATGTAAGCCATTATTTTTTCAGAGTCGG